>JBDHSQ010000004.1:0-71850 GCA_039808285.1 Paracoccaceae bacterium
GGCCGGGCGGGCAGGAGGATCGAGGTGATCACCTCGCCCTTCGCCAGCGTCGTCCGGCCGGGGCCGGCGGGGATTTCCGCCACCGGGCAGTCGCGCTCGCCCTCAGGCCCGGCGATGCGGGCGACGGCATTGGCGGCGACGAGGCCCGGCACCGCATCAGCCGCCGGCGAGGCGTTGCAGAGGTTGCCCGCCATCGTGCAGCGCCCCTGCACCTGGGTGGAACCGATGAGGTTCGCGCCCTCAACCACGCCGGGCCAGAGCGCGCGCACGCCCGCGTGTTCGCCGAGAACCGCGTTCGGCACCGCCGCGCCGATGCGGAAACCGCCCGCCTCGGCCGTGATCTCGCCGATCCCGGCGATCTTCTTGATGTCGACCACCAGGTCGGGCTCCACGAGCCCGGCCTTCATCTGGACCAGCACGTCGGTGCCCCCCGCCAGAACCCGCGTCACGCCGTCCGCGGCCGCCAGCGCTTCGGCCGCCTCGCGGGCCGTCCTCGCAGCAAGGTATCGCATCGTCCTCCTCCGACCGGCGGTGCCGGTGCCCCTCTGTCCCGCCAAGCCGTGCCCCGCGGGGTGTCGTTCGGGCCCACCATCGCCGATCCGGCCGGAAAGGGAAAGGCCGGGGCGGATCAGATATCCTTGACCAGCCGCAGCGCGTCGTAGACCGCCGCATGGATGTTGCGGGCCGAGACCGCGTCGCCGATGCGGTAGAGCCGGAAGCCGTTCGTGGGCCCGCCGGCGATCGCCTGCGGCCGGCCCTCGATCAGCGCGTCGTAGTCGACGGCGCCGAGGTTCACCGAACGGGGCCGCAGGTCGAAGTAGAGATCGGCGAGAGGCTGGGTGCCGTGGTTGACCACCACCTGGTCGTAGTAGGCCTCCTTCGCCAGCGGCATGTAGTCCGACCCCACGGTCGCCTTCAGCCGGTTGCCGTCGCGTTCCACCCTGGCAAGGCGATAGGTGACGGTGAAGGTCGCCTTCTTGTCCTGGAGCGCGCGCATGTAGGGCACGAGGTTCATCGCCATGACCTCGGGCGAGAAGGTGCGGTCGGGCGTCATGATCTCCACCGCGCTGCCCGCCTCGGCGATGAGCTGCGCCGCCTGCAAGGCGGTATGGTCGCCCGCGTCGTCGTAGACGAGCACGCTGGCGCCCGGCTTCACGTCGCCCGACAGAATGTCCCAGGCGGTCACGGTCAGGTCGTTGCCGGCCTCGATCACATCCGGCGTCGGCATGCCGCCGGTGGCGACGATCACCACGTCGGGCTTCTCCGCCAGCACGTCGGCGGCCTCGGCGAAGGTGTTGAAGCGGAACTCGACGTCGCGGGCGGCGCATTGTGCCATCCGCCAGTCGATGATGCCGATCAGCTCCGCCCTGCGCTTGGTGCGGGCGGTGAGCCGCACCTGCCCGCCGGGCGCATCGGCGGCCTCGAAGACCACGACCTCGTGGCCGCGCTCGGCGGCGACGCGGGCCGCCTCGAGCCCGGCCGGGCCGGTGCCGATGACCACCACCTTCCTGCGCTCCGCCGCCGGCGCGATCGTGTGCGGCATGGTTTCTTCCCGCCCGGTCGCGGCGTTGTGGATGCAGAGCGCCATGCCGCCCTGGTAGATGCGGTCGAGGCAGTAGGTCGCGCCGACGCAGGGGCGGATGTCCTCCTCGCGGCCCTCCTCGATCTTGCGCACGATATGCGGGTCGGCCATGTGCGCCCGGGTCATGCCGACCATGTCGAGCTTGCCCGAGGCGACGGCGTGGCGGGCGGTGGCCACGTCGGGGATGCGCGCGGCATGGAAGGTCGGCAGCCCGACCTCGGCGCGGATGCGGCCGGCGAAATCCAGGTGCGGCGCCGATTTCATGCCGTGGATCGGGATCACGTCGGTCATCGCCGGGTCGGTGTGGATGCGGCCGCGGATGATGTTGACGAAATCGACGAGGCCGGAATCGCGGAACATCCGCGCGATCTCGATCCCCTCCTCCTCGGTGATGCCGCCAAGATGCGCCTCGTCGGCGGTGTAGCGCATGCCCAGAAGGAACTCGTTGCCGACCCGCTTGCGGCAGGCGGCGAGCACCTCCATCGCGAAGCGGGCGCGGTTTTCCAAGCTGCCGCCGTAAGGCCCATCAAGTGCGTTGGTCAGCGGCGACATGAACTGGTCCAGCAGGTGGCCGTAGCATTCGAACTCGACGCCATCGAGCCCGGCGGCCTTCATCCGCTCCGCCGCGTCGGCGTAGTCCTCGATGACGCGGGCGATGTCCCAGTCCTCCATCACCTTCGGGAAGGCGCGGTGCGAGGGCTCGCGCGCGGGCCCCGGCGCCACCACCGGCAGCCAGTCGCCCTTGTCCCAGCGGGTCCGGCGGCCGAGGTGGGTCAACTGGATCATCACCGCGCATCCGTGTTCGTGGCAGTCGTCGGTCAGCCGTTTCATCCAGCCGACGACCTCGTCCTTGTAGGCGAGGATGTTGTTGAAGACCGGCGGGCTGTCCTTCGACACCGCGGCCGAGCCTGCCGTCATCGTCAGCGCCACGCCGGCCTTGGCGCGTTCGAGGTGATAGAGCCGGTAGCGGTCCTTGGGCATCCCGTCCTCGGGATAGGCCGGCTCGTGGCTCGTGGTCATGATCCGGTTCTTCAGGATCAGGTGCTTCAGCCGGTAGGGCTGGAGAAGCGGGTCGTTCGACGACATGGCGGTCTCCCGGTTGGATGGCTCTCGTGGTCCGGTGGCGGTCGATTCGGGGTCTATCCCGACTCCGGCGAATCGTATAGAAGAAAATCGACACATGTGTCGAGTTTTACCGACACGCAGCCGGAAGGACGCGGAGATGGCGGAGGGCAGGGCGCCCGGGCAGGGCTGGCGCGGCACCGAGGAGGGCTGGATCGCCGCCGCCTACGACATGCTGGTCGAAGGCGGCGTCGAGGCGGTGAAAATCCAGCCGCTCGCCCGCCGGCTCGGCCTGTCGCGGACGAGCTTCTACTGGCACTTCGCCGACCGCGAGGCGCTTCTGGCTGCGCTGGTGCGGCGCTGGCAGGAGAAGAACACCGGCAACCTGGTGCAGCAGACCGAACTGCCGGCCGCGACGATCAACGCGGCGCTGCTGAACCTGATCGACTGCTGGATCACGCCGGAGTTGTTCGATTCGCCGCTCGACCGGGCGATGCGCGACTGGGCGCGGACCGACGCCGCGCTCCGCGCCGCCTTCGCCGAGGCCGATGCCGCGCGCATCGCCGCGATCCGGGCGATGTTCCTGCGCCACGGCTACGGCGAGGAGGAGGCGGACGTGCGCGCGAGCGCGGTCTACCTCACCCAGGTCGGCTATATCGACCTCGAGACGGCGGAGACGCTTCCGGCGCGGCTGCGGCGCGCGCCGACCTATGTGGAAATCTTCACCGGCCGGGCGGCGACGCAGGCGGAGCTTTCGGACTTCCTCGCCCGCCACGCCGGGCGCGCCGGCTGAACGGGCTCAGCCGCGGACCGCGTCGATCATCCGCTGCACGTTGTCGGGGTCGGCCTCCGGCGTGATGCCGTGGCCGAGGTTGAAGATGTGCGGCCCGCCGGAGAAGGCGCGGACGACGCGCCGCGTCTCCGAGACAAGCCGCTCGCCCCCGCTGACCAGAAGCGCGGGATCGAGGTTGCCCTGGACGCAGCCGTCCTTCTGCACGTTGGCGGCCGCCCATTCGGCCGACACCGAATTGTCGAGTGCGACACAGTCGGCCCCGGTGGCGCGGGCGAAACCGGTGTAGCGCGCGCCCGCCTCGCGCGGGAAGGCGATGACCGGCAGGCCGGGGTGGCGGGCCTTCAGCTCGGCGATGATCCGCTTCGCCGGCGCCATCGCGAAGTCGTCGAAGTCCTGCCCCTTCAGCGAGCCCGCCCAGCTATCGAAGAGCTTCACCACCTCGGCCCCGGCCTCGACCTGGGCGGACAGGTAGCCGACCGTCGCCTCGGTCAGGAGGTCGATCAGGCCCTGGAAGGTGGCACGGTCAGCCGCCTTGAGCGCATGCGCCGGCCCCTGATCAGGCGTGCCGCGGCCGGCGACCATGTAGGTGGCGACGGTCCAGGGCGCGCCGGCGAAGCCGATCAGCGTGGTTTCCTTCGGCAGCGCGCGGGCAAGGATGCGGACGGTCTCGTAGACCGGGGCCAGCGTCTCGTGGACCGCCCCGGCGGGCTTCAACGCGGCAAGCCCTTCGGGCGTGGTGATTGTGGACAGCCGCGGCCCCTCGCCGGTCACGAACCAGAGGTCGGCGCCGAGCGCCTGCGGCAGGAGCAGGATGTCGGCGAAGAGGATCGCCGCGTCGAAGCCGTAGCGGCGGATCGGTTGCAGCGTCACCTCGGCGGCAAGCTCGGGCGTGTAGCAGAGCGACAGGAAATCCCCCGCCTTCTCGCGCGTCGCGCGGTATTCCGGCAGGTAGCGGCCCGCCTGCCGCATCATCCAGATCGGCGGCACCGGCAGGGTCCGGCCGGCGAGGGCGCTGAGGATGGTCTTGGTCATGGGGCCTCCTTAGGCCCTTTGATCCCCGGCTGCGACGGGATGTCAAGGCGCGCGCCCCGCGCGGCCATTGCGCGGGCAATCTGTCGCGGCTATGCCCTAGACCCATGCAGATGCCCGACACCAGGACCCCGCTGAAGATCGGCACCCGCGGTTCGCCGCTGGCGCTGGCGCAGGCGCACGAGACGCGCGCCCGCCTGATGGAAGCGCACGGCCAGCCCGAGGACGCCTTCGAGATCGTCGTGATCCGGACCACCGGCGACGACCGCGCGATGATCGCCGCCGACCGGCCGCTGAAGGAGGTCGGCGGCAAGGGGCTCTTCACCCGCGAGATCGAGGAGGCGCTGCTGGCCGGCGGCATCGACATCGCGGTCCATTCGATGAAGGACATGCCGGTCGCGCAGCCCGCGGGGCTGGTGCTCGACTGCCACCTGCCGCGGGAGGACGTGCGCGACGCCTTCGTCTCGCGCGGCGCGGCACGGCTTGCCGAGCTGCCGGCGGGGGCGGTGGTGGGCTCGTCCTCGCTCCGCCGCCGGGCGCAGTTGGCGCACCGGCGGCCGGACCTGCTCCTGGTGCAGTTCCGCGGCAACGTCCAGACCCGTCTCAGGAAGCTCGACGAGGGCGTGGCGGCGGCGACCTTCCTGGCAATGGCGGGGCTGAACCGGCTGGGCATGGCAGAGGTGGCGAGAAGCGCCATCGAGCCGGAGGAGATGCTGCCGGCGGTGGCGCAGGGCGCGATCGGGATCGAGCGGCGCGCGGCCGACGACCGCGCTGCCGCGCTCCTCGCGGCGATCCACGACCGGGAGACGGGAGAGCGGCTGGCGGCGGAACGCGCCTTCCTCGCCGCGCTCGACGGCTCCTGCGAGACGCCGATCGCCGGGCTCGCGCTGCACGCGGGCGGCGGGCTGTGGCTAAGGGGCGAGATTCTCCGCCCCGACGGGTCGGAGGTGATCGCCGGGGAGCGGCGATGTTCCATCGCCGACGCCGCCGCGGCCGGCGCCGACCTGGCGCGGGAGCTTCTGGCACAGGCGCCGGCGGGGTTCTTCGACTGGCGGGAATGACTGGCCGGCATGAAGGGGGCGACGGGAGTGTGAAGGGGCTCTGCCCCGTCGCCGCGCCGCGGCGCCCCCCGGGATATTTGCGCCAGAGTGAAGGCCGCAGGTCCGGCGTTGACATCGGCGGCGGGACGCCGGCCAATGGGCTCGTCGGGCGGGGATAAGGGAATGGGCATGACACTGGAAGACGCGACGACGACCGGGGCGGCGGCCGAGCCGCGGCTGATGTCGCTCGGCCACGGCGGCGGCTGCGGCTGCAAGATCGCGCCCGCGGTGCTGTCGGAGCTTCTGGCGAAGATGCCGGGCTTTCCCGTGCCGCCCGAGCTTCTGGTCGGCACGGCGCATTCCGACGATGCCGCGGTCTGGCGGCTGAACGAGTCGCAGGCGCTGGTGGCGACGACGGATTTCTTCCTGCCGGTGGTCGACGATCCCTTCGACTTCGGCCGCATCGCCGCCACCAACGCCCTGAGCGACGTCTATGCGATGGGGGGCCGGCCGATCCTCGCGCTGGCGATCGTGGGCATGCCGGTGGGCCGGCTCTCGCTCGCCACCATCGCGCGGATCCTCGAGGGCGGCGCCTCGGTCTGCGCCGCGGCGGGAATACCGGTCGCGGGCGGCCACAGCATCGATTCCGCCGAGCCGATCTACGGGCTGGTGGCGCTCGGCCTCGTCCATCCCGACCGGGTGCGCCGCAACACCGGCGCCCGGCCCGGCGACGCGCTGGTCCTCGGCAAGCCGCTCGGCACCGGGGTGATGTCGGGGGCGTTGAAGAAGGGGCTTCTGGGCGAGGCCGCCTACCGGCTGATGCTCGACACCACCACCCGGCTCAACACGCCGGGTCCGGATCTGGCGGCGATGGAGGCGGTGCATGCGCTGACCGACGTGACCGGCTTCGGCCTTGCCGGCCACGCGCTGGAACTCGCGCGCGGCGCCGGCTGCGGGATCATGATCGACTGGGCGCGGGTGCCGGTGATGGCGGGGGTGCGCGAGTTGCTGGCGCAGGGCTGCGCCACCGGCGCCTCGGGCCGGAACTGGGCGAGCTACGGCACGAGCGTCGCCCTGCCCGAGGGGTTTGCCGAGACCGAGCGCGCGCTCCTGACCGATCCGCAGACGAGCGGCGGGCTCCTGGTGTCCTGCGCGCCCGCGGCGGTGGAGGAGGTGCTGGGCCTCTTCGCCGCGCAGGGCTTCGCCCATGCGACCGTCATCGGCGAGGTCGGCGGCCCGGAGCCCGCGCCGCGGCTCGCCTTGCGCTGAGCGCGCTCACTCCGCCCGGGCGAGAAGCTCCAGCACCTTCGGCCCCAGCGCCTCGACCACCAGCGCCACGCCGGCGGCATTGGGGTGGATGCCGTCCGGCTGCACGTAGTCGGCAAGCGCCTGCTGCCGGTCGGGCAGCGCGAGGATCGGCGCGAGGAAGGGTTCCGCCAGAAGCGCGCCGTGGCTTTCCGCGAGCCCGGCATAGATCGCGTCGAAATCCGCCTTGTAGTCGGGCCCGTAGTTGCCCGGCGCCTGCATCGGCACGAGGAGGACGGGAATGCCCTTGTCATCGGCCCTGGTCAGGATCGCGTCGAGGTTGGCGCGCGCCTCCTGCGGCGGGATGCCGCGCAGGAGGTCGTTGCCGCCGAGCGTGACGATCATCGCATCGACCGGGGCCGCGAGCGTCCAGTCGATGCGGGCGAGCCCGCCGGCGGTCGTGTCGCCCGAGACGCCGGCATTCTGCACCGTCACCTCCTCGCCGCGGGCGTCGAGCCAGCGCTGGAGTTGCGGCACGAATCCCTCCTCGGGGGCAAGCCCGTAGCCCGCGGTCAGGCTGTCGCCGAAGGCCACCAGATCCTTCGGCGCGGCCCCCGCAGCGAGGGGGACGAGCAGCAGGGCGGCGAGCGCAAGGTTGCGGAACCTGCGGGCGACCCCATATGGCTTGGGGCGGGACAACCGGACGGTGAAGATGAGCGAGACGATCCTGAGCCTTGAGGGCGTGCGGCTGGTGCTGGAGGGCAACGCCGGGCCGCTGGAAATCCTCAAGGGCATCACGCTCGACATCCGCCGGGGGGAAAGCCTCGGGCTGGTCGGTCCTTCGGGGTCGGGCAAATCGTCGCTCCTAATGCTCATGGGCGGGCTCGAACGGGCGACCTCGGGCCGGGTCACGGCACTGGGCCATGATCTCACGGCGCTTGACGAAGACGCGCTCGCGCGGTTCCGCAGGGGCAATATGGGCATCGTCTTCCAGTCCTTCCACCTGATTCCGACGATGACCGCGCTCGAGAACGTGGCGATCCCGCTGGAGCTCGCGGGCGTGGCGGACGCCTTCGCCCGCGCCGCGGTCGAGCTGGAGGCGATGGGGCTCCGCGCGCGGATGGATCATTACCCGGCGCAACTGTCGGGCGGAGAGCAGCAGCGCGTGGCGCTGGCGCGGGCGGCCGCCCCCCGGCCCGCGATCCTGCTTGCCGACGAACCCACGGGCAACCTGGACGCCGCCACCGGCGCGGCGATCATGGACCTGCTTTTCGCCCTGCGCGACCGTCACGGCGCGACGCTGATCCTCGTCACCCATGCGCCCGAGCTTGCCGCGCGCTGCGACCGGGTGGTGCGGCTGGCCGATGGCAGGATCGCCGGCGAGGAACGGGCGGGCCGCGTCAGGGTGGCGGAATGAGGGCGCCCGTCGCGCTGAGGATCGCCCGGCGCGAGCTTCGCGGCGGCACGCGGGGATTCGTCGTGTTCCTGCTCTGCCTGATGCTCGGCGTCGCGGCGATTGCCGCGGTCGGGACGGTGCGGGCCTCGATCGAGGCGGCGATCCGGGATCAGGGGGCGGTGCTTCTGGGCGGCGATGCCGAGATGGCGTTCACCTATCGCTTCGCCACGGCCGCGGAACGCGCCTTCATGGCGGCGCGGGCTGCGAACCTGTCCGAGGTGGTCGAGTTCCGCTCGATGGCGGTGGCGGGCGAGGGGACCGCGGCCGACCGCGCGCTGACCCAGGTCAAGGCGGTCGATGCGGCCTATCCGCTGGCGGGGGCGATGGTGTTCGACCCGCCGATGACGCCCGCCGAGGCCTTCGCGGCGACGGGCGGCGTCCCCGGCGCGGCGATGGACCCGGTGCTGGCCGACCGGCTGAGGCTCGCCGTCGGCGACCGGTTCCGTCTTGGCGGAAAGAGCTTCCGCCTGGCGGCGCGCATCCTGCGCGAGCCGGACGCGGCCGGCGGGTTCATGATGGGGCCGCGCACGATGGTGCGGACCGCCGATCTGGACGGCTCGGGCCTTCTGGAGCCGGGGAGCCTCTTCGACACGCGCTACCGGCTTGTGTTGCCCGCGGGTGCAGCGGTGGGGCCTTTGGGCCGCGAGGCGGCGGCGGCGTTCCGCAGCACCGGGATGCAGTGGCGGGACGCCCGCGACGGCGCGCCCGGAATGCGGCGGTTCGTGGACCGGATGGGATCCTTCCTGGTCCTCGTCGGGCTCGCCGGGCTCGCCGTAGGCGGCGTGGGGATCGGCGCGGCGGTGCGGTCCTATCTCGACGGCAAGGTGGCGACGATGGCGGCGCTGAAGGCGATGGGGGCGACTTCGGGGACGATTTTCGCGGCCTACCTGGCGCAGGTGGCCGCGCTGGCGGTGTCGGGCGTCGCGGCCGGGCTCGTCCTCGGCGCGGGCGCGCCGATCCTTGCCGGGCCGCTCATTGCCGGGGCTCTGCCGATCCCCGTCGCCATCGGCGTGTCGGCGCGGCCGCTCGCCGAGGCCGCGACCTACGGCCTGCTGACGGCCGCGCTCTTCGCGCTCTGGCCCCTGGCCCGCACGCGGGAGGTGACCGCGGCAGCGCTTTTCCGCGACCTCGGGCCGGGGCGGCGGGTATGGCCGGGCTGGCGGCTGTCGGTGGCGCTCGCGGGGATCGGAAGCGCGCTGGTGGTGGTGGCCGTGGAATTCTCGGGCGTGCCGGAACTTGCCCTCGGCACGCTCGGCGGGACCGTCGCGGCGCTTCTCGTCCTGGCCCTCGCCGCGCTCGCCCTGCGCCGGGTCGCCCGGCGGGCCGGCCGCCGCGTGCGGGGGCGGCCGGCGCTGAGGCTGGCGCTGTCGGCGATCGGCTCTCCCCGCGGCGAGGCCTCGGCGGTGATCCTCGCGCTCGGCCTCGGGCTTTCGGTGCTGGCGGCGGTGGGGCAGATCGACAGCAACCTGCGCGCGGCGATCGGCCGCGACCTGCCGGAGGTCGCGCCGACGTATTTCTTCGTCGACATCCAGCCCGGCCAGATCGAGGGCTTCCTGGCCCGGGTGAGGGGCGACGGTGCGGTGTCGCGCGTCGACACCGCACCGATGCTCCGGGGCGTCGTGACGAGGATCAACGGCCGCGACGCGCGCGCGGTGGCGGGCGACCACTGGGTGCTGCGGGGCGACCGCGGGCTGACCTATTCCCCGGTGCCGCCGGAACGCACGCGGATCGTCGCCGGTGAATGGTGGCCCGAGGACTACGCGGGCCCGCCGCAGATGTCCTTCGCGCGTGCCGAGGCCGAGGAGATGGGGCTGAAGCTTCACGACCGGGTGACGGTCAACCTGCTCGGCCGCGACATCGAGGCCGAGATCACCTCGCTCCGCGAGGTGGATTTCGGCACCGGGGGCATCGGCTTCGTCATGGCGATGGACCCCGCAGCGCTTCAGGGCGCGCCGCATAGCTGGATCGCCACGGTCTATGCAGAACCGCGGGCAGAGGCGGCGATCCTGCGCGATCTGGCCGATGCCTATCCGAACATCACCGCGATCCGCGTGAAGGACGCCATCGACCGGGTCAGCGAGGCGCTCGCCGCCATCGCGCGCGCCACCGCCGTCGCCGCCGGGGTCACCCTTCTGACCGGCGCCGTGGTGCTGGTTGGGGCGGCCGCCGCGGGGGAGCGGGCACGGGTCCAAGAGGCGGCGGTGCTGAAGACGCTCGGGGCCACGCGGGCCACGGTGCTGGCGAGCTTCGCGCTCCGTTCCGCGCTCATGGGGGCTGCCGCCGGGCTGGTCGCGGTGGCCTCCGGGGCCGCGGCGGGCTGGGCGGTGATGCGGTTCGTGATGGAGGGCAGCTTCCGCTTCGAGCCGGTCTCGGCGCTGGCGATCGTCACCGGCGGTTCGCTCGCCACGCTCCTGGCGGGGCTTGTCTTCGCACTGAGACCGCTGGCGGCACGGCCGGCGCAGGTTCTCAGGGCGCGCGGCTGACGGCGAGGGCCGGGGGTTTTCCACCCCCGGACCCCCGGCGGGTATTTCGACAACGAAGAAGCGCGGCCTCAGGCCCGCCGCCAGGGGCCGGCCCGGCGCAGGCGGAGCGCGTTGGTGACGACGAAGACCGAGGAGAGCGCCATCGCCCCGGCCGCCAGCATGGGGGAAAGCAGCATCCCGTTCAGCGGATAGAGCGCGCCGGCGGCGACCGGGATCAGCAGCACGTTGTAGCCGAAGGCCCAGAAG
This sequence comes from Paracoccaceae bacterium, assembly GCA_039808285.1. Taxonomy (GTDB): domain Bacteria; phylum Pseudomonadota; class Alphaproteobacteria; order Rhodobacterales; family Rhodobacteraceae; genus Albidovulum. Next base: position 10,937 of record JBDHSQ010000004.1, read on the forward strand.
AGGTTCTGGCGGATGTTGCGCATCGTCGCGCGCGAGAGCCGCACCGCGTCGGCGACCGCCGCCGGGTCGCCGGTCATCAGCACCACCTCGGCCGCCTCCATCGCCACGTCGGTGCCGGTGCCCATCGCGATGCCGATGTCGGCGGCGGCGAGCGCGGGGGCGTCGTTGATCCCGTCGCCGACGAAGGCCGCGGTGCCCTCCGCCTTCAGCGCCCCGACCGCGGCGACCTTGCCCTCGGGCAGCACCTCCGCCTCGACCCGGTCGATGCCGAGCGCGGCGGCGATGGCCTCGGCCGTGGCCCTTGTATCGCCGGAGATCATCGCCGTCCGCACGCCCATGTCGTGCAGCGCGGCGATGGCGGCCCGGGCGCCGGTCTTCACCGGATCGGCGACGGCGAGGAGCGCTGCGGGCCGCCCGTCCACCGCGACGAGGACCGGGGTGCGGGCGAGCGCGGCGAGGCGTCCGGCCTCGGGGAGGAGGGGCGCGGGGTCGATTCCGGCCTCCGAGAGCGCGCGGGCGTTGCCGATGAGGACGTCGCGGCCGCCGACCCGGGCGGAGAGGCCGCGGCCGGGAAGCGCGCTTGCGTCCTCCGCCGCGGCAAGGGTCAGGCCGCGGGCCGCGGCTTCGGCAAGGATGGCCCGGGCGAGCGGGTGCTCGGACCGCGCCTCGGCGGCGGCGGCGAGGGCGAGCACCTCGTCGGCCGCGAAGCCTTCGGCGGCGACGAGGTCGGTGAGCCGGGGCCTTCCCTCGGTCAGCGTGCCGGTCTTGTCGAAGGCCACCACCTTCGCCTCGGCCAGCCGTTGCAGCGCATCGCCGCGGCGGAAGAGCAGGCCCAGCTCCGCCCCCCGTCCGGTGCCGACGAGGATCGAGACCGGCGTGGCCAGCCCCATCGCGCAGGGGCAGGCGATGATGAGGACGGAAATGCCGGCGACGAGCGCATGGGTCAGCGCCGGGGCGGGGCCGAGGAGGAGCCAGCCGGCGAAGGCGAGCGCGGCGAGCGCCATCACCGCGGGGACGAACCAGAGCGTGATCCGGTCCACCATCGCCTGCACCGGCAGCTTCGCCCCCTGCGCGTCGGCGACAAGCGCGATGATGCGGGCCAGCACCGTGTCCTCGCCGGTGGCGGTGACGCGGAAGGAGAGCGCCGAGGCGCCGTTCACCGTGCCGCCGGTGACCGCCGCGCCCGGCGCCTTCTCCACCGGGGCGGGCTCTCCGGTCAGCATCGATTCGTCGATCCAGCCGCGGCCCTCGGTGACGGTGCCGTCGACCGCCACCCGCTCGCCCGGGGCGAGGCGGACGATGTCGCCCTCGATCAGCGCGGCGACCGGGATCTCGGTGACCTGGCCCCCGCGTTCCACCCGCGCGGTGTCGGGGCGCAGCCCGATCAGCCGGCGGATCGCCTCGCCGGCGCGGCCCTTGGCGCGCGCCTCGAGCATCCGGCCGAGCAGGATCAGGGTGACGATCGTCGCCGCCGCCTCGAAATAGACGCCGCGGGCGGCCTCGGGCAGGAGGCCGGGGGCGAAGGTGGCGACGGTGGAATAGGCGAAGGCGGCGAGGCTGCCGAGCGCCACCAGCGCGTTCATCTCCGGCGCGCCGCGCAGGAGCGCGGGGATGCCGTGGCGGAAGAAGATGGCGCCGGGGCCGAGAAGGACCAGTGCGGTCAGGACGAACTGGATGCGCCAGGAATTCGCCTCGCCGAGCGTGACCATGACCCAGTGGTGGAAGGCGGGCACCATGTGGGTGCCCATCGCCAGCACCACCACCGGCAGGGTGAAGAGGGCGGCAAGGACGAAGGCGCGGCGGAGACGCCGGGCCTCCTCCGCCTGCCGGTCGGGCCGCGGCCCGGCCTCCGCCGCGGGGCGGGCGGCGTAGCCCGCGGCGGTGACGGCGGCGGCGAGTGCCGCGGGCGTGGTGGTGCCGGAGGTGTAGCGGACCCGGGCGGAGCGGGTGGCGAGGTTGGCCTCGGCCGCCGCGACGCCCGGCACCGCCTTCAGCGCGCGCTCGACCCGGCCGACGCAGGAGGCGCAGGTCATCCCCTCGACCTCGAGCCGGGCCAGCGCCTCGGCGGCGGGATAGCCCGCGGCCCTCAGCGCCCCGGTCAGCGCCAGCGGGTCGGTCGCCTCGGAGAAATCGACGCGCGCGGTGCCGGCGACCAGGTTGACCTCGGCGCCCTCGACGCCCGGCACCGCCTTCAGCGCCCGTTCCACGCGGCCGACGCAGGAGGCACAGGACATGCCCTCGACGGTGAAGGTGGCGTGGCGGGTCATCGGCGGTCCTTTCGCCGATCACTTGGGCCCGGCGGCGGGAAATGTCAAATGCGGCAGGGCGTCGCCGGATACGCCTCCTGCTGCTGCGGATGGAGGGCGAGGCCGCCAAGTCCGACGCCGGCCAGCCTGTTGAACTGGATCAGGTCCATCAGCTTCGGGTTGGCGTTGATCCATTTGCGGATGCGGGCCGCGGTCTCGGGCGCGCGCGTGCGCGGCAGCCTTCCGGAACTGGTCGGGTGCCAGATCCGCCCTTACACGAGGGTTTTCAAGTGATCCTCGTCGAGTAACGTCAACCGCCCCAACCGCTCTTCGAGGAAGCGAAGCCGCCGGCACCGCCTCAACAGGGCTGCCCGTGAATCTCTCTGAGATTTCGTTAAGAACCGACGGATGGAGGGCTCTCTCGACTTCGCTATCTGGCGTTCGGCCCACGACATATCGCGCCACAAGCGGCCGTCCCTCAAGATCAAGTCCTCTGGAATTCCCTCCTGCCCAGGCATATCCGACCTCGCTATTCGTCGGGAAATCATACAGTTTTCCCGTCCGAGAGGCAAGGATTCCGGCCTCTGGCGCGCCCCTCCCGAGCGTTCCGAGGCGGCCCAGCCAGCCGGCCGGGACAGCCAGCCCGCCGAGCGTTTCCCCCGCCAGATTCGCCCATTCTCCCGGCGTGGTCCGAGGCTCGTGGTCCGGCACCTCTCCGCCGAAGCGGAGGAGCCAGTCGATGTCCGCGCCGCCGCCGCGCGGGTCGTCGCTGATCGGCCCCATGCCCTGCTCGCCCGGCAGCGGGTTGAGGAGCATGGGTCGTCAGGAAGGGCCGGTCGACACCTCGCGCTCCTCCACCGGCGTCCCGTCGGCAACGGCGTCGGAGGGGTGGAGGATCACCCGGTCGCCGGGCGAAAGCCCGCGCGTCACCTCGGCGGCGGTGCCGTTGCGGTGGCCGATCTCCACCGGGGTGGCCCGCGCCCGGCCGTCCGCCGCACGGAACACCGCCCAGCCATCCCCGTGCCGGAAGAGCGCCGACAGCGGCACCTGGATCACCTCCGCGCCCTCCCAGGTGACGACGCGGAGGTAGACGGCATAGCCGTCGCCAAGGCCCGCGCGCGCCCCTGGCGGGCTGGTGATGTCGAAGACGGCATCGACGCGCTGTTCCTCGATGCCGAGCGCGGAGACCTTGGTATGGGCCGAGGGATCGAGGCTCCTGAGCCTCGCCTCCAGCGGCGCGGGGCCGCCCCAGCGGTCGACGATGGCGCGGGTGCCGGGGGCGAGGCCCACGGCATCGGCCGAGAGGAGATCGGCGACGATCTCGAGGTCGTCGGTGCGGCCGAGCGAGAGAAGCCGCGTGCCCGCGGCAACCGGCGTCTCGCTGACGATGTCGACCGACAGGACGGTGCCGGTGATCGGTGCCCGGAGCGTCACGCAGCAACTGTCGCGCGCACTGCCGCCGGCGGTGGGCGGGATCAGCGCGGCCTCGGCCCGCGCGAGCGCGCTCGTCGCCATCTCGACGTTCGACCGCGCGGCCTCCCGCGCGGCGAGCCGGATGGCGAGAAGCTGGCTCGCGTCCTCGAGCGCGGTCTGCGAGGTGACGCCGCGGTCGGCCAGCGTGCGGGCGCGGTCGTGCTGGCTGCGGGCGTAGTGCAGTTCCTCCTCGGCCTGGCGGAACTGCGCCTCGGCCAGCGTCAGCGCGGCACGCGCCTCGCGCACCGCGGCCTCCGCCTGTTCGCGCGAGCGGGCGTCGAGAAGGGCGGGCGCGGCGGGTTCCACCACCGCCACCACGGTTTCGCCCGCCACGACCGGGTCGCCCACCTCCACCGGCGCGCGCCGGGCGGTGCCGGAAATCGGCGCGGCGACCTCGAAGACATCCCTGACCCGCGTCTTGCCCTCGGCGTTCACGGTGACGACCATCGGCCCCCGTTCGATCGTGGCGAGATCCACCGGCACGGGCTCGGTGCGGAAGGCGAGCCAGGCGAGCCCGCCCGCGACGCCCGCGCCGATCAGGCCGATGATGTAGTGGCGGGGTTGCAGGGCCATCGGTCACTCCCGGGTTTTCATGACGGCCACGAGGTCGAGCCGGTCGATGCGCCGCCGCACGACCATAGCCGAGCCGAGCGCGGTGAGAAGGACGATGAGGCTTGCCCGCGCGAAGGTCGAGGGGGCGATGACGAAGGGCACCTCGTAAAGGTCGCTCTCGATCCCCTGCGTGAAGGCCCAGGCGATGCCGAGCCCGGCGAGCCAGCCCGCGGGCTGGGCGAGAAGCGCGAGCACCATGACCTCGCCCACCAGGATGAACGAGACCTCACCGCGCGAGAAGCCGAGGATCCGCAGGCTGGCCAGTTCGCGCGCGCGTTCGGACAACTGGATGCGCGCGCCGTTGTAGGTGACGCCGACGGTGATCAGCACCGCCAGCGTGATGTAGACCGTCGCGGTGATGGAAATGTTTTCCCGCAGGGTCTCGTCGAACGACCGGCGCATGTCGCTGACCATTGCGGTGCCGGCGAGCGCGGGCATTCCGTTCAGCGCGCGATGGAATCCGGACCTTTGCGCGGGGTCGAGCGTGAGGTTCGCCACCGAGACCTGCGGCGCCTGGCGGCGCAGCGCGTTCAGCGTCTCGAAGTCCATGTAGGCGGCGAGGCCGATATACTGTTCTATGGTGGCGGTGACCGGCAGCATGACGGTCTCGCGCCGGCCGGAGAGGAAATCGACCTCGACCGTGTCGCCGGGGGAAAGCCCGAGCTGGCGGGCGAGCCGCGCGGCGAGGACGACGCCGCCGGGCGGCGCCGCGATGACCCGGCCGGACCCGCCGACGATGCGCGACAGGTCCGCGCCGGGCCGGCGCGCCTCGAGCGCGGTGTGCTTCTCGAGGTGGCCGTTCCTCAGCACCACCGGCTCGACCAGTTGTCCCTCGATCTGCAAGGCCCCGGGCAGGTCACGCAACTCGTCGAGGACGATCTCCGGCCGGTTTTCGGTGAACATCAGCACCGCGTCCTGGCGGTTGGCGAGGCCGAAGGTGGTGTCGATCATCTTGTCCATCGCGTCGTCGAAGAAGCTCGCGGCCGAGAGGATCGCCACCCCCATCGCGATGCCAAGCGCGCTCGCCGCCGCGCGCAGCGGCCAGCGGGTGATCGAGCGCAGGATCATCATCGCCGGCTGCGACAGCCGCAGCCGTGCCATCAGCCGGTCGGTCGCGCCGCGGCGGAAGCGCGGCGGCGCGGGGGGCTGCATCGCCACGGCGGGCGGCAGGCGGGCGGCCGAAAGCGCCACGCGGAGCGCGCCGAAGCCCGCCGAGGCAAGGCCGATGAGCCCCGCGACAGCATAGACGGCCCAGGAGCCGCGGAAGATCAGGTAGGGGAAGTCGAAGAAGCGGGCGTAGAGCCCCGCCATCCCGTGCGCGAGCCAGGCGCCCGCGCCCCAGCCGAGGAGGATGCCGACGATGGCGGTCAGCGCGGCCAGCATCAGGTAATGCTGGGCGATCATCCGGCTGGAGTAGCCGAGCGCCTTGAGAAGCCCGATCTCGGCGCGCTCCAGCGCGACGATCCGGCCCAGCACCATGTTCACGAGGAAGGCCGCGACGCCGAAGAAGATCGGCGGCATGACGATGGTCATGGTCCAGAGCTGGTCAAGCTCGGAGGCGACGAAGCTGTCCGAAACCTGCCGGTCGCGGCCATGCGCGCCGGTTCCGCCGAAGGGGGCGAGCAGGGCGTCGATCCGGTCGATCGCCTCCGGTTCGGACGCGCCCTTGTAGAGCCCGACGGCCAGGCTGTTGAACGCGCCGGACAGGTCGAAGGCCGCGGCGGCGGCGCGTTCGGGCAGGAAGAGCACGCCGAAGCCCTCGTTGTCGGGCATCATCGCGCCGGGGCCGATCGTGTAGATGAACTCCGGCGAGAGCACGGTGCCGGTGACCGTCAGCTCCCGCCGGGTGCCGTTCAGGTTGGCGAAGAAGCGGTCGCCGGGCGCGAAGCCGTGCGCCGCGGCGAAAGGCGCGTTGACCGCGACCTCGCCCGTCGCATCGGGGTCGGGCAGGCGGCCCGCGCGCAGGAGCGGCAGGTTGAGAAGCGGCTCGCCGGAGGCGGGCAGCGAGAGGATGTGCCCGACCGCCGTTTCCTCCCGCCCGGGGATGTCAAGCGTCACCATCCCCTCGATCCGCGGCTCGGCGGTGCGGATTCCCGGGATTGCCGCGATCTCGGGCAGGATCGCCAGCGGCGCGCGGCGCGCCGTGGCCCAGACGTCGGCGAAGCGGTTCCTTTCATAATAGGCGTCGCGGCTGTCGCTCAGCGCCTGATACATCACGAAGGAGGTCAGGAGTGCTGCCACCCCGCAGCCGAGCACCAGCGCGATCGCCAGAGCCTGCGCCCAGAGGCGGGCGAAGTCGCGCAAAAGCTTGCGGTCGAGCGCGTGCATCACCAGTCGATCTCCGCCGGGTCGGTGCGGGCCTCGTTCACCTCCATGCTGAGAAGCCGGCCGTCCTGGAAGCGCAGCACCCGGTGCGCCATCCTGCGGATGGCGACGTTGTGGGTGATGACGACGGTGGCCGTTCCCAACTCGTCGTTCACCCGCTTCAGCGCCTGGAGCACCTGCACCCCGGTCCGGCTGTCGAGCGCGCCGGTCGGCTCGTCGCACAGCAGCACGTCGGGCCGCTTGGCGATGGCCCGCGCGATGGCGACGCGCTGCTGCTCGCCGCCCGAAAGCTCGGCCGGGAAATGGTCGAGCCGCGGGGCGAGCCCGACCATCTCCAGCGCCTCCTCGGGCTTCATCGGGGTCTTCGACACGTCGGTGACGAGCTGGACGTTCTCGCGCGCGGTGAGCGAGGCGACGAGGTTGTAGAACTGGAAGACGAAGCCCACATGGTCGCGCCGGTAGGCAGTCAGCGCCCGGTCGGACAGGCCGGTCAGCTCGCGGTCGCGGAACCAGACATGGCCGCCGGTCGCGGCGTCGAGCCCGCCGAGGATGTTGAGAAGCGTCGACTTGCCCGAGCCCGAGGGGCCGAGCAGCACGGTGAACTCGCCCTCGTAAAGCTCGAGGTCGACGCCGTCGAGCGCGCGGACCCGGACCGCACCGGTATCGTAGGTCTTGGTCAGTCCGGCGACGCGGAAGACGGGAACGGGCATGGGCGCATCCTTCACGGCGCATTCCGGCAAAGACCCTGCCCCCTGTCCTTGATCCGGCTCAAGCCCGCCGACGCGCCGGGGAACCGGCACATTTACGCCTAGCCAGAGCCATATTCCTGAGGAAAATGGAACCAGTTGCAGGGTTTCCCTGTATTTGTAGCTGATTCGGATCGAAAGTGTGCCGCCATGATCGACCGGCGTTCCCTGATGACCAGCGCTGCCGCCGTTGCGGTCATGGGCTTTGCCCGGCCCGCCCTGGCGGTTCCTGCCGTCGAGCCTCCGCCCCCCTCCGCGCCGATCCCCGGCCTGACGCTTGCGCCTGAGCTTTACCCGACCATCGTGACCGTGCGTCGGGATCTGGAGCCGGGCTCGATCCACGTGCTGTCGCAGAGGCACTACCTCTACTACATCGTCCGCAAGGGGGTTGCGATCCGCTACGGCGTCGCGGTGGGCAAGGCGGAACTGGTGTTCCGCGGCGCGGCGGACGTCGGCAAGAAAGTCGAATGGCCAAGCTGGAAGCCCACGCCGGAAATGATCGCGCGCAATCCCGCGGCCTATGCCAAATATGCCGACGGTATGCCCGGCGGACCGAAGAATCCTCTCGGCGCACGGGCGATCTACCTCTACCAGGACGGCCACGACACCGCGATCCGCATCCACGGCACGGTCGAGCCCAATTCGATCGGCCGGTCGGTGTCGAACGGCTGCCTCAGGATGGTCAACGACCACGTCATCGACCTTTACAACCGCGTCGAGCTTGGCGCCCCGGTGATGGTCTACTGACGCCATCCGCGCGCCACCGACGGCACCCCCCCCGAGGGGTCTTCCGATGCCCGGCGCGCGGCGATAGAAGGGGGCATGTCGCCCGGCCCCAGGCTTCTCACGCTCTCCTCGCTCGGCCAGATCGCCGGCCTCGATCATGACGCGGTGATCGATGTGCGCTCGCCATCCGAATACGCCGAGGACCACCTTCCGGGTGCCATCAACCTTCCGGTGCTCGACGATGCCGAACGCGCCCGCGTCGGCACGATCTACAAGCAGCAGTCGCCCTTCCTCGCCCGCAAGATCGGCGCCGCGCTGGTCGCGCGCAACGCCGCCCGCCATCTCGATGGGCCGCTTGCGGACAGCGGCGGCGGCTGGCGGCCGCTCGTCTACTGCTGGCGCGGCGGCCAGCGGTCGGGCGCCTTCGCCACCATCCTGGCGCAGGTCGGCTGGCGGGTGGAGGTCGTCGCCGGCGGCTACAAGAGCTGGCGGCGGCTGGTGGTCGAGGCGCTGCACGACCGCCCGGTGGCCAGCCCCGTCGTCGTGCTCGACGGTAACACCGGCTCGGCCAAGACGGAACTGCTCGGGCTTCTGGCGGCGCGCGGGCTGCAGGTGATCGACCTCGAGGCGCTCGCCAACCACCGCGGTTCGCTCTTCGGCGCGATGCCCGGCGGCCAGCCGCCGCAGAAGCTCTTCGAGGGGCGTCTTGCGATGGCGCTTGCGCGCCTCGATCCCGCCCGCCCGGTGGTGGTGGAGGCCGAAAGCTCCAAGGTCGGCGACATCGCGCTGCCGAAACAGCTCTGGGCGGCGATGCGCGCCGCCCCGCACGTTTCCGTCGCCGCCCCCGTCGAAGCGCGCGCGGCCTACCTCGCCCGCGCCTATGCCGACGTGGCCGCAGACCGGGCGCGCCTTGCGCGGGTCATCGCGCTTCTGCGCCCGCTGCACGCTGCCGAGGTGATCGAGGAGTGGTTGCGGCTCGCTGACGGGGGCGCCGTCGAGCCGCTCGCCGCGGGCCTCATGGCGCGGCATTACGATCCCCGCTACGAAAAGCACCGCGCCCGCACCGCCAGCGCGCGGGACCGCACGGTCACGACCGCAAGCCTTGCGCCCGGCGCGCTCGGCCCCCTGGCCGACCGGCTTGCCTGCGCCATCCGCGAGATGACCGCATAGCGCCGGCCCGGGCTTGGATGGCGCGCGCCGAGACGCTATGGAACGGAGGCGGACGAGGGGAGAGGTCATGCAGCGCGTCTATGTCACCGGAGCGGCCGGCTTCATCGGCTTCCACCTTTGCGAGCTGCTCCTTGCGGAAGGTTTCCGCGTCCACGGCCATGACGGGATGACCGCCTACTACGACCCTGCGCTGAAACGCGCGCGGCTTTCGATCCTGCAAGGGCGGGAGGGCTTCGGCTTCACCGAGGCGATGCTCGAGGACCACGCCGGGCTGGCCGCCGACATGGGCCGCTTCCGCCCCGACGTCGTCGTCCATCTCGCCGCGCAGGCGGGCGTGCGCTATTCGCTCGAGGCGCCGCGGAGCTACCTTTCCTCCAACATCGAGGGCACGTTCAACGTGATGGAGGCGGCGCGCGACCTTGGCGTGAAGCACCTGCTCCTCGCCTCCACCTCCTCGGTCTACGGCGCCAACACCGCGATGCCCTACCGCGAGACCGACAAGGCCGATGCGCAGGTCTCGCTCTATGCCGCCACCAAGAAGGCGACCGAGGCGCTCAGCCATTCCTGGGCGCATCTGTGGGGCCTGCCGGTGACCTGCTTTCGCTTCTTCACCGTCTACGGCCCCTGGGGTCGGCCCGACATGGCGCCCTTCAAGTTCACCCGGGCGGTCCTCGCGGGCGAGCCGATCGACGTCTACGGCCACGGCGAGATGTTCCGAGACTTCACCTATGTGACCGACCTCGTAAGGGCGATCCGGCTCCTGATCGACCGCGCGCCCGAACGCCCCGCCGCACCCGGGGACGTCGAGGAAGGCGACAGCCTTTCGCCGGTGGCGCCCTGGCGGGTGGTCAACATCGGCAACGGCGAGAAGGTGGCGCTCGGCGATTTCATCGCGGCGATCGAACAGGCCGCGGGGCGCACGGCGATCCGCAACCTGATGGAGATGCAGAAGGGCGACGTGGTGGCGACCTGGGCCGACAACCGGCTCCTGACCCGGCTCACCGGCTATCGGCCGCAGACCGGCATCGTCACCGGCATGGAGGCCTTCGTCGCCTGGTACCGCGATCACTACGGCGTCTGAGTTCGGGGCGGGGCAGGGGGAGATTCGCCCTTGACGGACGGAACCGGCTCGCATACCACCGCCGCCGGTGCGGCTAGGTAGCTCAGCTGGTTAGAGCACATGACTCATAATCATGGGGTCGGCGGTTCAAGTCCGCCCCTAGCCACCACACCGCCGCCTGATCCTCGCGTGTTTCGCCGCATCCGCGCCGCCCGGTCTGGACAGACGCGGCCGCCGCGTCTTAGCTGGCCCGCGGGGCAGGAGGAGGATCGGGCATCTTGACCGGCACACCCACGACCATACACGACGTCACCCGGACGCTTGCCGGGCAGGGCTATGTCGCCGACCGGGCGCTTTCCACCGTGGTCTTCCTCGCGCTGAAGCTCGGCCGGCCGCTCTTCCTCGAGGGCGAGGCGGGCGTCGGCAAGACCGAGATCGCCAAGGCCGTCGCCGGCGCCCTCGGCCGGCGGCTGATCCGGCTCCAGTGCTACGAGGGGCTCGACGCCGCCGCGGCGGTCTGCGACTGGAACTTCGCCGCGCAGATGCTGGCGATCCGCACGGCGGAAGCCGGCGGCGGCGCCGACCGTGACGCGCTCCGCGCCGAGCTTTTCACCGAGGACTACCTGATCGAGCGGCCGCTGCTGGCCGCGATGCGGCCCCAGCCGGGCGGCGCGCCGGTCCTCCTGATCGACGAGATCGACCGCACCGACGAGCCCTTCGAGGCCTTCCTGCTCGAGGCGCTCTCCGACTTCCAGGTGACGATCCCCGAGCTTGGCACGATCCGCGCGCCCGCGCCGCCCGTCGTCATCCTCACCTCCAACCGCACCCGCGAGGTGCATGACGCGCTGAAGCGCCGCTGCCTCTACCACTGGGTCGACTACCCGACCTTCGCCCGCGAGATGGAAATCCTCCGCGCCCGGGCGCCGGAGGCCACCGAGATCCTCAGCCGCGAGGTCGTCGCCTTCGTCCAGCGCCTGCGTGGCGAGGACCTGTTCAAGAAGCCCGGCGTCGCCGAGACGATCGACTGGGCGAAATGCCTGCTCGCGCTGGACGTCATCGCGCTTTCACCCGAGGTGATCGCCGACACGCTGGGGGCGATCCTGAAATACCAGGACGACATCCAGCGCATTGCCGGCGACCCGGCGAAGCGGATCCTCGACGAGATCCGCGCCGGCCTGGCGCCGGCCTGACCATGCGCCGCCGGCTTCTTCGTTGCGCAAATACGCCGGGGGTGCGGGGGCGGCGCCCCCGCGGCGGCGGCGATGGCTGAGCATTCCCTCCTCGACATCCCCGAGGACGGCAAGCTCGCCGCCAACATCGCCCATTTCGCCCGGGCGCTGCGCAGGGCGGGGCTGAAGGTCGGGCCCGGCCGGGTGATCGGGGCGATCCGGGCGGTGGCGGCGGCGGGTTTCACCGAACGCGCCGACTTCTACTGGGTGCTGCATGCCTCCTTCGTCTCGCGCCCCGAGGAACGCGCGGTCTTCGCCCAGGTGTTCCGGCTCTACTGGCGCGACCCGCGCTATCTCGAACACATGATGAGCCTGATGCTTCCGGCGGTGCGCGGCGTGCAGGAGGAGCGCCGCGCCGAGGCGGCCGAGAAGCGCGCGGCCGAGGCGCTGCTTGACGGCGCCGCACCCGACCTGCCGGGGCCGGACGGCGCGGCGGGCGAGGAGGAGGTGGAGATCGTCGCCGACGCGACCGCCACCGCCTCGGCCGAGGAACGCCTGCGCACCCTCGATTTCGAGCAGATGTCGGTGGCCGAGATCGCGCAGGCGAAGCGGATGCTGGCGCGGCTCTCGCTTCCGGTCCGCCCGCTCGTCTCGCGCCGGACGGCGGCCGATGCGCGGGGGCGGCTGGCCGACTGGCGGGCGACGATGCGCCGGGCGATGCGCCGCGGCGGCGAGGTCGATGCGCCCGCCTTCCGCCGCCGCCGCACCCGCTGGCCCAACCTCGTCGTGCTTTGCGACATATCGGGCTCGATGTCGCAATACAGCCGGATGGTGCTGCATTTCGTCCACGCGGTCGCCAACCACCGGGGCGCCGGCTGGGCACGGGTCCATGCCTTCACCTTCGGCACGCGGCTGACCAACATCACCCGGCACATGTTCCAGCGCGACGTCGATGCCGCGCTCGCCGCCGCCGGGGCCGAGGCGCAGGACTGGCAGGGCGGCACGCGGATCGGCGCCTGCCTGCACGCCTTCAACCGCGACTGGTCGCGCCGCGTCACCGGGCAGGGGGCGGTGGTGCTCCTGATCTCCGACGGGCTCGACCGCGATCCGGGCGAGGGGCTCGGGCGCGAGATGGAGCGGCTCCACCTGTCCGCGCGCCGGCTGGTCTGGATCAACCCCCTGCTGCGCTGGGACGGGTTCGTGCCGAAGGCGCGCGGCATCGCCGCCATGCTGCCGCATGTCGACAGCTTCCGCGCCGGCCATTCGATCGCCTCGCTGGAAGACCTCGCCACGGCACTGGCGTGGCCCGACGACAGCGGCGAGAAGGCGCGGCTGGTGCGGCTCCTTGCAAGCGGATAGCGCCGCGCTGCTATCGCCTCACCGCCGCCTCCCGGGGCAGGGTCGGAACCGGAACCGGACCCCGGAAGTTGGGTGTCGAATCGGTCGGCACCATCCGGGGAAGGAGAACGCCATGCGCAAACGCCTGAACACCTCGACCGCGATCGTCGCGAGCCTGTCGCTCCTTGCCGGCGGGCCAGCCTTCCCGCAGGAGACTGCGCCGGCCGAGCCGATGGTCTGCGCCGACGGCAGCGATCAACCCTGCCCCGAGGGCGTGCCGCTGGTCCCCGCGCCCGAGGCTGTGCCGGAGGCCGCCCCCGAAGCGGCGCCAGCGCCCACCCCCGAGTCTGAGGCCGCACCCGAGGCGGAAACCGCACCGGAAGCCGCGCCCGAGGCAGCGCCGGAAGCTGCACCCGAGGCGGAACCTGCACCTGAGGCCGCGCCTGAAGCTGCGCCGGAACCCGCCCCGGAGGCCGTCGTTCCCGAAGAGATCGCACCCGAAGCACCCGCACCTGAGGCAGCGCCCGAGGCGGTCGCGCCCGATGCCGGGGCAGCACCCGAAACCGCGCCGGAGCCCGCGCCCGATGCGGCGCCCGTAGCCACGCCTGAGGCCGGGACAGCGCCCGAGGCCGCACCTGCCGCGCCTGAGGCCGAAGCCGCGCCGGAGCCCGCGCCGGAGACAGCGCCCGAAGCCGCGCCTGCCGCTCCCGAAGCCGCGCCCGATGCCGCTCCCGACTCCGCGCCCGAGGCGACGTCCGACCAGCCGGTCGCGGCGGAACCCGCTCCGGCGCCGGAGGGCACCGAACCCGCCGCCCCCGAAGCCGCGCCCGACACGGGAGCGACGGACACTGAGGCCACCGACACGGAGACCGCGCTTCCGGTCCAGCCCGACGCGGCCTCTGGCGAGCCTCCCGTCGCCGCCGCGGCCGCGCAGGCCGAGCCGGGCGCCGAACCGCCCGCCGGCGCCGAGGTGACCGAGGAGGTGGTGACCGAGGACACCGCGCGATCCTCGGCCGAGGACTTCGCCAACCCGGTCGGCCAGGCCGCGGCGCCGCTGGCGGCGCCGAAGGCCGCGTCGGACGACGACGATGGCCTGTCGGGCACCGAGAAGGCCGTCCTGCTCGGCCTCGGCGCGCTCGCCGTCGGGGCGATCCTGTCGAACAACCGCCGGGTCGAGCTTAACTCCGGCGACCGGGTGGTGGTCCAGGAGCCGGACGGCACCTACCGGATCATCAAGGACGACAACGTGCTTTTGCGCCGGCCCGGCTCCAACGTCCGGACCGAGCGGTTCGACGACGGCTCCACCCGCACCACGGTGAGCCGCGCCGACGGCTCGCAGGTGGTGACGATCCGCGATGCCGGATACCGGGTGCTGCGCCGGGTCCATGTCGCCCTCGACGGCACGCAGACGCTGCTTCTCGACGATACGGTCGAATACCGGCCGGTCGACGTGTCGCGCCTGCCGCCGCCCGCGCCGGTGATCGAGGTCGATCCCCTGGCCGACGAGGCCGCGCTGCGTGCCGCGCTCGGGCGCGAGGCGCGGATCGACCGTTCCTTCTCGCTCGCCCAGATGCGCGACATCGAACGGGTGCGCGCGCTGGTGCCGGTGATCGACCTGACCGCGATCACCTTCGAGACCGGCTCCGCCGCGATCCGGCCCGACCAGGCCGGGGCGCTGTCGCGGATCGGCGGGCTGATGAAGGACTACATCGACGCCAACCCGCGCGAGATGTTCCTGATCGAGGGCCATACCGACGCCGTGGGCTCGGCCACCGCCAACCTCGCGCTGTCGGACCGGCGGGCGGAATCGGTGGCGCTGGCGCTGACGGAATACTTCGATGTCCCGCCCGAGAACATGGTCGTGCAGGGCTACGGCGAGGAGTTCCTGAAGGTCGAGACCGCCGGGCCCGAACGCCAGAACCGCCGCGCCAGCGTGCGGCGCATCACCGACCTGTTGCGCCAGGCCGCGAACTGACCGGCCCAACCTGACGGGCCAGCCGGTCGGGCCAGCCGGTCGGGCCACCCTGTCGGACCGCGCCCGTCCCTCCCCGCGCGGCCCGATCGTGGGGCGTCTTCCCGGCGGAAGACGCCCCACGCCTTGCCGCCGGGCGCGGGCGCATTGCCCGCAAGGTTTCGCTGGAACCCCCCTTTCTCCCGATCCATAGTCGCGGGCGGGAGGACAGCCTGATGGACAGCGCCGGATACGACCGCATCCCTGAGACCGCACTCGACTGGCACCGCGCCGGCCGGGGCGCCGCGATCGCCACGGTGATCGAGACCTGGGGCTCCGCGCCCCGGCAGGCGGGCAGCCAGCTCGCCGTCTCCGGCGCGGGCGAGATGGCGGGCTCGGTCTCGGGCGGCTGCGTCGAGGGTGCCGTGGTCGAGGAGGCGCTGGCCGCGCTCGGGGACGGTGCCTCGCGGGTGCTGACCTTCGGGGTGAGCGACGACGAGGCCTTTGCGGTGGGCCTCGCCTGCGGCGGAACGATCCGGGTGCTGGTGGAGCCGGTGGGCCAGGGCCTGCCGGAGCCGATGCTGGCCGATCTCGTCGCCGCCCGGGCCGCGCGCAGGCCGCTCGCCTGTGTCGTCAACCTCGCGGACTGGTCGCGCCGGCTGGTGGCACCCGGCACCGATCCGGCCCTGGCCGCGCGGTTCCGCGCCGACCGCTCGGGCGTGGAGGGCGACGAATTCGTCGGCATCCACAATCCGCCCCTGCGGATGGTCATCGTCGGCGCCGTCCATGTCGCGCAGTCGCTCGTCGGCATGGCGCGGGCCTGCGGCTACGATCCCGTCATCGTCGACCCGCGCGAGGCCTTCGGCTCCGCCGCGCGTTTTCCCGGCGAGGCGATCAGCAACGACTGGCCGGACGAGGCGCTGGCGGCGATCGGGCTCGACGCGCGCACGGCGGTCGTCACCCTGACCCACGATCCCAAGATCGACGATCCGGCCATCCGGGCCGCACTCGGCTCCGAGGTGTTCTACCTCGGCTGCCTCGGGTCCGGCCGGACGCATGGCAAGCGCGTCGCCCGCCTGGCCGAGGCCGGCTGTTCCGAGGCCGAGATCGCCCGGATCCATGCCCCCGTCGGGCTCGACATCGGCGCCCGGTCGCCGGGCGAGATCGCGGTGTCGATCATGGCCGAGATCACCCGCGTCCTGAGGCGGGGGGAGTGACGCCCGCCCGGCTGGGCCGCCCCGCCCGGGAAGGCATCGCGCAATCGGACAGATGACAAGCACGACCTTCCTCACATAGCCTGAGGCCGGGCGAATCCCGTGACCCCGGCGTGGAGGAGAGAGACAGGATGCAACTCACCGACCATCGCGACATCATGGCAGCCCCCGAGGCGGTCTGGGCGGCGATCCTCGACCCCGCGGTGCTGAGCGCCTGCATCCCCGGCTGCGAAAGCCTGACCGGTTCGCCCGAGGCGGGCTACGAGGCGGTGGTGGTGCAGAAGGTCGGGCCGGTCAAGGCCAGGTTCACCGGCATCGTCGCGCTGTCCGACATGGTGCCGGGCCGGGCGGTGACGATCAGCGGCGAAGGCAAGGGCGGGCCTGCGGGCTTTGCCAAGGGCGGCGCGAAGGTGACGCTGGAGCCCGGGGCGGAGGGCACGCGGCTCTCCTACGAGGTGGAGGCGAGCGTGGGCGGCAAGCTCGCCCAGCTCGGCAGCCGGCTGATCGACGGCTTCGCCAAGAAGCTCGCCGACGAGTTCTTCGAGCGGTTCAAGGCCACCGTCGAGGGGTCGGACACCGGCGGCCCCGGCCCCGACGAGGGTGCGGACGACGGCGGCCCCGAGGACGGCACGGGTGAAAAGAAGAGTTGGCTCAAGCGCGTCTTCCGCGGCTGAGCCCGAGGGGATCGAAAGGGAGGTAAGAATGACCAAAGTCACGATGACCGTGAACGGCCGCGCCGTTTCCGGCGAGGTCGAGGGGCGCACGCTTCTGGTGCAGTTCCTGCGCGAAGGGCTCGGGCTGACCGGCACCCATGTCGGCTGCGACACCTCGCAATGCGGCGCCTGCGTGGTGCATGTCGACGGCAAGGCGGTGAAAAGCTGCACCGTCTTCGCGCTCGACGCGGCCGGGACCGAGGTGCGCACGATCGAGGGGATGGCCAACGCCGACGGCTCGCTGGGCCCGATCCAGCAGGCGTTCCAGGACAATCACGCGCTTCAGTGCGGCTTCTGCACGCCGGGCATGGTGATGTCCTCGGCCGCGCTTCTGGCCGAGAACCCGCGCCCGACCGAGGCCGAGGTGCGCGACTACCTCGAGGGCAACATCTGCCGCTGCACCGGCTATCACAACATCGTCAAGGCGGTCCTCGCCGCGTCCGGCCAGGACGTGTCGACCATCGCCGCCGAATGAGGGAGGGGACCATGCCCAAGGATCACGGGATCGGCGCAAGCTCCAAGCGCCGCGAGGATGTCCGCTTCCTGACCGGGAGGGGGCGCTATACCGACGACATCAACCTGCGCGGCCAGACCCATGCGGTCTTCGTCCGCAGCCAGGTCGCGCACGGGCGGATCAGGTCGATCGACACGGCCGCGGCCGAGGCGATGCCCGGCGTGCTCAAGGTCTTCACCGCGAAGGACTTCGAGGGCAAGGGCGGCGTGCCCTGCGGCTGGCAGATCCACGACCGGCAGGGCAAGCCGATGCTGGAGCCCAAGCACCCGATCCTCGCCGAGGGCAAGGTGCGCTATGTCGGCGACGCCATCGCCTGCGTCGTGGCCGAGACGCTGGAAGAGGCCCGCGACGCGGCCGAGGCGGTCGAGGTCGAGATCGAGGAACTGCCCGCCGTCATCGACATGAAGGCGGCGGTGGCGGGCGGCGCGCTCGTCCACGACGAGCTTGGCTCCAACCTCTGCTACGACTGGGGATTCATCGAGGACAACAGGGCGCCGACCGATGCCGCCTTCCAGACCGCCCATCACGTCACCACGCTGGAACTGGTCAACAACCGGCTGGTGCCGAACGCGATGGAGCCGCGCTGCGCCATCGGCGACTACGACTTCGCCCGCGACGACTACACGCTCTACACCACCAGCCAGAACCCGCATGTGATCCGGCTCCTGATGGGGGCCTTCGTGCTCTCGATCCCGGAACACAAGCTGCGCGTGGTGGCACCCGACGTCGGCGGCGGCTTCGGCTCGAAGATCTTCCACTACGTCGAGGAAGCCTTCGTCACCCATGCGTCGAAGGTGGTCGGACGCCCGGTGAAATGGACCTGCACGCGGTCGGAAAGCTTCATGACCGACGCGCATGGCCGCGACCATGTGACGAGGATCGAACTGGCGCTCGACCGGGAGGGCCGTTTCCTCGCGCTGAGGACGGAGACATACGCGAACATGGGGGCCTATCTGTCCACCTTCGCGCCGTCGATCCCGACCTACCTGCACGGCACGCTGATGGCCGGGAACTACAAGACGCCGCTGATCTACGTGAACGTGAAGGCGGTCTTCACCAACACCGTGCCGGTGGACGCCTACCGCGGCGCCGGCCGGCCCGAGGCGACCTTCCAGCTCGAGCGGGTGATCGACAAGGCCGCGCGCGAGATGGGCATCGACCCGATCGAGATCCGGCGGCGGAACTTCGTCGGCGCCGACGAATTCCCCTACCAGACCCCGGTGGCGGTGCAATACGACACCGGCAACTATCAGGCGACGATGGACCGGCTGGTCCAGATCGCCGACATCGCCGGCTTCGAGGCGCGCCGGGCGGAAAGCGCGCGGAAGGGGCTGCTGCGCGGGCTCGGCGTCAACTGCTACATCGAGGCCTGCGGCATCGCGCCCTCGAACCTCGTGGGCCAGCTCGGCGCGCGGGCGGGGCTTTACGAAAGCGCCACGGTGCGGGTCAACGCCACCGGCGGCCTCGTCGTGATGACCGGCTCGCACAGCCACGGCCAGGGGCACGAGACCGCCTTCCCGCAGGTGATCTCGGAGATGATCGGGATTCCCGAAAGCATGGTCGAGGTCGTCCACGGCGACACCTCGAACACGCCGATGGGCATGGGCACCTACGGCTCGCGCTCGCTCGCGGTCGGCGGCTCGGCGATGGTGAAGGCCACGAACAAGATCATCGCCAAGGCCAAGAAGATCGCCGCGCACCTGATGGAGGCGTCCGACCAGGACATCGAGCTGAAGGACGGCAAGTTCACCGTCGCCGGCACCGACAGGTCGGTCGACTGGGGCTCGGTCTGCCTCGCGGCCTATGTCCCGCACAACTACCCGCTGGCGGAGCTTGAGCCGGGGCTGGAGGAGACGGCGTTCTACGACCCGTCGAACTTCACCTACCCCGCCGGCGCCTATGCCTGCGAGGTGGAGGTGGACCCCGAGACCGGCAAGGTGACCGTCTGCTCCTTCGCCGCGGCCGACGATTTCGGCAACGTCATCAACCCGATGATCGTCGAGGGCCAGGTGCATGGCGGGATCGGCCAGGGCATCGGCCAGGCGATGCTGGAGGCGGCGGCCTACGACGGCAACGGCCAGCTCCTCTCCGGCAGCTACATGGACTATGCCATGCCGCGGGCGACGGACGTGCCGTTCTACAAGGTGGACCATTCCTGCCAGACGCCCTGCACCCACAATCCCCTGGGCGTGAAGGGCTGCGGCGAGGCCGGCGCGATCGGCTCGCCGCCGGCGGTGGTCAACGCGGTGATCGACGCGCTCAACCGCGGCGGCCACAAGGTGGACCATATCGACATGCCGGTCTCGCCCGTGCGGGTCTGGCAGGCGATCAACGGCTGAGGGAGGAACGGCCATGCACAATTTCGAGTTCGTGAAACCCTCCACCGTGGCCGAGGCGGTCCGGGCGCTCGGCCGCGAGGACGCGCAGGCGCTGGCCGGCGGCCACACGCTCCTGCCGACGATGAAGCAGCGGCTGGCGGCGCCGGCGGTGCTGGTCAGCCTGACCGGCATCCCCGACCTCAGGGGCGTCCGCCGCGAGGGCGATGCGCTGGTGATCGGCGCGGCGACGACCCACGCCGAGGTCGCGAAGGCGGCGGCGAAGGACTATCCGGCGCTGGCGAGGCTCGCCGGCGGGATCGGCGACCCGGCGGTCCGCAACCGCGGCACGATCGGCGGCAGCCTCGCCAACAACGACCCCGCGGCCTGCTGGCCGGCGGGGGCGCTGGGATCGGGCGCGACCATCGTCACCGACCGGCGGCAGATCGCCGCGGACGACTTCTTCCGGGGCCTCTTCACCACGGCGCTGGAACCGGCCGAGATCATCACCGCGGTCCGCCTGCCGATCCCGGCGCGCGCCGGCTACGCCAAGTTCGAGCAGCCGGCCTCTCGCTTCGCGCTGACCGGGGCCTTCGTGGCGCAGTTCCCCGGCGGCGTGCGGGTGGCGATCACCGGCGCGGGCGAGGACGGCGTGTTCCGCTGGGCGGAGGCGGAGCGGGCGCTCGCGGCGAATTTCGCCGCTTCAGCGCTGGACGGGCTGGGGGTCTCGCCGGACGGGCTGGTCGGCGACCTGCACGGGACGCCGCAATACCGGGCGAACCTCGTCAGGGTGATGACCGGCCGCGCGGTCGGCGCCGCCTGACGGCGTGAAGCGTATCAGGGAACACCCCCGCGCGCCCCGCGGGGGTGTTTCGTTTCAGGCATGTGGCGCTTGTTCCCGCGCCGGATTGGTTATAAGATTTTACCAATCCGGAGGTTCCCCGCATGGACATGCCGCTTCCCGACGTTTCCGTCCTGGGCCGCCGTGCGGAGATCGTGGCGCGCCTGCGCGCCGTCCTGCCCGCCGACGCGGTGATCGACGACCCGGCTGAGACGCGCGCCTACGAATGCGACGCGCTCGCCGCCTACCGCTGCCCGCCGCTCGCCGTGGTGCTGCCGCGGTCCACCGCGGAGGTCGCCGCGGCGCTGAAGGTCTGCCACGCGGCGCGGGTGCCGGTGGTGCCGCGCGGATCGGGCACCTCGCTTTCCGGCGGGGCGCTGCCCACCGCCGACAGCGTGGTCCTCGGCGTCGCGCGGATGACCAGGGTGCTGGAGGTGGACTACGGCGACCGCTTCATCCGGGTCGAGGCGGGCCGCACCAACCTCTCGGTCACCGGCGCGGTCGAGGGCGAGGGCTTCTTCTACGCGCCCGACCCGTCCTCGCAGCTCGCCTGCGCCATCGCCGGCAACATCGCCATGAACTCCGGCGGCGCGCATTGCCTGAAATACGGGGTGACGACGAACAACCTGCTCGGGGTGACGCTGGTGCTGATGGACGGCACCGTGGTCGAGCTTGGCGGGGCGCATATGGACGCGGGCGGGCTCGACCTGCTCGGCGTCGTCTGCGGCTCGGAAGGCCAGCTCGGCGTGGTGACGGAGGCGAGCCTGCGCATCCTGCCGAAGCCCGAGGGCGCGCGGCCGGTGCTGATCGCCTTCGCCTCGAGCGAGGCGGCCGGCGCCTGCGTCGCGGGCATCATCCGGGCCGGCGTGCTGCCGGTCGCCATCGAGTTCATGGACCGGCCCTGCATCCGCGCCTGCGAGGCCTTCGCCCAGGCCGGCTATCCCGACTGCGAGGCGCTGCTGATCGTCGAGGTCGAGGGCTCGGAGCCCGAGATCGACGAGCAGCTCGGCCTGATCCGCCAGATCGCCCTCGGCCACGACCCGCTGGAGTTCCGCGAAAGCCGGTCGGAGGAGGAGGCGCGGAAGATCTGGCTCGGCCGCAAGTCGGCCTTCGGGGCGATGGGGCAGATCAACGACTACATGTGCCTCGACGGCACGATCCCCGTCTCGGCCCTGCCGCAGGTGCTGCGGCGGATCGGCGAGATGCAGGGGGACTACGGGCTCGAGGTGGCCAACGTCTTCCACGCCGGGGACGGCAACATGCACCCGCTGATCCTCTACGACGCCAACCGCCCGGGCGATCTGGAACGCTGCGAGGCGATGGGCGCGGAGATCCTCAGGCTCTGCGTCGAGGTGGGGGGCTGCCTGACCGGCGAGCACGGCGTCGGCATCGAGAAGCGCGACCTGATGGGCGTGCAGTATGCGGAGGCGGACATGGAGGCGCAGATGCGGGTGAAGGATGTCTTCGACCCGGCCTGGCTGCTGAACCCGGCCAAGGTGTTTCCGCTGGCCGTCTCGGCGGCACGGCGCGCGGGCTGAGGCGGAGCCCGGGGGCGGACGCCGCCCCCGGGCTCCGCGGAGTATTTCGGCAACGAAGTAGGCGGATCGGTGAGGATCAGGGACGAGGACGAACTGGCCGGAGCCATCCGCGATGCGCGGGGCCCCTTCCGCATCCGCGGGGGCGGCACGCGCGACGTCGGCCGCCCGGTCGCGGGCGAGGTGCTGGAGGTCTCGGGGCTTGCCGGCATCCGGCTCCACGAACCCGGCGCGCTGACCCTGGTGGCCGGTGCGGGAACGCCCCTGGCCGAGGTCGAGGCGGCGCTCGCGGCGGAGGGCCAGCGGCTCGCCTTCGAGCCGGCCGACTGGCGCGGGCTGCTTGGCACGGAAGGCGAGCCGACGCTGGGCGGCATGGTCGCGGCCAATGTCTCGGGGCCCCGCCGGGTGCAGGCGGGCGCCTGCCGCGACGCGCTGCTGGGCGTGCGCTTCGTCGATGGCGCCGGCAGGGTGGTGAAGAACGGCGGCCGGGTGATGAAGAACGTCACCGGCTATGATCTGGTGAAGCTGATGGCGGGGTCGTGGGGCACGCTCGGCGTCCTGACCGAGGTCAGCCTGAAGGTGCTGCCGGCGCCCGGTGCGGTGGCGGTGCTGATCCTCGACGGGCTCGACGACGCCCGCGCGGTGGCGGCGATGACCGCCGCACTCGGCTCCCCCTACGACGTGACCGGGGCGGCGCACGGGCCCGCGGGCACGCTGGTCCGCATCGAGGCGCTGGCGCAGTCGGTCGCCTCCCGGGCGGAACGGCTGGTCGCGCTGCTCGCGCCCTATGGCGTGGCGCGGGTGGAGCGCGATCCCGGCGCGGCCGCGGCGCTCTGGCGCAGGGTGCGCGACGTGGCGCCCTTCCACGGCGTGCCGGGCGATGTCTGGCGGCTGTCGGTGCGGCCGTCGCAGGCGGCGGCGCTGGTGGCGCGCGCCCGTGCAGAGGCGGGGGCGCGGGGGGCGCTCTACGACTGGGGCGGCGGGCGGGTCTGGCTTCTGATGCCCGAGGGCGAGGATCTGCGCGCCCGGCTCGGGGCCTTCGACGGCCATGCGACGCTCCTTCGCGCGTCCCGCGACGTGCGGGCGCGGATCGCCTCCTTCCCGCCGGAACCCGCGCCGGTGGCGGCGCTCTCGGCCGGGCTCAGGGCGCGGTTCGATCCGCGGGGCATCCTCAATCCGGGGTTGATGGGCTGATGCAGACGCATTTCACCGAAGCGCAGCTTCGCGACCCCGGCATCGCGCGCGCCAACCAGATCCTGCGCGCCTGTGTCCATTGCGGCTTCTGCACCGCGACCTGCCCGACCTATCAGGTGCTGGGCGACGAACTCGACAGTCCGCGGGGCCGCATCTATCTGATCAAGGAGATGCTGGAGAGCGGGCGGGCGGCGGACGAGAAGACCGTGACGCACATCGACCGTTGCCTCTCCTGCCTCGCCTGCATGACGACCTGCCCTTCGGGCGTGCATTACATGCATCTCGTCGACCATGCCCGGGCGCATATCGAGAAGACCTACCGCAGGCCGTGGCGCGATCGCGTCCTGCGCTGGCTGCTGGCGCGGGTCATCCCCCATCCCCGGCGCTTCCGGCTCGCCCTTCTCGGCGCGCGGATGGCACGGCCCTTCGCAAGGGTGCTGCCCGATGCGCGGCTCAAGGCGATGGTGGCGATGGCGCCGGAGCGGCTGCCGCCGGCCAGCCGCAACGACGCCCCGCAGGTGTTCCCGGCGCAGGGCGCACGGCGGCTGCGGGTGGCGCTCCTGACCGGCTGCGCGCAGAGGGTGCTCGATCCCGCCATCAACGAGGCGACGATCCGGCTCCTCACCCGGCTCGGCTGCGAGGTGGTGGTGGCGGACGGCGCGGGCTGCTGCGGCGCGCTCACGCATCACATGGGCCGCGAGGCCGAGGCGCACCGCTCGGCCGCGGCGAACATCCGCGCCTGGACGGAGGAGAAGCGCCGGGGCGGGCTCGATGCCATCGTCATCAACACCTCCGGCTGCGGCACGACCGTGAAGGACTACGGCCACATGTTCCGCACCACCGGGATGGCGGCGGAGGCGGCGGAGGTGGCGGGGCTCGCCTGCGACGTGACCGAGCTTTTGGCGCGGCTCGCGCCGGAGGCGAGGGCGCCGGAGCCGCTGCGGGTGGCCTACCACGCGGCCTGCTCGCTCCGGCACGGGCAGAAGGTGACGGAGGCGCCGAAGGCGCTCCTGAAGGCCGCCGGGTTCGCGGTGGTGGAGCCCGCCGACGCGCATCTCTGCTGCGGCTCGGCCGGCACCTACAACCTGCTCCAGCCGGAGATTTCGGGGGAGCTGAAGCGGCGCAAGGTGGCGACGCTGGAGGCACGGGCGCCCGACGTGATCGCCGCCGGCAACATCGGCTGCATGGTCCAGATCGGCTCGGGCACCGGCATTCCGGTCGTCCACACCGTCGAGCTTCTCGACTGGGCCACCGGTGGCCCGCGGCCGCGGGCGCTGGGGCCCGTCTGAGCGGCGGGACGGGATGGCGCGAGAGGCGGCAGGGCGTTGCCGGCGGGGGCGGGCGGCCATATTCTTGCCCCAAGCGGCGGGTAGGAACCGTCCGGACAGGCGGAGGCAGGGATGCGGACGGTTCTGGCGGCGGTGGCCGCCCTGACGATCGGCGGCGCCGGCATGGCGCAGGAGACCGCACCGGATGCGCCCCGGGACGCCGCGCTGACCGAGCTGACCACGGCGGACGCGACCCGCGGCTGGGAGGCGGTGGGCCGGATCGACATCGGGCGGTCGGCCTTCTGCACCGGGACGCTGATCGCGCCGGCGCTTGTCCTGACCGCGGCGCATTGCCTTTACGACCAGAAGACCGGGCAGGCCTACGACGCGGCGCAGTTCGAGTTCCTCGCGGGCTGGCGGGGCGGCCGCGCCGTCGCCTACCGGGGCGTGCGCCGGGCCGTGCCGCACCCGGATTACGTCTACGAGGGGCGCGACCGGATCGACCGGGTGGCCTACGACCTCGCGATCCTCGAGTTGGACCAGCCGATCCGGCTGCCCTCGGTCCATCCCTTCGGCATCGGCCACGATCCGGTGCAGGGCGACACGGTCGGCGTCGTCTCCTACGCGCTCGACCGGGCCGAGGCGCCTGCGCTCCAGCCGGCCTGCGAGGTGCTGGGCCGCGAGCCGGGCATTCTCGTGCTGACCTGTTCGGTCGATTTCGGTTCCTCCGGCGCGCCGATCTTCGCGATGGAGAACGGCGAGCCGCGGATCGTCTCGGTGGTCTCAGCGAAGGCGGAAATGGACAGCCGGCCGGTGGCGCTCGGCACCCAGATGGAGGGACCGCTGGGCGAGTTGCGCGCGGCGCTCGCCCAGGGCGAGACACCCTTCGTGCGCGCCGCGCCGGGCAGCGGGTTCTCGTCGGCGAAGACCGCCGCGAAGTTCGTCCGGCCGTGAGATGCGGGCGCTTCTCGCCGCCGCTTTTCTCCTCGCCGCCCTGCCGGCCGCCGCGGATGCGCCGCTGAAGCGGCTGACGCTCCGGCAGGATCTGCTCGGCTGGGAGGCGGTCGGCCGGGTCGAGGTCGGCGGCAGGGGCTATTGCACCGGCGTCCTGATCGCCGCGGATCTGGTGCTGACGGCCGCGCATTGCCTTCTTGCCGGCGACGACGGCTATGCCCCGCCTGCGTCGTTGCGATTCCGCGCCGGATTGCGGGACGGCGTGGCGCTGGCCGAATCGCGCGCGCTGCGCACGGTCGTCCATCCGGCCTATGCGCCACATGGCGATGCGGCGGCGCACATTCGCCATGACGTGGGCCTGATGCAGCTTGCCACACCCGTTCCGGTCAGTATGGCGGCCCCCTTTCAGGCCGTGGCGCTGGCCGACGGCGCGCACGACCTCACCGTGGTCTCCTATGGACAGGGCCGGGACGAGGCGCTTTCGTGGGACCAGAGGTGCACGATGCTCGGCCGCCGCGAGGGGCTGATCGCCTTCGACTGCGACGTGACGTTCGGATCGTCCGGCGCACCGGTCTTTCGCCGCACCGGCGGGCGGGGGGAACTCGTCTCGCTCGTCTCGGGCGGCGTGACGGATACCGGCGAGCGGCTCGCCTTCGGCATGGAGCTTCCGCGTGCCGTGGCCGATCTGAAGGCCGCGCTCCGGCGGGGGGATGGCGCGGTGGCGGCAGACCCGGCGGCCGCGGGCGCGCCGGGGCGTGCCCGGCACCCGGCGCCGGGCGGCGCGAAGTTCGTCCGGCCCTGAGGGGGCCCTTGATTTCCGCACCCGCCGTTCACATCTGACCCCTGCCGGGGTGCCGCATCAGGGCCCCGGAATGGACCCGCCCGGGCCCTGCGCAGGGCACGGGCCTCATCGCTCAACGGAGGATGACTCATGCGCACGTTCGACTTTTCGCCGCTTTACCGCGCGACCGTCGGCTTTGACCGCGTTGCCGACCTGATGGACAGGGTGCTTTCGGCCGATGTGGCCCAGCCCACCTATCCGCCCTACAACATCGAGAAGACCGACGAGAACGCCTATCGCATCTCGATCGCCGTCGCCGGATTCTCGGGCGACGAACTGACCGTCGAGGTCAAGGAAGGCCAGCTCATCGTCGCGGCCCGCAAGGCGGCGGAAGAGCCCGCGAAGACCTACCTGCACCGCGGCATCGCCACCCGCGCCTTCGAGCGCCGGTTCGCGCTGGCCGATCATGTCAGGGCCACCGGTGCGACCCATGCCGACGGGATGCTGCACATCGACCTCGTCCGCGAGATGCCCGAGGCGCTGAAGCCGCGGCGGATCGAGATCGCCAGGGGCGACACGGTCGAGATGACGGCGGTGGAGCAGGCCGGGGCCTGATCCCCGCGGGATGACGACAGGGGCGCGCCTTGCGGGGCGCGCCCTTTTCGTTCGGACGGCGGCGAGGTTCAGATGATCCCGTGCCGCTTCAGCACCGCCTCCTCGTCGCCGGCGATCCAGCCGAAGACCCTCGCGATGCCCTCCAGCACCTGGACCAGATAGTGCACGTCGAAGTCCAGCACCGTCTCCGGCAGGTCGTCGCGCGCATAGGTCGCGGTCCAGCCTACGCGGGCGACGCAATGATGGTCGTCAATCGGCGAGAGGGCGATGTCGCGGATGCGCATGTCCCTGGTGCCGATCTGCCGGTAGCGGGCATAGCCCTCGGCCATGACGTGGAGGAACTGCGCGTCGTTCCGCCCGGTCCGGACCCCGGCGGGAGAGGCCGCGATTAACTCCGGCGCATAGAGCCGGGCGACCGCCTCGGGGTCCGGTTCCGCGGCGAGCGCCTGCCGGAAGGCGCATTCGTAAAGCGCGAAGAGCGTCCTGACCGCCTGTTCCAATGGGCTCCTCCTCGCTCCTAAACCCTCCGGCGCGCCTTGAGCGCCGCCTGGATCGTGCCGTCGTCGAGATAGTCGAGTTCCCCCCCGATCGGCACGCCCTGAGCGAGCGAGGTCACGGCGACGCCGGTGCCTTCCAGCGCCTCGGCGATGTAATGCGCCGTCGTCTGGCCGTCGACGGTGGCGTTGAGCGCGAGGATCACCTCGCGGACGCTCTCCTCGCCGACGCGGGCGAGAAGCCGGGGGATGCGCAGCTCCTCCGGCCCCACCGCGTCGAGCGCCGAGAGCGTGCCGCCGAGCACATGGTAGCGGCCCTTGAAGGCGTGGCCGCGTTCCATCGCCCAGAGGTCGGCCACGTCCTCCACCACGCAGATCTCGCCGGTCGCGCGGCGCCCGTCGTGGCAGATGCCGCAGATGTCGGCGGTGCCGATGTTGCCGCAGACCGCGCATTCGCGGGCCGTCTCGGCCACCTGCTTCATCGCCTGCGCCAGGGGCGCCATGACCTGCCCGCGCTTCTTGATCAGATGCAGCACCGCCCGCCGCGCCGACCGGGGGCCGAGGCCCGGCAGCCGGGCCATCAGCTCGATCAGCGCCTCGATGTCGCGGGTGGCGTCGGTCATGGTCGGGTCTCTCGTGGCGGGCCCCCCGCTTCCGCGAGGGTGACAGGAGGGAGATGTTATCCGGGCTTTCGCGGGGATGACAGGGGGCGGCGGGAGGCCCCCGCCTTCGCGGGGGGTGACAGGGGGCGATTGTCATCCCCGCGCAAGCTGTCCTCCCCGGGAAACCTGTCATCTCCGCGAAAGCGGGGATCAGAACGGCAGCTTGACGTCGGCGGGCAGGCCGAGATCCTGCATCATGCGCTGCTGTTCCTGCTGGAGCCGGTCCTGCGCGCGTTTCTGCGCGTCCTTGATTGCGGCGAGGATCAGGTCCTCCACCACCTCCTTTTCGGAGGGCTGGAAGATCGACGGGTCGATGTCGAGCGACTTCAGCTCCCCCTTGGCGGTGCAGACCGCCCTCACCAGCCCGGCGCCGCTTTCGCCGGTCACGGTGATGCGGTCCATCTCCTCGGTCAGCGCGGCCATCTTGGCCTGCATCTCCTGCGCGGCCTTCATCATCTTGGCCATGTCGCCGAAGCCGCCCAATCCTTTCAGCATGCTTTCGTCCTCATTCTTCCTCGAACGGATCCCAGTCGCCCCCGGCCTCGGCCTCCGCCTCCGGCAGGGCCTCGGCCCCGGCCGCCGCCTCGATCTCCGCCGGGGTCCGGACCGCGACGATCTCCGCCTCGGGAAAGGCGGCGAAGACCGCCTGCACCAGTGGGTTCTCGCGCGCCTTTTCCTTTGCCGTCAACGCCCTGGCGTCCCGCGTCTCGGCGATCGTGGGTTGGCCGCCGGCCGAGACGACCGAGACGCCCCAGCGCACGCCGGTCCAGCCCTGCAAGCGCCCGGCGAGCGTCGCCGCGAGGTCGGGAGGCGCGTCGGCGGAGGGCTCGAACTCGATCCGGCCGGGCGCGTAACGGACGAGGCGGAGGTGGTTCTCCACCTCCAGCAGGAGCTTCACATCGCGGTTGGCGCGGATCAGTTCCACCACCGCCGGGAAGCTCGCGTAGCGCGCCAGCGCCACCTCCGGCGCACGGGCCAGCGCGGTGGCCGCGCCATTGCCCGAGGGTGCGGCGGTCACCTGCGCGCGCGGCGCGGCGTGGGGGGTCTGGCCGCCCGGAGCCGGCCCGCGGCCGGCCGGCGCGGCGGGGCCGGGGCCTTCGGCCAGGCGGCGGATCAGTTGTTCCGGGTCGGGCAGGTCGGCGACATGGGTCATGCGGATCACCGCCATCTCCGCGGCCATCATCGCGTTCGGGGCGGCGGCGACTTCCTCCAGCGATTTCAGCAGCATCTGCCACATCCGGGTAAGCACCCGCATCGGCAGCGCCGCGGCCATCGCCTGGCCCCGCGTGCGCTCCTCCGGCGCCACGGTGGGGTCGGAGGCGGCCTCGGGCGTGATCTTGATGACGCTGACCCAATGGGTGATTTCCGCCAGATCGCGCAGCACCGCCATCGGGTCGGCGCCGTCGGAATACTGCGCCCCGATCTCGCCCAGGGCGCCGGCCGCGTCGCCCTTCAGGATCAGGTCGAGGAGGTCCATCACCCGGCCGCGGTCGGCCAGCCCGAGCATGGCGCGAACCTGGTCCGCGGTGGTTTCCCCCGCGCCGTGCGAGATCGCCTGGTCGAGAAGCGAGGTCGCGTCACGGGCGGAGCCCTCGGCGGCGCGGGTGATCAGCGCCAGCGCCTCGTCGGTGATCGCCGCGCCTTCGGCGGTGGCGATCCGGCGCAGGAGCGCCAGCATCGCCTCGGGCTCGATCCGGCGCAGGTCGAAGCGCTGGCAGCGGCTGAGCACGGTGACCGGCACCTTGCGGATCTCGGTCGTGGCGAAGATGAACTTCACATGCGCCGGCGGCTCCTCCAGCGTCTTCAGAAGCGCGTTGAACGCGCTCGTCGACAGCATGTGGACCTCGTCGATGATGTAGATCTTGTAGCGCGCCGAAGCGGCGCGATAGTGAACCGATTCAATGATTTCACGGATGTCGCCGACGCCGGTGCGGCTGGCCGCGTCCATCTCCATCACGTCGACGTGGCGGCCCTCCATGATCGCCACGCAATGTTCGCAGCGGCCGCAGGGCTCGGTCGTCGGGCCGCCGGTGCCGTCCTCGCCGACGCAGTTCAGCCCCTTGGCGATGATCCGGGCGGTGGTCGTCTTCCCCGTGCCGCGGATGCCGGTCATGATGAAGGCCTGCGCGATCCGGTCGGCGGCGAAGGCGTTCTTCAGGGTGCGCACCATCGGCTCCTGCCCGACGAGGTCGGCGAAGGTCTCGGGGCGATACTTGCGGGCGAGAACCTGGTAGCGGGTTCCTGGGGCGTCGGTCATCGGGCTCTCGGATTCGGGCTCGGGCCCAAGGTAGGGGTGCGGACGGGCGACGTCCACCCGTCAGCACCCGCCGGTTTACCGCTGTCGGTTTCCCGTCCCGCCCGCGCCGGGTTCGCGTCGGTTTTCCGTCCCGACAGGGCGCGCGCCGGGGTAGGGGATTGGCAAGGGGGCGTCGGCCCCCTGCCGTCATTCGAGCGGCACCGGATTTTTCTTCACGGCATGTCCCGACTGCCCGCCCACATCCGGCGGCGCAGTTACAGGACGACCGACCCGTCGCGGCCCAGTTCCCGTCGCAGGAACGCGGCCAGATGCGCGGCGAGGAGGACCGGTTCGCCCGGTCCGGGGACGAGGCTGAGGTCGAGAACCGGCAAGGGCGGCAGCCCTTCGGCCTCACCCACACGAACGAGGCCGGGCGGCAGGCAGGATTCGACGAGGCCGACGACGGCGAGACCCGCCTGCGCCACGGCAATGAGGCCGAGGAGGCTGTGGCTCGAGGACACCACGCGGTAGCGCCGGTCGGCGGCTTGCAGCGCCTCGACGGCAAGGCGGCGAGCGATGTCACCGGCCTCGAACAGGGCGACGGGCAGGGGATCGCGCAGCCAGGCGCCGTGGTCGGGGGCCGCGGCCCAGACGAAGCGTTCACGCCGCAGCACCGCGAAGGGCTGGCGCGGCTCCCGGGTGACCAGCGCGAGGTCGAGTTTGCCCGCCTCGCCGAGACGCAGCAGGGCGGGCGAGGAATCGAAGGTCAGTTCGATCTCGGCCAGCGGGAATTCGCGTGCGAACCGCGCGAGCGTGGGCGCAAGAAGATGGGCCGCGTAATCCTCGGGCATGCCGAGACGCACGACGCCTGCCGCCTCGGGGTGGCGGAGGCTGGCCAGTGCCTCGTCCGACAGGCGCAACAGGCGGCGGGCGTGGAGAAGCAGATCTTCCCCCGCCGGGTTCGGGCGCAGGTTGCGCCCCTCCCGCTGGAACAGCGGGCGGCCCACGTCCTCTTCCAGCCGCCTGATCTGCATGCTGACGGCAGACTGGCTGCGCCCCACCCGGGCGGCGGCAAGCTGGATGCTGCCGCAGTCGATCACGGCCACGAAGCTGCGCAGAAGCAAGAGGTCGAGCGGGTCCGCCACGGTTCAGGAATCCTGAAGTGTTTCCTCAATACTATTCGTTTGAATGAGGCATTGCCCAGCCCCTAGATGGCGCGAGGAAGAAGGGGCGGATGATGCGTTACGGGACGGGCATGGTCATGGTGCTGACGGCAGGGCTGCTGTGGTCCTTCCAGGCCCTGATGATCCGCCAGATCGGCGAGGCGGGGTCATGGGCGGTGCTGGCGTGGCGGTCGCTGGCGATGGTGCCGGTGCTGCTGGCGTTCCTCGCCTGGCGAGGGGGCGGCTCGCCCTGGCCCGCGATCCGCAGGGCGGGGCTGGCGGGCGTTCTGGGCGGGATCGGGCTGGTGGCCGCAATGGGCGGCGCGATCCTGGCGTTCCAGACGACCACGGTTGCCAATGCGGCCTTCCTTCTGGCGGCCTCGCCCTTCCTGGCTGCGATCCTCGGCCGGCTGATCCTCGGCGAGGCGGTGGCGCCGCGCACCTGGGGGGCCATCGCGCTGGCGCTGATCGGCATCTTCCTGATGGTGCGCGAGGGGCTGGCGGCCGGGGCGCTGATCGGCAACGTCGCCGCGCTGGTTTCGGCCCTCGGCTTCGCCGCCTTCAGCGTTGCGCTGCGATGGCGCAGGATCGAGGACAGCCTGCCTGCCTCGATCCTCGGCGCGGCCTTCGCCGTGGTCGCGGGGGCGCTTGCCGCCATCCAACTGGGCCAGCCGCTGGCCGTTCCCGCCACGGACCTGATGTGGTGCCTCCTGATGGGTGTCGTCACCATGTCGGGCGGCATGATCCTTTACACCCTCGGCAGCCGGGTGGTGCCCTCGGCGGAACTGACGCTTCTGTCGAATACCGAGGTGCTGCTGGCCCCGTTCTGGGTCTGGCTGATCATGGGCGAGACGGCCAGTGCGGCCACCTTCGTCGGCGGTGCCGTGGTGCTGGCGGCGATCCTGTTCAACGCCTATGCGGGTGTGCGGGCGCTTGCCCATCCGAGGGCCCGCATGACGCCCGGCGCCTAGCATCGCCGGAGGGACCGCCGGCCCGGGCGCGGTCAAGCGTCATTCCCGCCCCTTGATCCGCTTCGCCTCCTTCACGCGCCGTGCCAGCGCCTTGCCCCTGCGCCGGCGGTCGAGCGCCGAGGCGGTGTGGCCGGCGTCCTCGGCGCGGAGCTTCTTCCAGCGCTCTACCCGGGCGGCGTCCACCGTGCCCGCCTGCACCGCCGCCTGCACGGCGCAGCCCGGTTCCGGCCCGTGGGTGCAGTCGCGGAAGCGGCAGGCACCGGCTAGGGCGGCGATCTCGGCGAAGGCCCCGTCGATCCCCTCGGCCATGTCGGTCAGGCGAAGCTCGCGCATCCCCGGCGTGTCGATCAGCCAGCCGCCGCCGGGAATGGCGTGCATCTCGCGCGCGGTGGTGGTGTGGCGGCCGCGCATCCGGTCGGCGCTGAGATCGCCGGTGTCGAGGTCGAGGCCGGTCAGCGCCGAGGCGAGGGTGGACTTGCCGACGCCGGACATGCCGAGGAAGGCGACCGTCCGGCCCGGGCCGCACCAGGGCATCAGCGCGGCGGCGCTGCCGGCGGACCTGGCATCGAGCGCCACGGCGGGCACGGCGGGGCCGATGGCGCGGAGCCGGTCGAGAAAGGCGTCGGGATCGTCGGTCCGGTCGGTCTTGGTCAGGACGAAGACCGGCGGCACCCCGCCCGCGTGAGCCAGCGCGAGGTAGCGTTCGAGCCGAGCCTCGTTGAACTCCGCGGTGCAGCTCGTGGTGATGAAGACGGCATCGACATTGGCGACGATGAGCTGTTCGCGCGACGCCTCGCCCGCGGCGCGGCGGAAGATGCGGGAGCGGCGGTCGAGGAGCCGGGTGGCGCGGCCGGTGGCGGGATCGGCCAGAACCCAGTCGCCGACCGCGACCTCGCCTGCCGCGAGATCGGGGGGGAGCGAGAGTTCGGCGGGGCCCCCGGCCGTCAGCGCCGAGAGCCGGGCGCGGTGGACGCCGGTGACGCGGGCGGGGGCGAGCGTTGCCATCTCGTCCGGGGAAAGCTGGCGCAGGAAGTCCGCCGACCAGCCGAGGGCGGCGAGAGTTGGAGAGAAGGGGGTCAATGATCTGTCCTCGAAGCGGGCCGAAACTGTCGCCCGCGCGGCGCGTCGGGCGGGTGATGTCGGGACGGGCGGGACAGAACCTTGCGTCTCAGGCAGCCCCGGCCCGGAGGGAAACACGCTCTGCCATGTTCGACTCCTTCGCGGGGCGCATGAGGTGAGAGGCTGGACAACGACCCAAGCGGGGCTCGTTACGGCTGCTTCCTTCCGGACCTGACCGGGTTGGCGAGGCGCTCGCCCGCGCCAACCTCTCGCCTTTCCATATAGGGCAGGGCAGGATGGAAGGCAAGAACGGCGGAGGGGGCGGGTGGAGCGGTTCGGGGTCGCGGAAGTGAAGGCCGGCGGCGGGTTGATCGGCCTCTGCCCGATGCCGGGGCGGGCGGGCGACTATGCCGGCGATCTGGCGGCGGTGCTGTCCTGGGCGCCGGGCCTGGTGGTGACGATGGCGACGGCGGCGGAACTGGCGCTGGGGGCGGCGGCACTGCCGGCCGATCTGGCGGCGGCGGGGATCGCCTGGCGGCACCTGCCGGTGGCCGACTTCGCGGCGGAGAGCATCGCGCTCGGGGACGGCTGGGCGGGGGTCTCGGCCGAGGCACGGGGAATGCTGGCGTCGGGCGGGCGGGTGCTCTTCCACTGCCTCGGCGGCTGCGGCCGGTCGGGCATGGCGGCGCTGAGGCTGATGGTCGATTGCGGCGAGGCGCCGGAGGCGGCGCTGGCGCGGCTGCGGCGCGCGCGCCCCTGTGCCATCGAGACCGACGAGCAGCTTCGCTGGGCGGCGGGGGCTAGTTCCCGAGCAGCGGACGGTCGCACCAGATCCTGGTGAAGGCGCCGGTGCAGGTCGTTTCCTGTCCGAAGCCCTTCACCGTGAAGCGGGTGAAGAGGGTGCGGTCCTCCTCCACCACCTCGAGGCTTTGGCGGACGGCGTCGAAGCAGGTCGAGGGCTTGAGCTTGCAGCCGATCAGCGCGACCGTCGAAAGCGCATCGCCGCCAGCGTCGACGTCGGTCGTGGCGATCCTGGTCTGGATCGCCGTGCGCA
Organism: Paracoccaceae bacterium; assembly: GCA_039808285.1. Taxonomy (GTDB): domain Bacteria; phylum Pseudomonadota; class Alphaproteobacteria; order Rhodobacterales; family Rhodobacteraceae; genus Albidovulum. The sequence goes on from JBDHSQ010000004.1 coordinate 45,336, forward strand.
GCATGGCGTCGAAGGCGCCGAGGCCGGGACGGGTGATCCAGGCGGCGACGCCGAGGAGAAGCGCGAAGAGAATCGCCCAGAGGATCAGCCGCATCGTCCGCTCCCGCCTTGTCCGCGGGCGTTATGCCGCGACGGGGCGGGGCTGTCGAGGCCCGCCGGGCACCCGCCGCGCCGGTCAGAGCGTGATGCGGAAGCGCGCGAACCCGTCCGGGCCGTCGCCCGCCGGCTCGATCGAAAGCGTCGTCAGGCCGGCGAGGTGGGCGGCGGCCCTGTGCCCGGTGTCGAACAGCACGCTCGTCCCCGGCAGGGCCCTGAAGCGCCAGTTGCCGTCGGCGGCGGGGCTGATCTCGCCTTGTTCGTGGATGTAGCGCACGATGATGTCGCGGTTGGTGTCGGGGCCTTCGAAGACGATCGTGTCGCCGCCTGCGCCGGGAAAGTCGCCGCCGCCGCCGGCACGGTAGCTGTTGGTGGCGATGACGAATTCCGCGGCCGGATCGACGGGCCGGCCGGCGTGCCGCAGGTTCACGATCCGGTTCGCCCCGGGGTTTGCCGCTTCGCCCGCCGGCCCGTATCTCGAGGGCTGCGACAGGTCGATCTCGTAGCTGACGCCGTCGATCACGTCGAAGTTGTAGCTGGGGAAATCGGGGTTCAGGAGCATCTGGTCGGCCTTGCCCGGCTCCACCCGGTTGAACATGCCGGCGGAACGTTCGAGCCAGTCCCCGAGCTGCTGCCCGGTGACCTTCACCGCGCGGATCGTGTTGGGGTAGAGGTAGAGGTCGGCCACATGCCGGATCGCCACGTCGCCCGCGGGCACGTCGGTGTAGTGGTCGGGCCCGCCCCGGCCGCCCGCCTTGAACGGGGCCGCGGCGGAGAGAAGGGGCAGCGCCTCGTGCGGGGTGCCCCGCAGCATCTCGGCGATATACCAGGTCTGCGCCTGGCTGACGATCCGGACGGAGGGGTCGTCTGCCACCAGTGCGAAGTAGGAGTGCAGCGGCGCCGATGTCCTGCCCACGGCGCGGCGGACATAGGCGAGCGTCTCGTCATGTTCCTTCTGCACCGAGGCGAGGACGCCGGGCACGCTTTCGACCAGCGCGGTGACCGACCGGTCCTGGCCCCGCGCCGAGATCGGCCGCGCCTCGGACGCGGAGGAGACGACGCGCCAGCGGTTGCCGTCGCGTTCGAGCAGAAGGTCGATGAGCCCCATGTGCGAGCCCCAGAAGCCGCCCATCACCGCCGGCTTGCCGGAGATCGTGCCGCGGGCGGCGTCCACCTCGGCGAAGCCTTCGAAGGCGGGCGAGGGGAAGACGAGGTGGCTGTGGCCGGTCATCAGCGCGTCGATCCCGTCGACGCGGGCGAGCGGCGTGGAGGCGTTCTCCATGCCCTCGGCGTGTCGCGCGGTGCCGATGCCGGAATGGGAAAGGGCCACGATGATGTCGCAGCCCTCTTCCAGCATCTGCGGCACCCAGGACCGCGCGGCGGCGATGATGTCGCGGGTCCGGACCCTGCCGTCGAGATGCCTGCGGTCCCAGTTCATGATCTGCGGCGGTGCGAAGCCGATCAGGCCGATACGGATCGGATGGGCCACGCCCGCGCCATCGGTCAGCCAGCGGTCGAGCACGACGTAGGGCCGGACCAGCGTCTCGTCCTCGCGCGGGGAGGCGCCGAGCCTCTTGACCACGTTGGCCGAGACGACCGGGAAGCCCGCGCCCGCGAGCGACTTCATCAGGAAGTCGAGGCCGTAGTTGAATTCGTGGTTGCCGAGGGTGGAGGCATCGAAGCCGAGGGTGTTCATCGCGGCGATCACCGGGTGCATGTCGCCCTCCTTCATGCCCCGTTCGTAGGCGATGTAGTCGCCCATCGGGTTGCCCTGGAGAAAGTCGCCGTTGTCGACGAGCATGGAGTTCGTGGCCTCGGCGCGCATCGCCGCGATCAGCGCCGCGGTCCGGGCGAGGCCCACGGTGTCCGCCGGCCGGTCGGCATAGTAGTCGTAGGGAAAGACGTGCACGTGCACGTCGGTCGTTTCCATGATCCTCAGATGGGCCTGGTTGGCGGCGGCGTAGGCGGAATAGGGATGCAGCGCGATCAAGGATGCTCCGGCGGCGCCCCCGGCGAGAAAGCCCCGGCGGGTGAGGGGAAAAGGCGGTCCTGCGGTCATGACGCCCCCGTTTCGGGCCAGGTTCCGGTGGTGGTGGAAGCGTGGCATGACATGGGCGCGACGCTAGCGGTCGAGTCGGGGGAATTCCAGTAAACGGTGAGTTTCCATCATCTTGATCTCCTCAGAGTTGTGCAATCGACACGGATCGGCGGGGTTGTCCACCGGTTTGCAACCGCAGCCCGCCCGTGCCACATCTCTCGCCGACGGAGGATGCCATGCGGATTGCGGAAACGGTGACGTTCGGGGGCTCTGGGCTGGACCGGGCGGCGGGAATCAGGCGTCGGCCGGAGGAACTGGCGCGGCTTCTGGAAGACGGCGGCCGGGTGCTGCCCTTCTGGCGCGGCAAGCCGCTTCTGGCGGGCGAGGCGGCGGGCTGGGTCGCGTCCGGCCACCCGGTTCTGGCCGCGGCCGAGGGCGCGCCGGTCTTTCTCGGGCTCGACGACGGCGGCGTGGCGCGGTTCGCGGCCGACATCTCGGCCTGGGAGCCCGCGGCTTCGGACCTGCCGGAGGCGGGCGTGTTCTTCGACCCGACCGAACAGCGCCATCCGGCGCTGCCCGGCGATCACCGCTTTGCCGAACTGCGCGGCGTCATGGCGGCGCTGGGCGCCCGCGATGCCGAGCTGGCGGCGACCGCCAAGGCGCTTCTCGGCTGGCACCGGAGCCACCGCTTCTGCTCGGCCTGCGGCGCCCCGTCCGGGATGGTGGACGCTGGCTGGCAGCGCCGCTGCCCGGACTGCGGCACAAGCCATTTCCCCCGCACCGACCCGGTGGTCATCATGGTCGTCACCCGCGGCGACCGTACGCTTCTCGGCCGCTCGCCGGGCTGGCCCGAGGGGATGTATTCCTGTCTGGCCGGTTTCGTTGAACCCGGCGAAACGGTGGAGGCCGCGGTGCGCCGCGAGGTGGGCGAGGAGACCGGCATCGAGGTCGGGGCGGTGCGCTACCTGGCGAGCCAGCCCTGGCCCTATCCTTCCTCGCTGATGATCGGCTGCCATGCCGGGGCGCTGAGCGAGGCGATCACGCTCGATCCGGTCGAACTGGAGGATGCGCTCTGGGTCACGAAGGCCGGGGTGGCCGCCGCACTTGCCGGCCGCCATCCCTTCATCCGGCGGCCGAGGGCCGGGGCGATCGCCGGGTTCCTCTTGGCCAACTGGGTTGCGGACCGGCTGGATTGAGGTCAGGATTCCGGCGGGAACGAACGGGGAAACGGCGTGAAGCTCTCCACGCGCGAGGACATCGAGGCGCCGGCCGGCACGGTCTTTGCCGCCGCGTCGGATTTCGCGGCCTTCGAGCGGACGGCGCTGCGCCGCGGCGCCGAGGTCGCGCGCGCCGACCTGTCGGCACCGCCCGGCCCCGGCACGGCCTGGAGCATCCGCTTTCCCCTGCGCGGCCGGATGCGGCGGATCGTCTGCACGCTCGATCATTTCGACCCGCCGAACGCGCTCTCCTGCCGGATCGACGGCAGCGGTTTCGGCGGGGTGATGACGGTGAACCTCGTCGCGCTGTCGCGGGGCCGCACCCGGCTTGCCGTCCAGCTCGAGATCCTGCCCCGGACCATCGCCGCCCGGCTCCTGATCCAGACCGCGCGGCTCAACCGCGGCGCCTACACGCGCCGGTTCGTGGAACGGGTGCAGAAGTTCGCCGCCGACGTGGAACTGCGCGAGGCGCAGCGGCGGGGCGGCTGACGCCGGGCCGCGGCGCGTCAGCGCCGCGACGGGTCGGCCGGGTAGACCCCGAGGATCGACATGGTCGAGGTGAAGTAGTCGAGTTCCTCGAGCGCGAGGCGGACGTTGGCGTCGTCGGGATGGCCCTCGATGTCGGCGTAGAACTGGGTCGCCGAGAACGAGCCGTCGACCATGTAGCTTTCGAGCTTGGTCATGTTCACGCCGTTGGTGGCGAAGCCGCCCATCGCCTTGTAGAGCGCGGCCGGGATGTTGCGGACCTCGAAGACGAAGGTCGTCATCATGCCGGACCTGCCGCGGCGCGAATAGTCGGGCTCGCGCGCCATGATGAGAAAGCGCGTCGTGTTGTGGGCGTGGTCCTCGATATGGCGGGCGAGGATGTGGAGCCCGTGGATCTCGGCCGCGAGGTCGGAGGCGAGAACGCCCACCCTGCGCTCGCCCGTGGCGGCGAGGTCGGCCGCCGCCCCGGCGCTGTCGGCCGCGGCCTCTCCCCGGATGCCGTAGCGGGCGAGGAAGCCCGCGCATTGCGGGATCAGCACGAGATGCGCGCGCACCGTCTCGATCTGCTCGATCTGGACGCCGGGCAGGGCCATCAGGCTGATGTGCACGCGCACGAAGGCCTCGTCGACGATGTAGAGGCCCGATTCCGGCAGAAGCCGGTGGATGTCGGCCACCCGGCCGTAGGTCGTGTTCTCGACCGGCAGCATGGCGAGGTCGGCCGCGCCGGTCCTCACCGCGGCGATCACGTCCTCGAAGGTGCGGCAGGGCAGGGGCTCCATGCCGGGGCGGGCGTCGAGGCAGGCCTGGTGCGAATAGGCGCCGCGCTCTCCCTGGAAGGCGATGCGTCCGGGCATGGGGTTGCTCCTTGACGACACCCCCGGACGGGGGGGTCCGCCGCGCTAACTATACCTTGAAACCGGGCGGGGGAAGCGGGTAGATACGGCCGCGAGGTTTGCCAGGACAGAGGCGCGACATGTTCGACACGATGACGATAACCAAGGCCGGCGGCGCGCTGTGCGGGGCGTTCCTGATCTTCCTTCTGGGCAAATGGGCCGCGGAGGGGCTTTACGCCACCGCGCCGGCCAGCCACGGGGAAGAGGAGGTCGCGCAGGCCTATTCGGTCGACACCGGAGAGGCGGGCGGCGAGGCGGCTCCCGCGGCCGAGGCAGGCCCCGACTTCGCCACGCTTCTGGCCGCGGCCGATGCGGCGGCGGGCGAGAAGGTGTTCGGCAAATGCAAGGCCTGCCACAAGGTCGACGGCACCAATGCCACCGGGCCGCACCTGAACGGCGTGGTCGGCCGCCCGGTCGCCTCGGTCGCGGATTTCAGCTATTCCGACGGGATGAAGGCGCATGGCGGCGACTGGACGCCGGAGGCGCTGAACGAGTTCCTGACCAATCCCAAGGGGGTGGTCGCCGGCACCAAGATGTCCTTCGCCGGCCTGCCGAAGGTCGAGGACCGCGCCAACGTCATCGCCTATCTCCAGTCGCTGGGCGGCTGAGGGGCGGGGGCGACACCCGCGCGGGAGGGAACCGGACGGGGAAAGCCGGACGGGGAAAGCCGGACGGGGGGCGCCCGCTGAGGGCGGCCCTTTTGCGTTCCGCCCCCGTTCCGTCCCGCGGGGGCTGCGGCAATCGCGCCCTCGTGCGGTTTCTCACATATTCGCAACTTGAAGCCCGGCCCCGGCCCGTTCTAGCTTCGGCGGGGCGCGACCCGCGCAAGGCGAAGGAGAGGGCAATGGCACGACTGAGACCGCATCCGGCCCCCGCCCGCGCCGCCGCGATCCGCCCGGCGGGACCGCTGGCGCTCGCTTTCGGCCTGACGGTCTGCCTGTGGCTCGGCGCGGCGCTTGCGGCGCGTGCCGCCGACGGCACGATCACCTCGCACGGCATCTCGACCTTCGGAGACCTGAAGTATCCGGCCGGTTTCACCCATCTCGCCTATGTCAACCCCGATGCCCCGAAGGGCGGCGAGATTTCGGAATGGACGAGCGGAGGGTTCGATTCCCTGAACCCCTTCACGGTGAAGGGCCGCGCGGCGGCGCTGTCGACGATCATGCTGGAAAGCCTGATGGAGGGCACCGCCGACGAGGTGGATGCGGCCTACTGCCTTCTGTGCGAGACGATCGAATTCCCCGAGGACCGGTCCTGGGTGATCTTCCGCATCCGCCCGGAGGCGCGGTTTTCCGACGGCAGCCCGGTGACGGCGGCGGACGTGCTCTTCTCCTACGAGACGCTGCGCGACAAGGGGCTGTCGAGCTTCCGCGCGGTGATCGCCCAGCAGGTCGAGACGGCCGAGGTGCTGGGCGAGCGGGAGATCCGGTTCACCTTCAGGCCGGAGTTTCCCAAGCGCGACCTGATCCAGGCGGTCGGCGGGCTGCCGGTGTTCTCGAAGGCCGATTTCGAGGCGAAGGGCCGCGACCTCGAGGCGACCTCGCTCCAGCCCTTCCTCGGCTCCGGTCCCTACGTCTTCGACCGCATGGACGTGGGCGCGAGGGTGATCTACCGCCGCAATCCCGACTACTGGGGCCGCGACCTCGCGCTGAACCGCGGCCGGCACAATTTCGACCGCATCCGCATCGAGTATTTCGGCGACTACGACGCCGCCTTCGAGGGGTTCAAGGGCGGCGCCTATACCTTCCGCAACGAGGCGTCCTCGCTGATCTGGGCGACGCGCTATGATTTCCCGGCCCTGAAGAACGGCTGGGTGAAGAAGGAGGAACTGCACGACGGCAACATCGCCTCGGGCCAGGCCTTCATCATCAACCTGCGCCGGGAGAGGTTTCAGGACGAGCGGGTGCGCGAGGCGCTGGGACTGATGTTCAACTTCGAATGGTCCAACGCCTCGCTCTTCTACGGCCTTTATGCGCGGGTCAATTCCTTCTGGGAAAACAGCGACATGGCGGCCACCGGCCTGCCGGCGCCGGAAGAACGCGCGCTGCTGGAGCCGCTGGCGGACCTGTTGCCGCCGGGTGTGCTGGACCAGGAGCCGGTGATGGCGCCCGCCTCGGGCGAGCGGCAGCTCGACCGCAGGAACCTGCGCAAGGCGGCGGCGCTTCTGGACGAGGCGGGCTGGCCGGTGGGCAACGACGGGATGCGTCGGAACGCGAAAGGCGAGACGCTGAAGGTCGAGATGCTGAACGACAGCCAGACCTTCGACCGGGTGTTCAATCCCTTCGTCGAGAATCTCCGCGCGCTCGGCGTCGACGCGTCGATGAGCCGGGTCGATGACGCGCAGATGACCAACCGCACCCGCGCCCACGACTTCGACATCGTCACCGGACATCTCGGCGGCAGCCTGACGCCGGGGTCGGAGTTGCAGCAGACCTTCGGATCGAAGGCGGTCGACGACGTCTTCAATCTGATGGGCCTGCAAAGCGAGGCGGTGGACCGGCTCATCCCGGTGATCGAGGGAGCGAAGTCGCGCGAGGAGTTGAAGACGGCCGTGCGCGCGCTCGACCGGGTGCTGCGCGCTTACCGGTTCTGGGTGCCGCAGTGGTTCAAGGACAAGCACACCGTCGCCTACTACGACATCTACGAGCACCCCGAGGCCATGCCGCCCTATGCGCTGGGCGAACTCGACTTCTGGTGGTACAACGCCGACAAGGCCGCCGCACTCAAGGCGGCCGGCGCGCTCGACTGACGCGCGCCACCACGGGAAGGGCAGGGGCGGGCAGCGGGCATGGGTGCCTATATCCTCAGACGGCTTCTGCTGATGATCCCGACGCTGTTCGGGATCATGCTGATCAACTTCACCCTGACCCAGTTCGTCCCCGGCGGGCCGATCGAGCAGATTCTCGCGCGGATCGAGGGCGAGGGCGACGTCTTCCGCAACATCGCCGGCGGCGGCGACGCCGGGGCGGAGCAGCAGATCGGCGGCGACGAACGCTATGCCGGCGCCCGCGGCCTGCCGCCAGAGTTCATCGCAAGCCTTGAAAAGCAGTTCGGGTTCGACAAGCCGGCCTGGCAGCGCTTCGTCGAGATGATGGGCAACTACCTGCGCTTCGACTTCGGCGAGAGCTACTTCCGCTCCATCTCGGTGATCGACCTGGTGATCGAGAAGATGCCGGTCTCGATCACGCTCGGCCTCTGGTCGACGCTTCTGGCCTACCTGATCTCGATCCCGCTCGGCATCCGCAAGGCGGTGCGCGACGGGAGCCGGTTCGACACCTGGACCTCGGGCGCGATCATCGTCGCCTATGCGATCCCCGGCTTCCTCTTCGCCGTGCTGCTGATCGTTCTGTTCGCCGGCGGCAGCTACTGGCGCATCTTCCCGCTGCGCGGGCTCGTCTCGGACAACTGGGCGGACCTGAGCCTCTGGGGCAAGGCCACCGACTACCTCTGGCACATCACCCTGCCGGTCGTCGCCTCCACCATCTCGAGCTTCGCCACGCTGACGCTGCTGACCAAGAACAGCTTCCTCGACGAGATCAACAAGCAGTATGTGCTGACCGCCAAGGCCAAGGGTCTGACCGAGGGCCGGGTGCTCTACGGCCATGTCTTCCGCAACGCCATGCTGATCGTCATCGCCGGCTTTCCGGGCCTCTTTCTCGCCGTGCTGTTCGGCGGCAGCCTCCTGATCGAGACGATCTTCTCGCTCGACGGGCTCGGCCGGCTCGGCTACGAGGCGGCGGTGGCGCGGGACTATCCGGTGGTCTTCGGCACGCTCTATGTCTTCGGGCTGATGGGGCTGCTGATCGGGCTTCTGAGCGACCTGACCTATGTGCTGGTCGATCCCAGGATCGACTTCGAGAAGCGGGCGGGCTGATGGCGCTCTCGCCGCTCAACCGGCGCCGCTGGCGCAACTTCAAGGCCAACCGCCGGGCGTTCTGGTCGCTCTGGGTCTTCCTCGTGCTCTTCGCGCTGTCGCTTGCCGCCGAGCTGATCGCCAACGACCGGCCGATCCTCGTCAGCTACCGGGGCGACCTCTACGCTCCGGTGTTCCGCTTCTATCCCGAAACCGCCTTCGGCGGCGATTTCGGCACCGAGGCGATCTACAGCGACCCGGCGGTGCAATGCCTGATCGAGACCGGCGGCCTCGTCGATTGCTGGGACGACCCGGAGGGCGTGGCGGCGGATGCGGCCGACGGCGCGTTCGCCGGCGAGGCGGTGGCGAAGGGCTGGATGCTCTGGCCGCCCATCCCCTACAGCTACAACACGATCAACAACGTCGGCACCGCGCCCTCGGCGCCGGACCGGCACCACTGGCTCGGCACCGACGACACCGCGCGCGACGTGCTGGCGCGGATCATCTACGGCTTCCGGCTCTCGATCCTCTTCACGCTGATCGTGACCACGGTCGGCAGCCTGATCGGCATCGCCGCCGGCGCGGTGCAGGGCTATTTCGGCGGGCGCACCGACCTGATCTTCCAGCGGGTGCTGGAAATCTGGGGCTCCACGCCGGGGCTCTACGTCATCATCATCCTCTTCGCCATCCTCGGCCGCAGCTTCTGGCTTCTGGTCTTCGTCACCATCCTGTTCGGCTGGCCGGCGCTCGTCGGCGTGGTGCGGGCGGAGTTCCTCAGGGCGCGCAACTTCGAGTATGTGCGGGCGGCCCGCGCGCTCGGCGTTTCCGACCGGGTGATCATGTTCCGCCATGTCCTGCCCAACGCGATGGTGGCGACACTGACCTTCCTGCCCTTCATCGTCACCGGCGCGATCGGCGGGCTCGCCGCGCTCGACTATCTCGGCTACGGGCTGCCGTCGAACCTGCCGTCGCTCGGCGAGCTTGCGCTTCAGGGCAAGTCGAACCTCCAGGCGCCGTGGCTTGGCTTTTCGGCCTTCTTCACCTTCGCCATCATGCTGTCGCTGCTCGTCTTCATCTTCGAAGGCGTGCGCGACGCCTTCGACCCGCGGAAGACCTTCCGGTGAGCACCGTTCTCGACATCCGGGGCCTCAGGGTCGATTTCCGCCAGGACGGCAAGACCATCCATGCCGTGAAGGGCGTGACCTTTTCCGTGGGCAAGGGCGAGACGGTCGCGCTAGTGGGCGAGAGCGGGTCGGGCAAGTCGGTCACCGCGCTTGCCACGGTGGCGCTTCTGGGGGGCAGCGCGAGCCTTTCGGGCTCGATCAGCTACCTCGGGCGCGAGATGATTGGTGCCGACGAGGCGACCTTGCGCGACGTGCGCGGCAACGACATCAGCTTCATCTTCCAGGAGCCGATGACCTCGCTCAACCCCTTGCACACGATCGAGAAGCAGCTTGCCGAAAGCCTCGCGCTGCACCAGGGGCTGGCGGGCGAGGCGGCGCGGGCGCGGATCGTGGAACTGCTGGAAAAGGTCGGCATCGACAATCCGGCCTCCCGGCTCGGCGCCTATCCGCACCAGTTGTCGGGCGGGCAGCGGCAACGGGTGATGATCGCGATGGCGCTGGCGAACGGGCCGGAACTGCTGATCGCCGACGAGCCCACGACCGCGCTCGACGTGACGATCCAGGCGCAGATCCTCGAGCTTCTGGCAGAGCTGAAGGCGCGCGAATCGCTCAGCCTGCTCTTCATCAGCCACGATCTCGGGATCGTGCGGCGGATCGCCGACCGGGTCTGCGTGATGCAGGGCGGCGAGATCGTGGAGCAGGGGCCGGTGGCGGAGATTTTCGCCAACCCCCGGCACCCCTATACGCAGAAGCTCCTCGCGGCGGAGCCGAAGGGGCGGCCCGATCCGGTGCCCGAGGATGCGGAGGAGATCCTGCGCACCGAGGGACTGCGTGTCTGGTTCCCGATCCAGCGCGGCTTCCTGCGCCGCACGGTGGGTCATGTGAAGGCGGTCAATGGCGCCACGATCTCGGTCCGCGCGGGCGAGACGCTGGGGATCGTCGGCGAAAGCGGGTCGGGCAAGACCACGCTCGCGCTCGGCCTGATGCGGCTGATCGAGAGCGAGGGGACGATCCTCTACCTCGGGCAGGACATTTCGGCCTGGCGGGCGAAGGAGCTGCGCCGTCTCCGCCGCGACATGCAGATCGTCTTCCAGGATCCCTACGGCAGCCTCTCCCCCCGGATGACCGCCGGGCAGATCGTCGCCGAGGGTCTTTCCGTCCACGGGATCGGCGGCGGGAACCCGCGCGCGCTGGTGGCGGAGATCATGGCGGAGGTCGGGCTTGATCCGGCGACGATGGAACGCTACCCGCACGAGTTCTCGGGCGGCCAGCGCCAGCGGATCGCCATCGCCCGGGCGATGATCCTGCGGCCGAAGGTGGTGGTGCTGGACGAGCCGACCTCGGCGCTCGACATGACCGTGCAGGTGCAGATCGTGGAGCTTCTGCGCACGCTCCAGCGCCGCTACGGGCTGGCCTATCTCTTCATCAGTCACGACCTTCGCGTGGTCCGCGCGCTGGCGCACAAGATCATCGTGATGAAGGCGGGCGATGTGGTGGAGGCGGGCCCGGCCGATGCCGTCTTCGACGCGCCGGCGACCGCCTACACGCGCGAATTGATGGCCGCGGCCTTCGGACGCGCGGCGCCGGCGCGATGAGAATCCTTTTCGTCCACCAGAATTTCCCCGGCCAGTTCCTGCATCTGGCCCCGGCACTCAAGGCGCGGGGGCACACGGTCGTGGCGCTGACCGACGAGGGCAACACGCGGGCCTCGCCGGTCACGGTGCTGCGCTACCGCAAGCCGGGCGCCTCGGGGGCCGAGGGGATCGGCCGCAGCTATGCCGAGGCCGCCGAACGCGGCGCGTCGGCGGCACGGGCGGCGGCCCAGCTTCGCCGCGACAAGGGTTTCGTGCCCGATGTCGTCTTCGGCCACGGCGGCTGGGGCGAGACCTTGTTCCTGCGCGAGGTCTGGCCCGAGGCCCGGCACCTGACCTATGCGGAATTCTACTACGGCACCCGCGGGCTCGACGCCGATTTCGACCCGGAGTTCCAGACCGCCGACCTCGGCCGGCGGCTGCGGACCTCTGCCCGCAAGGCGCATCTGATGATGGCGCTGGCCGAGGCGGATGCGGCGCTGGCGCCGACCCGCTGGCAGGCCTCGACCTTCCCTTCGCCCTGGCGCGACCGGATCAGCGTGATCCACGACGGGATCGACACCGAACGGGTCCGCCCGAACCCTGCCGCCAGCCTGACCCTGCCCGGCGGGCGGGTGCTCCGGGTCGGGGACGAGGTGGTGAGTTTCGTCAACCGCAACCTCGAGCCCTACCGCGGATATCACATCTTCATGCGGGCGTTGCCGGCGGTGCTGAAGGCGCGGCCCGAGGCGCAGGTGGTGATCGTCGGCGGCGACGGGGCCAGCTATGGCCCGGCACCGGGCGGCGGGCGGACCTGGAAGCAGATATTCCTCGACGAGGTGCGCGACGGGCTCGATCTTTCCCGCGTCCATTTCCTTGGCCAGGTGCCCTATGCGCAGTTCCTGTCGCTCCTCCAGGTGGCGCGGGTGCATGCCTACCTGACCTATCCCTTCGTGCTGTCCTGGTCGCTGATGGAGGCGATGAGCGCGGGCGGGCTCATCGTCGCCTCGCGCACCCCGCCGGTCGAGGAGATGATCCGCGACGGCGGGAACGGGCGGCTGGTGGATTTCTTCGACGTGGCGGGCTGGTCGGCGGCGCTGGTCGAGGCGCTGGCGAATCCGGCGGCGGGCGACCGCCTGCGGCAGGCGGCGCGGGCGACGATTGCCGAGGGCTACGACCTCCACCGCCACTGCCTGCCAAGGCTGGTGGAGTTCGTCGAGCGGGCGGGCTGAGGCCCCCCGGGTCTCAGACCGCCGGGCTGTGGCCGGCCTTCGACAGGTCGTAGGCGTCGAAGGCGCGGGCGATCATCCGGGTGAGCGGCCGCGCCTCGGCCGGGATGGCGAAGCCCGCGGCCGTCACCGTGACCATCTCGCCGAACTCGGCCCGGGCGCGGTCGAACATCGCCCGGAGCTGCGCGTCGGTGGCGCCGAAGTCGCGCTTCATCTCGGCGGCGTCGATGCGGAAGTCGCACATCAGCGCCTCGATCATCCGCGCGCGCAGCACGTCCTCGCCCTGGAAGGCATGGCCCTTCACCGTGGCGTAGCGGCCGTCGCGCACCGCCCTGGTGTAGGCCGAGGTCGAGGGCGCGTTCTGGGCGTAGCCCTGCGGGAAGCGCGAGATCGACGAGGCGCCGAGGCCGACCAGCACGGGCGCTGTGTCGTCGGTGTAGCCCTGGAAGTTCCGCCGGAGCCGCCCCTCGCGTGCCGCCACCGCGAGGCCGTCGGTGGGCAGCGCGAAATGGTCGATGCCGATTTCCTCGTAGCCGTCGGCGACGAAGAGATCGCGCGCCGTCTCGAACAGCCGCAGCCGCTCCTCGGGGCGCGGCAGCGCGTCGGAGGGGATCATCACCTGACGCCGCGCCATCCACGGCACATGCGCATAGCCGTAGAGCGCCACCCGGTCGGGGCCGAGCGAGAGGAGCTTCTGCACCGAGGCGGCGATGCGTTCGTTGTTCTGGAAGGGCAGGCCGAAGAGGATGTCGGCGTTGAGCGAGGCGATGCCGCGGGCGCGCAGCTTGTCGATGGCGAGCTTGGTCACCTCGAAGCTCTGGTCGCGGCCGATCGCCTCCTGGATCGCCGGGTCGAAGTCCTGCACCCCGATCGAGGCGCGGTTCATCCCCGCCGCCGCCAGCGCGTCGAGCCTTCCGTCGTCGATCTCGTTGGGGTCGATCTCCACCGAGAATTCGGCGTTCTCGCCCAGGGGAACGATGTCGAAGACGGCGCCGGCGACCTCGGCCATGACCTCGGGCGGCATCATCGTCGGCGTGCCGCCGCCCCAGTGCAGCCGCGACAGCGTCACGCCGCGCGGCAGGTCGCGGGCGAGGACCGCAAGTTCGGCCCTCAGCACCTCGGCATAGGCGACGACCGGGTCGTCGGAATTGGTGCCCTGGGTCCGGCAGGCGCAGAACCAGCAGAGCCTGCGGCAGAACGGCACGTGCATGTAGAGCGAGATGCGCGAGTTTTCGGGGATGGACCGGACCCAGCCGCGGAAGATATCCGCGTCGACGGTCTGGTTGAAGTGCGGGGCGGTCGGATAACTCGTGTAGCGCGGGACGCGCGCGTCAAATAGTCCGAGCCGCGCGAGTTGCGATTCAGATGCCATGCACGTAAGTTAGGAAACGCGTTGGTTTGCGGCCTTGACATAAATCAAAGATCCCGGATGACGATACACGAAGCCCTTCCCACCGCCGTGCCGCAATGCGGCGCCTGTCCGATCCGTCACCGGGCGGTCTGCGCGCGCTGCGAGGCCGACGAGCTGGCGGCGCTCGACGCGCTCAAGTTCTACCGCAGCTTCGAGGCGGGGCAGACGCTGCTCTGGGCCGGCGACCGGATGGAATTCGTGGCCTCGGTGGTCTCGGGCGTGGCGACGCTGACGCAGGTGATGGAGGACGGGCGCACGCAGACCGTGGGGCTTCTCTTTCCGTCGGATTTCGTCGGCCGGCCCGGGCGGGAACGGGCGCCCTACAACGTGATCGCCACGACCGACCTCCTGATGTGCTGCTTCCGCAAGAAGCCGTTCGAGGAGCTGATGGCCCGCACCCCGGCGATCGGGCAGCGGCTTCTGGAGATGACGCTGGACGAGCTGGACGCGGCGCGGGAGTGGATGCTGCTTCTGGGCCGCAAGACCGCGCGGGAAAAGATCGCGAGCCTGATGGCGATCGTCGCGCGACGCGATGCGGCGCTTCATCTGCGCCAGCCGCAGGGCAAGATGGTCTTCGACCTGCCGCTGACGCGCGAGGCGATGGCCGACTACCTCGGCCTGACGCTGGAAACCGTGAGCCGCCAGATCTCGGCGCTGAAGCGCGACGGGATCATCGAGCTTGAAGGCAAGCGGCATGTGACGGTGCCCGACTACAACCGGCTGCTGGAAGAGGCGGGCGACGACACCGACGGCGGGTTCGTCGGCTGAGGCGCATGGCACCGCGCTGTGCGCCCCCGCACAGCGCCTGTTCGCGCGGGGGTGCCGTGCGCGGGCTTTTCCGCGCTTCGGCCCGCGGCTAGCCTGCCGCCCGGCCCGCGGAATGGTCCGCCGGCGCAAAGGAAACCCCAGAGATGAAGCTCTACTACTCTCCCGGCGCCTGCTCGCTGGCCTCGCATATCACCCTGCATGAAGTGGGCGGGCCCTTCGAGATCGAGCGCACCGACATCCGCGCCAAGGTCACGGAGAGCGGCGCCGATTTCCGCCGCATCAACCCCAAGGGCGCGGTGCCCGCGCTGCGGCTGGAGGGCGGAGAGGTGCTGACCGAGGGCGCGGCGATCATGCAGTATGTGGCCGACCGGGCCGGGGCGACGGAGTTCCTGCCGGCGGCCGGGACGCTGGCCCGCGCCCGGGTGCAGGAGATGCTGAACTATGTCGCCTCCGAGGTGCACAAGGCCTATTCGCCCTTCTTCAATCCCGCCCTGTCCGACGAGGCGCGCGCCCAGCAGAAGGCTGTCGTCGACGCCAGGCTCGGCTGGATCGAGGCCACGCTGTCGGACGGGCGCGATTTCCTGACCGGTGCGGCCTTCACCCCCGCCGATGCCTATCTTTTCACGGTGACGAACTGGTCGGCCCATGTCGGTCACGACCTCGCGCCCTTCCAGCACCTGCGGGCGCTGCGCGAGCGGGTGGCGGCACGTCCCGCGGTGCAGGCCGCGCTCAGGGCCGAGGGTCTGGCGGCCTGACCGCGGCCGCCCGGCGGTGACGCAACGGCGGCGGCGGCCCGGATCCGGGCCGCCGGGCCCCTGCCGCTCAGTGCGCCATGAAGACCGGAACCTCGGCCATTTCCAGCATGTTGCGGGTGGCGCCGCCGAGAATCGCCTCGCGGAAGCGCGAATGTCCGTAGGCGCCCATCACCACGAGGTCGGCGTTCTCGTCGCGGGTGTGGCGCTGGATCACCTCGGAGGTTCGGGGCAGCGTCTTGGCCAGGACCGAAACCTCGGCCTGGACGCCGTGACGCGCCAGATACTGCGATAGCATCCCGCCGGGGTCGGACCGTTCGGGCCCGTGGGCGGGCGGGTCGATGATGGTGATGTCGACCTCCTTGGCGGCCTTCAGGAGCGGCAGCGCCGCGCGGGCGGCCATCAGCGCCTCGTCGCTCTGGTTCCAGGCGAGCACGATGCGCTTGCCGAACTCGGCGCCCGAGAAGCCTTCGGGCAGCACCAGGACCGGCGCATGGCCCTCGAACAGCGCGGCCTCGAGGATCGCCTCGGCGGCCGCCCCGCCCGCCTTGCCGTAGGGCTTGCCGAGGACGACGAGGTCGGAGAAGCGCGCGAGCATCGCGACGGGTCCGCCGAGCGCGCCGATCTGGGCGACCGCGGTGTCGACGGCCCAGCGGATGTCCTCGCGGTCCAGCCGCGCGCGCACCGCCGCCTCGGCCGCGGACGCCTCCTCCTTGGCCTGGTTGTAGGCCTCCTGGGTCAGGATCGCGGTGGCGCCGGCGTAGTAATAGCCGGTCTGGGTCCGGTCGACGCCGATGCAGAGCACGTCGAGATGGGCATCCTCGCGCCGGGCCAGCGCGATGGCGCCCTCGATCTGCGAGGCCGCCGCCGCGGGATCGGTCAGTATCGTGAGAATGGACTTGAAGGCCATGAGGCGTCTCCTTTGCTGCGCGGGGGCATCCTGCCATGAGACTAGACACGACCGCAGTGTGGCGACTTTGACAAGGATCAATCACGTTCTTCGGGCAAGTTGACCCAAATCAAAGCAGGGGGCTGTGCCCGCAACCAGAACGCGGGCCACACTCGGACCGCCCGCCTCAGGACGAATCGGGCGGACGAGACAAGACGAGGGAACGCTGACATGTGGGACTACATCAAGCTCGCCGTGCTGGGCGCCATCGCGGTTCTGGCCGCGATCGCGGCCAATCATGCGCGCGATCTGGCATACATGGTCAACGCGCTGACGGTGATGATCGCGGCCGCGCTGACCTTCCTCTGGGTTCTGAGGAGCTCGGGCGAGCACCGGCCGCAGCCGGTGAACGAATACAACGACGGTGTCGTGCGCGCGGGCGTGATCGCGACCGCGCTCTGGGGCGTGGTGGGGTTCCTCGTGGGCGTCACGATCGCGTTCCAGCTTGCGTTTCCGCAACTGAACCTTTCGGAGCTGATGCATGGCTACACCAACTTCGGCAAGTTCCGGCCGCTGCACACCTCGGCGGTGATCTTCGCCTTCGGGGGCAATGCGCTGATCATGTCGTCGTTCTACGTCGTGCAGCGGACCTCGGCGGCGCGGCTCTGGGGCGGCAACCTCGCCTGGTTCGTGTTCTGGGGCTACCAGCTCGTGATCGTGCTGGCGGCGACGGGCTACATTCTCGGCGCGACGCAGTCGAAGGAATATGCCGAGCCGGAATGGTATGTCGACTGGTGGCTGACCATCGTCTGGGTCGCCTATCTCGCCGTCTTCCTCGGCACGATCGTCAAGCGCAAGGAACCCCACATCTACGTGGCGAACTGGTTCTACCTGTCGTTCATCGTCACCATCGCGATGCTGCATGTCTTCAACAACCTCGCGATCCCGGTCTCGGTCTTCGGATCGAAGTCTGTGCAGGTCTTCGCCGGCGTCCAGGACGCGATGACGCAGTGGTGGTATGGCCACAACGCCGTGGGCTTCTTCCTGACGGCGGGCTTCCTCGGCATGATGTACTACTTCGTGCCGAAGCAGGCCGAGCGCCCGGTCTACAGCTACAAGCTTTCGATCATCCACTTCTGGGCGCTGATCTTCCTCTACATCTGGGCCGGTCCGCACCATCTGCACTATACCGCGCTGCCCGACTGGGCCTCGACGCTGGGCATGGTGATGTCGGTGATCCTGTGGATGCCCTCCTGGGGCGGCATGATCAACGGCCTGATGACGCTCTCCGGCGCCTGGGACAAGCTCAGGACCGACCCGATCATCCGCATGATGGTGGTCTCCGTCGGCTTCTACGGCATGTCGACCTTCGAAGGCCCGATGATGTCGATCAAGGCGGTGAACTCGCTCAGCCACTACACCGACTGGACCATCGGCCACGTCCATTCCGGCGCGCTGGGCTGGAACGGCATGATCACCTTCGGCGCGCTCTACTTCCTGACGCCGCGCCTGTGGAACCGCGAGCGGCTCTATTCGCTGACGCTGGTGTCCTGGCACTTCTGGCTCGCCACCATCGGCATCGTGCTCTACGCCGCCTCGATGTGGGTGACCGGCATCATGGAAGGCCTGATGTGGCGTGAGGTCGACAGCCAGGGCTTCCTCGTGAACGCCTTTGCCGACACCGTGTCCGCCAAGTTCCCGATGTATGTGGTGCGCGCGCTCGGCGGCACGCTCTACCTCACCGGCGCGGTCATCATGGTCTACAACCTCTGGGCTACGGTTGCGAAGCAGCCGGCGGTCGCCAGCACCAACAGTGCCGTTCCGGCCGAGTAAGGGGAGCTTCGCATCATGGCCATTCTTGAAAAGCACAAGTTCCTCGAGACCAACGCCACCGCGCTGCTGATCGGGTCGCTCCTGGTGGTGACGATCGGCGGCATCGTCGAGATCGTGCCGCTCTTCTACCTCGAGAACACGATCGAGAAGGTGGAAGGGGTTCGCCCCTACACGCCGCTGGAACTGACCGGGCGCGACATCTACATCCGCGAGGGCTGCTACGTCTGCCACAGCCAGATGATCCGCCCGATGCGCGACGAGGTGGAGCGCTACGGCCACTACAGCCTGGCGGCGGAATCGATGTATGACCATCCGTTCCAGTGGGGATCGAAGCGGACGGGGCCCGACCTCGCCCGCGTCGGCGGCCGCTACTCGGACGAGTGGCACATCGACCACCTGACCGACCCGCAGTCGGTGGTACCGGAATCGGTGATGCCGAAATACGGGTTCCTGAAGAACCGGCTGGTCGAGCCGGAGCACATCGCGGACCGGTTGCAGACCGACGCGATGGTCGGCGTGCCCTATACCTCGGAGATGATCGAGCTTGCCAAGGCGGATTTCGCCGCGCAGGCCGATCCCGATGCCGACGCCTCCGGCCTTCAGGAGCGCTACGGCGCTGCGGCGTTCCAGGGCGGCAGGGACGTGACGGTGTCCAACTTCGACCGCCAGGCCGGCGTCACCGAGATGGACGCGCTCATCGCCTATTTGCAGGTGCTCGGCACGATGGTGGACTTCACCACCTTCCAGCCCGACATGGCGCGCTGAGGAGAGGAAGCGATGGACCTTTATTCGCTTCTGAGGGAATTCGCGGACAGCTGGGCGCTTCTGGCGCTGTTCCTCGTCTTCATCACCGTCGTCGTCTGGGCCTTCCGGCCCGGATCGCGGCGCGTCCATGACGAGATCGCCACCATTCCCTTCCGGCATGAAGACAAACCCGCGCGTGACGCCGGCTTCGCAGCCCGTCCGCAGGAGGCCTCGAAATGAGCAAGAGACCGATACAGACAAAGGCTGATCCCGATACCACCGGCCACGAGTGGGACGGCATCCGCGAGTTCAACAACCCGCTGCCGCGCTGGTGGCTCTGGACCTTCTACCTGACGATCATCTGGGGCATTGCCTATACGATCGCCTATCCGGCCTGGCCGCTGGTCCACGGCGCGACCCAGGGCCTGCTGGGCCAGGATACCCGTGCCGACGTGGCGGCCGAGATCAAGCGCTACGAAGAGGCCAATGCGCCGATCGAAGCGAAGCTGGTCGCGGCGGACCTGACCGCGATCGCCGCCGACCCCGAACTGGCCAACTATACCGAGAACGCGGGCGGCGCGGTGTTCCGCACCTGGTGCGCGCAGTGCCACGGGTCGGGTGCGGCGGGCGCCGTGGGCTACCCCAACCTTCTGGACAACGACTGGCTCTGGGGCGGCACGATCGAGGACATCCATACCACCATCACCCACGGTATCCGCAACACCACCGATCCTGACGCCCGCTATTCGGAAATGCCGAAGTTCGGCGCCGACGGGCTTCTGGAGCCGGCTCAGATCGACCAGGTCGTGCAATATGTCCTCCAGATCTCGGGACAGGAGCATGACGCGGCGCTGGCGGGCGAGGGTGCCACGGTGTTCGCCGACAACTGCGCGGCCTGCCACATGGAGGACGGCACCGGCGACCGCGCCCAGGGCGCGCCGAACCTCACCGACGCCATCTGGCTTTACGGCGGCGACCAGAACACCCTGACCCAGACGGTGACCAATGCCCGCTTCGGCGTGATGCCGTCGTGGACGGGCCGCCTCAGCGAGGCCGACATCCGCGCGGTGGCCTCGTGGGTCCACAGCCACGGCGGCGGCGAATAGCCCCCGGCAAGAGCCATGCCCCCGGCGCCCGGACGGCGCCGGGGATTTCTCATGCCGCCGCGCCGGCAGCGATCGCGCGAAGGCGCGGCAGGCGCAGCTCCGGTCCGCCGGTCGCTGCCCGCCCCGGCGGGCGCCGGCGGCGCCACCACGGCCGGTCGGTGTAGGTCGCGCAGTGAAACGACGCGCCGAGAATCTGTAACATCGCCCATCCCTCCGAGAGCGGATTTCCCGCATTCAGGATGAAGGCAGCATGGCCGGATTGCGACTCAGGAAGAATTCCGGCATGTAAGGTGCACTTACATGATCCCGTGGTTGACCCTGCCCTCGCTGAGCGCGCTGCGCGCCTTCTCGGTCTTCGCCGAGACAGGCAGCGTCACGGCTGCGGGGCGGCGGCTGAATGTCTCTCACGCGGCCATCAGCCAGCAGATCCGCGCGCTCGAGGCGCGTCTGTCGGTGCCGCTGGTCGACCGCATGCCGCGCGGCCTGGTCCTGACCGCCGAGGGCAGGCGACTGGCGGCGGCGCTTGACGCAGGCTTCGGCGAGATCGCGCGCGTCGTCGAGGAGCTGGGCCGAGAGACCGCGGGACGGCCGCTCAAGGTCACGACAACCCCGTCCTTCGCAGCCGGATGGCTGATGCCGCGGCTTGCGGATTTCCGCGCCCGCCATCCCGACATCGACCTCGTCATCGACGCGTCGGGCGAGCCGCAGCGGATCGGGCCGCAGCGGATCGGGCCGGGCGACGCCGACCTTGCCATCCGCTACGGCGGCGGCGACTGGCCCGGCCTCGATGCCGTGCTTCTGGTGCCCTCGCCGATCGTGGTCGTGGCATCGCCGTCGCTGATCGGCGGCAGGCGCGTCGATTCGGTCGCCGATGTCGCCGACCTGCCGTGGATGCAGGAACTCGGCACCAACGAGGCGAGCGAACTGCTGGAGAGCTTCGGCATCGCCCGCGCCACCGCCGGGATGACGTCGCTTCCGGGAAACCTGATGGCCGATGCAGCGCGCGACGGCCAGGGCGTCGCCTTCACGGCGCGCGCCTTTGTCGCGGCGGACATCGCCGCCGGGCGCCTGATCCCGCTGTTCGAGAGCGGCGAGAACGACGGCTATTTCCTTGTGACCCGGCCCGGACTCCAGCGGCCGCCGGTGCGCGCCTTCATCGCCTGGGCGCGCCGTCAGGCTCGCGTCAGCGGCGCGGAAGCCGGGCAAAAGATTCCGCCGACTTGACACAGATCAAGGACGGCCGGCCCGCAAGGCACAAAACTCGGACGGTGTCGGGCGCAAACCTGATACTGGAGCATCGGCGCCCCGTCCTGTTCGCGCGTTTCCTGGGGGCGCCGATGCCTTTCCTTCCCTTATCCCCTCGCAATGCCTTTTCCACGGCGTTCCCCCGCCCGGCCGCCGCCGGGGCGTGGTGCGGCAATGCCGGCAGGACGGGCGCCTTTCGCGGCGCGGCGGGGCCGGGGGCCCTGCGGCGGAGGGCCGTCGCGGCATCGCCTGCGGCACATTCGCCGCATTCCCGTCAGGTGTTTTGACCTGTATCAAGGCGGTGAGCCGGCCAGGCCGGTAGCACGTCAGCGCGAACAAACACATCCGGGATACGGAATATGACCTCGACCGAAACGCCTCCGGCGCTGTATGCCGCACGGGAACCCGTGTTTCCGCGCCGGGTGAAAGGGCAGTTCCGCAACCTGAAATGGGTGATCATGGCGGTCACCCTCGGCATCTACTACATCACGCCCTGGATTCGCTGGGACCGGGGGCCGAACCTTCCCGACCAGGCGGTTCTCGTCGATCTCGCCCATCGCCGCTTCTATTTCTTCATGATCGAGATCTGGCCGCATGAATTCTACTTCATTGCCGGCCTTCTGATCATGGCGGGGCTCGGGCTTTTCCTCTTCACCTCGGCGCTCGGCCGGGTGTGGTGCGGCTATGCCTGCCCGCAGACGGTCTGGACCGACCTCTACATCCTCGTGGAGCGCTGGGTGGAGGGCGATCGCAACGCGCGCGTGCGGCTCTGGAACCAGAAATGGGATCTCCGCAAGGCGCGCCTGAGGATGACCAAGTGGGCGCTGTGGCTGCTGATCGGGCTGGCCACGGGCGGGGCCTGGATTTTCTACTTCACCGACGCGCCGACGCTCCTGCGCGATCTGCTGTCCGGGCAGGCGCATCCGATCGCCTACCTGACGATGGCGATCCTGACCGCGACGACCTTCTTCTTCGGCGGTTTCGCGCGGGAACAGATCTGCATCTATGCCTGCCCCTGGCCGCGCATCCAGGCGGCGATGATCGACGAGGACACGCTTGTCGTCGCCTACCGCGAATGGCGGGGCGAGCCGCGCGGCAAGCTGAAGCGGGGCGAGCTTGACCCCGCCCAGGGCGACTGCATCGACTGCATGGCCTGCGTCAACGTCTGCCCGATGGGGATCGACATCCGCAATGGCCAGCAGCTCGAATGCATCACCTGTGCGCTGTGCATCGACGCCTGCGACGAGGTGATGGACAAGATCGGCAAGCCCCGCGGTCTGATCGGCTACATGGCGCTCAAGGACGAGGCCGCCGAACGCGCGGGCGGCCACCCGAAGAACGTCTGGAAGCACATCTTCCGGCCGCGGACGATCCTCTACATGGTGCTCTGGTCCTCGATCGGGATCGGGATGCTCGTTGCGCTGTTCCTGCGCTCGCCCATCGGGGTCGACGTGACGCCGGTCCGCAATCCGCTCTACGTCACGATGGCCGACGGCTCGATCCGCAACACCTACGAGGTGCGGCTGCGGAACAAGCATGGCGAAACGCTGCCCTTCACGATATCCTTGGCGCCGGACAACCCGCTCGAGCTGACGCTCGAGGGGACCGACACGGCGGTGGTGGACGTGCCGGCGGACGAGACGCGGATGCAGCGGGTCTATGTCACCGCGCCGGCCGGAAGCCCGGCCGCCACAGAGGAGCGGACCGACATCGAACTGATCGTCGAGGACAGGACCAACGACGAGCGGGTGAACCGCAGCACGGTCTTTCACGGAAAGGGCAACTGAGATGGCCGCGCCGCTTACCGGACGCAAGGTGTTCCTCATCGCCGCCGCGGCCTTCGGCGTGATCATCGGCGTCAACGTCCTGATGGCGGTGAAGGCGATCAGCACCTTCCCCGGCCTCGAGGTGCCGAACTCCTATGTCGCGAGCCAGGTCTTCGATGCCGAACGGCAGGCGCAGGAGGCGCTCGGCTGGACGTTGGCCCATTCCTACGAGGGTGGCGCGCTGGTGCTTGGCTTCCGCGACCGCGACGGGCGGCCGGTGCAGGTGGAGCGGCTGTCCGCGACCCTCGGGCGCACCACCGAGGCCGCCGACGACCGCCATCCCGACTTCACCTGGAACGGCGCGGACTATGTCGCCGAGGAGGCGCTGGCGCCCGGCAAGTGGATGATCCTGATGGAAGCCTTTGCGAAGGATGGCACACGCTATCACCAACGGCTCGACCTTTTCGTGAAGGGGTGAGCCATGTCGGCGGCCACCGCCTCGATTTCGGCCTGTCCCGCCTGCGTCGCGGCGCCTACAGCCGAGGACATCGCTGCGCACGCGGCCCGGGGGCGGGACGCGGGCCTGATCCTCTCGCTGCCCACGGCCCATTGCGCCGTCTGCATCTCGGACGTGGAGCGGGCGCTGGAGTCGATGCCGGGGGTGGCCTCGGCACGCGTCAACCTGACACTGAAGCGCGTCTCGGTCGTGGCCGCGCCGGAGGTGACGGCCGATCAGCTCGTCGCCCGGCTCGACGCCATCGGCTATCCCGCGCACGAGCTTGACCCGGGCCTGCTGTCGTCGACCGAGACCGACCGGCGAAGCCGCGACCTGCTGATGCGGGTGGGCGTCGCCGGCTTTTCCATGATGAACATCATGCTCCTCTCGGTCGCCGTCTGGTCGGGGGCGGAGGCCGCGACGCGGGACATGTTCCACTGGATTTCGGCGGCCATCGCGCTGCCGACGCTGGCCTTCGCCGGCCAGCCGTTCTTCGCCTCGGCCTTCGCCTCGCTCCGGGCGCGCCGGCTCGGCATGGACGTGCCGATCTCGCTCGCGCTGATCCTCGCCTCGGCGATCTCGCTTTTCGAGACCTTCAAGGGCGGCGAACATGCCTATTTCGACGCCGCTGTCTCGCTCTGCTTCTTCCTCCTTGCGGGGCGCTATCTCGACTTCCGCTCGCGCGCCGCGGCGCGTTCGGCCGCCGAGGAGCTTGCGGCGCTGGAGGTGCCGCGGGCGACGAAGCTGGAGGGCGGCGAGGAGAAGGTCGTGCCGATCGCCGGGCTTGCCCCCGGCGATCTGGTGCGGGTGCGCCCCGGCGGGCGGATGCCGGTCGACGGGATCGTGACCGAGGGCGCGTCCGAGATCGACCGCTCGCTCCTAACCGGCGAGACGCTGCCGGTGGCAGCCGGCGTGGGCAGCGTGGTCAGCGCGGGCGAGGTGAACCTGACCGGGCCGCTCACGCTCCGCGTCACCGCGGCGGGGAAGGATTCGTCGCTCCATCGCATGGCCGACCTTGTCGCGGTGGCCGAAAACGCGCGGACCCGCTACACCTCGCTCGCCGACCGGATGGCGCGGGCCTATTCGCCTTCCGTGCACCTTCTGGCGCTGGCCTCCTTCACCGCCTGGTTCTACCTGACGCGGGATTTGCGCCTGGCGGTCAACGTCGCTGCGGCGGTTCTGATCATCACCTGTCCCTGCGCGCTGGCGCTGGCCGTGCCGGCGGTCGTGACCGCAGCTTCGGGCAAGCTCTTCCGCAAGGGGTTTCTGATCAAGGACGGCACCGCGCTGGAACGGCTGGCCGAGGTGGATACGGTGGTCTTCGACAAGACCGGCACGCTGACGGTGGGAGAGCCCGAGCCGGTCGGCCTGATGGACCGCCCGCGGGCGGAGCTGGAACTGGCCGCGGCGCTCGCCGGCGCCTCCGCCCATCCCCTGAGCCGCGCGCTCGCGGCGCGGCTCGGCGCCGAGGGCATCCGCCCCGCGCCGGTCGAGGACATCCGCGAGGTGCCGGGCTTCGGCGTCGAGGGGCGCTGGCAGGGCCGGCGCGTGCGGCTTGGCCGCGCCGAATGGCTGGGGGTGGAGCCGGGCGAACGGACCGCCACATGGCTTTCGACCGGGCAGGGGGCGCCGGTGGAGCTTGCCTTCGCCGATCGCCCGCGCCCCGGCGCGCATCAGGCCGTGAGCGGCCTGCGTGCCGCGGGCAAGCGCGTGATCCTTCTGTCGGGCGATGCCGAGGTGCCGGTGGCGGCGCTGGCCGCGACCCTCGGCATCCCGGAATGGCAGTCGGCGATGCGGCCCGAGGAGAAGGCCGCGCGCATCGCCGCGCTGACGGCCGAGGGGCGGCGCGTGCTGATGGTCGGCGACGGGCTGAACGACACCGCGGCGCTTGCCGGCGCACATGTGTCGATCTCGCCGGCCTCGGCGCTCGACGCCGCGCGCACCGCCTCCGACATCGTGCTTCTGGGCCAGGATCTGGCGCCGCTGTCGGAGGCGGTGCGGATCGCCGTGGCTGCCCGGCGGCGGATCAAGCAGAACTTCGCGCTGTCGCTCGCCTACAACCTCGTCGCGGTGCCGGTGGCGCTCGTCGGTCTCGCCACGCCGCTGATCGCGGCGCTGGCGATGTCGACCTCCTCCATCACCGTGTCGCTGAACGCGCTCCGGCTGAGATAGGGGCCGGGCCGATGGGCATCCTGCTTTTCCTCATCCCGGTGTCGCTCGCGCTCGGCGGGCTCGGGCTCGCCGCCTTCCTGTGGTCGCTGAGGAACCGCCAGTACGACGATCCCGAGGGCGACGCCAACCGCATCCTCAGCAAGGAATGGGACGACCGGCCGAAGCCGTGAGGCGGCTCGGTGCCGGCGACTCAGGGTCCGATCACGCTGCATTCGGCCTGCCGCGCCTGAAGCCGGCGGCAGGCGAGCGTCGCCATCTCCTCGGTCATGCCGACGAAGTTCGCGTCATATCCGCCGCGGCGCGACACGACCTTGCGCAGCGCCTCGTCGAGCGTGGACATCTCGACGAGCGCGGTCTGGAGAAGCTGGCGTTCGGCGTCGTAGCGCGAGCCGAAGTGGCCGACGTTGACCGCCCATTGCCGCCCGCCGGAGGTGGAGACGCGGGTAACGACCTCAAGCTCTTCCGGCGCGGGTTCGGCCGCAGTGTAGGTGGCCAGCACGATCTGTTCCGGCCGCGCCTTCGGCTCGGGCGTGCCGGCGGCGGCAGGCTGGACGGCCGCGGTCTCGGCGGCTTCGGCCGCGTTGCCGGCATCGGTGAGATCGGCGGCTTCAAGCTCCGGCACCGTCTCGGGGATCGGGGTGAGGAGCGGGGCCGCGGGATCCACCGCCGCCACCTCCACCTCCACCGCCGCGACGGGCGCTTCTTCGGCCGCGATCGGTGCATCGGGCGCGTTCGCCGGGCGCGGGGCCGCGACGGGCTTGACCGAGGCTTCGGGCGCGATCGCCGAGGCGGGCGCCAGCGGCACCGCGGCGCCGGGCAGGGCTTC
>JBDHSQ010000005.1:0-68509 GCA_039808285.1 Paracoccaceae bacterium
CCGAGGCCCAGTTCCGGCTCGGCCACCACGGCGCTGCGCAGGTCGACCTCGGCTTCCGGCTTCTCGAACAGCGCATCGAACTTCGTGACGTCGAGCACGGTCACCGTGGGCGAGAGCTTGCCATTGATGCACAGGTGCTTCTTGTCCGGCGCCATGTTGCAGCCGTGCGGGTTGTTCGCCACCGGGATGTAGCGGGTGAACTGGCTCTTGGCCTCCTTGCGGCCGTCGAGCACCTTGCAGCCGTTCAGCTCCTCATACTTGCCCTCGGCCACCGCCTTCTCGATCTCGGCGATGTTGAAGACGACGACGTGGTCCATCTCCGCCGCGGTCATGTCGGCGAGGTTCATGCCCATTTCCGAGTTGTAGGAGGTCGAGAAGGCCCACTTGCCCTCGTAGTCGGCATCGCAGTTGTCGAGGTTGCCGGTGACGAGCACCTGCCACGCGACTTCCATCTTCTCGGTGTCGACGGCGGTGAAGACGTTCACATAGGTCGAGGTGTCGCCCATCGTCTTGCCGTCGTTGACCAGCGGCGCCTCGTCCTCGCCGTTGGCGAAGATGTAGTTCGACCGCGGCCATTTCTGCGGCCGCATCCCGTGGATCGCCTTGGCGTTCGGGATCTCGAGGATGGCGTCGCACTTCATGACGTCGCAGCGCACCCGCGCGACGCGGGTGTTGGCCTTGTCGTTCATGAAGATGTACTGCCCGTCGTACTTGCCCTCGGTGTAGGACATGTGGACGTGGTGAAGGTCGCCGTTGTCGTGAATCTTCTTGCCGTTGGCCGCGAGGTAGTTCTTCGTCTTCTCGGTCATCGTCCGCTGGTGGATGCGGATCGATTCGTTGGTCTGGCCCCATCCGGTGGCCGAGCAGCGGTTGAACACCGGCACCCGCATCAGTTCACGCATCGACGGCACGCCGAGGATGCGCAGTTCGCCCGTCTGGCCGGAGGACCAGAAGCCGTAGTATTCGTCGAGCTGCCCCGGCGCGATGTTGGCGTTCTCGGCCGCCTGGGCCGCGGTCACGCCGGCGATCGTGGCAACGCCGGTCGCGCCGCCCGTGAGCATGGCGCGCCCGCCGAGCGCACCGGCAAGGGCCGCGCCGCCGGCGGTTGCACCGAGCAGGCCGCGTCGGGTGAGCGTCGTCTTGAGTCCCTCAGACATGGTCTGTCCTTTCATTCTGCGGGTTGGGGTTTGGGTTGGTTCGGATGGCCGGTCAGGTCGCGCGGCGGAACCGTGCCCACGGTCTCGCGGCGCTTCAGTTTCTTGATGACGACCGGACATTTCGTCTTCGACTGATAGAGAACCTGGCAATGCAGGCAGTCCACACACTCGTTCGGGTTGATCTCTCCCGTCGGATGAATGGCCTGGACCGGGCATTCGTTGGCGCAGGTCTGGCACGGGTTGCCGCATTCCTTGTAGCGCTTCAGCCAGTCGAACATGCGGATGCGCGCCGGGATGGCGAGCGCGGCGCCGAGCGGGCAGAGATAGCGGCAGTAGAACCGTTCGACGAAGAGGCCCGCGATGAGAAGCGCGGCGGCATAGGCCACGAAGGGCCAGGCGCGGATGAATTTCAGGATGATCGCGGTCTTGAACGGCTCGACCTCGGCCAGGTGCTCGGCCTGTTCGATGCTCATCAGGCTGACGCCGAAGAGGCCAAGGAAGATCATGTATTTGATCGGCCAGAGCCGTTCGTGCAGCCCCCAGGGAAGCGTCCATTGCGGCACATGCAGCGCCCGGGCGATGCGGTTGGTCAGTTCCTGAAGCGCGCCGAAGGGGCACAGCCAGCCGCAGTAGGCGCCCCGGCCCCAGAACAGGAGCGCGGCAGCGACCGAGAACCACAGGATGAAGGTCAGCGGGTCGAGCAGGAAAGCCTGCCAACTGAAACCGGTGACGAGCGCACCGAAGAGCGCCATCAGGTTCACTACCGAAAGCTGCGCATTGGCGTACCAGCCGAGGAACACGAGCGTGACGGTCAGGAAGCCCATGCGGAACCAGAAGAAGAGCCTTTCGTTCCGCGTGGCCCAGCTCTGGAAGAAGAACACCGCGGTCAGCACAAGCAGCATCGCCGCCAGACCGGTGATCTCGGGTCTGCTGTCGGCCCAGATCTTCTTCCACAGGGCTTGCTGGGCCGAGACCTCGTCCTGCTCCGCAACGGTATCGGCCGCCGTCGGCGCGGTGTCGGGCGCCGTCGCGACCGGGCGCAGGTATTGCTGCGGCAACTGGTAGCCGAGGTCGAAGGTGGTGAAGAGCTTCTCCACCGGCCCGACCTCGCGCTGCACCAGAAGCTGGATGCGGAAGGGTTTCGTGGGATCAAATCCCACGTCGGCCGGAATCTTGAACAGGTCGGCCTCGGCGAAATCCGGTGCGCCTTCGGCGGCAACGCTCACCAGCCGCCGGTGCATCCTGTCGCGGAAGCGGACCGAGACATCGTCCTGGATCAGGACGATCCGGTCGAAGATGCCGCCACGGACGTAACCCGACCCCTTGAAGCTGTAGAGCCCGCGCCCGACCACCACGATCGCGCTCTCGCCCGGCTGCAACCATCCCGCGAGGTTCGCATATTCGGCCTCACCCAGGATCGCCTTGCCGATGGCGGGAACCGAAACAAGCGCCGTCTGCATCTCGACAAAGGTCGTTTCGGGCGGTTCGGTCAGCGCCCTTTCGGCAGCGCGCTTGTCATCGAGCGCGGCGAAGGCGGCGTTGACCTGGCTCACGTCCAGCGACAGCCGCCGCAGCGTACCGTCGCCTTCCATCGCCATCCAGTCCTTCGGCGCCGCCGCGTCGGGATTGACCTCGAAGGCCGGCCCGGCGGGCTTCGCGTCGGGCGCGAGGCCGCCAAGCCCCAGCGCGCGGGCGACCTTGAGCCCCGAGCGCACGATGGAATCGTCGATCACCATCACCGTGACGGTCGCGCCCGAGATGATGTCGACATCATGCGAAGTCCCTCCCGACCTTGCTTCCGCGACGAGATCGAGACCCACGTAGCCGGCGGCCAGCGCCTTCACCTTGGCTTCGGGAATGCCGATGAGGACGATGGGTTCGGAATGCTTCACCAGCGTGACGCCGATGATCCTGGCATCCTTGTCCACGGCGACCATCGTGTGGATCGGCTTGCCCGAATAGCCCGTGGTGCCGACGAAATCCGATGTGACGAAGGCCCAGCCGATGGTCTCGCCGCCTTTCAGGACGGGTGCGACGGGCAGGTCTTGCTGCGGCGGACCGAAGGCTTCGGCACCGGCAACCAGATCGGAGGCGGCCACCTCGCCGAGGTATTTCGACAGCACCGGCTCGGCGGCGGCCGGCACACCGGCGAGGCACAGGGAGAGAACGGAAAGGAGAATTCGAAGAACGTTCATGTGCGGGCTTCCGTCTGGGATCGCCCGATCCGGTGGCACGGTCCGGTGGAATGCCCGCCTTCCGCAAACGGCGGAACGGCGGCGGGTGCCAGGTCATGGATACCGTGGGCCCCCTGCGGAGGGCCACGGGTTTCGGGCCGAAGATAGCGCGACGGCAGCAGAACCTGTCCTGCGGGCAGGGCCCGGCCGGCAGCCGTCACGTCAGGTGATGCGGGGCCGACGGGCGTCGGCGGCGCGGCCATTGCCGGCGTCCCGATGCAATCGGGGCAGTGCCTGCAGTCGGCCGGGGACTTTGCCGGGGCTCCGCCGGCGTCGAGGTAGATCGTCTTCATCCCCTCGTCCGAACAGATCACCATCTCGGCGCCGCCCGGTGAATGGACAAGGGCCATCGCACGGGCCTGTCCCGCCAGCGCGAGCGCCAGGGCCAGCGTGGCGACGACAACAGCCTGACGAACGCCGCCCATGCAGGAACGCGCCGCGCTGAAGCGCGCCAGGATCGTGGCAAGGATGTTCGCGCGTCTTGGCATCTGTCGCTTTTGGTCGGGGCGCGAATCCTGCGCCCGGGGCCTAACTTCGCATTGTCCCGGATCGGATGTCTTGATGAAAGTCATCTTCGCCTGCGTCAAAGTGCGGCAGGGCGCCACACCGCCGCGGCCGCCGCAGCACGGCGCCTATCCTGCGATCTCGGCATGCAGGGCGGTGGCAAGCCTGTCTCCGTCATCGAGGCAGGTGTATCCCTGCACCGAAAGCCGTGCCAGGCAGATGTCGCGCCAGCGGTAGCACGGGATTTCCACCCCGCGCGCCCGGAGCGCGAGGTGGAGCGCCGCCGTATCGCATTCGGGCAGCCGGATCGCGATCATTTGCGGGGCACTCGTCTCGGGGGAGGCGAGCGGCCTCAGCCCCGTCGCCCCCGCCACGCGGCCGGCAATTTCCCATGCCAGGATGTGGCAGCGGGCCGCGACCTCCGGCCAGCCGTGATCGGCGCGGAAACGGAGCGCGGCGGGAACGGCGAGCCAGGCGGCGGGATCGCGGGTGCCCTGGAACTGGAATGCATCCTGAAAGGCGGTGCCGCCGAAGGGGCCGGGGTTCTCGCGCAGCTCGGTCCAGCCGTGGCTGATCACGGGCGGCACGAGCACCCGCTGCGCCGCAGCTTTCGCGTGCAGGAAGGCGGCGCCCTTCGGCGCCATCAGCCATTTGTGGCAGTTGCCGACGTAGTAGTCCGCCCCCAGGGCCGCGAGGTCGAGGGCGATGTGGCCCGGCGCGTGTGCACCGTCGATGACGGTGACGATTCCGCGTGCCCGCGCCTCGGCCACGATCGCCTCCAGCGGAAACACCAGCGCGGTCGCGGAGGTGACATGGCTGAGGAAGAGAACCCGCGTGCGCTCCGTCAGCGCCGCGCGCAGGGTGTCGGTGAAGCTGTTGCCGTCGAGCGGCAAGGGCACGCAGACGCGCCGGATCACCGCGCCCGTGCGGGAAGCGACGAAGGCCCAGGTCCTGGTCAGCGCGGCATATTCGTGATCGGTCGTCAGGATCTCGTCGCCGGGGCGCAGGTCGAGCGAGCGCGCGACGATGTTGAGCCCCGCCGTCGCGTTCGTCACCCAGACGAGGTCGTCCGGCGCCGCGCCAAGCTCCGCCCCGAGGGCGCGCCGCACCTCGGCGAAGCGGGCGGCCAGGTGGGATGGCTCCATGAAGGCGACGGGCTGGCGCTCCAGAGCCTCCTGCCAGTGCCTGTAGACCTCCATCACCGGGCGAGGACAGGCGCCATACGACCCGTGGTTCAGGAAGGCGATCGCAGGATCGAGAAGGAAGTGGCGGGCAAGATCGGCGGTCAATACAGTCTCCGTACAAGGTATTTCGGGCCGGAACAGACCCTATCGCGGCAGCATCGCCTCGCCGTCCGGGTCGGCCGCTTCCGCCACCAGCCAGTCGCGGAACGCCTGAAGCGGCGGATACCAGGCGCCGACGGCCGGCCAGACGAGGTAATAGGCCTCGGGCCCGCCGACCGGCTCGCCGAAGGCGCGGACAAGACGGCCGTCGGCAAGCTCGGCCTTGGCGAGGAACTCCGGCAGCAGCGCCACGCCAAGGCCGTGGATCACCGCCTGGATCATCGGCGCGAACTGGTCGAAGAGCATCCCCTGCGGCACCGGCCCCTCGACCCCGTGATGGGCGAACCAGCGCGCCCAGGCATTGGGCCGGGTCTCCAGTTGCAGGAGCGGCAGGCCGATCAGGTCGCGCGCCCCGGCGGCGGGATGAGCCGCCTGGAACGACGGCGCGCAGCAGGCGACCAGCCGTTCGTCGAAGAGCCGCACCGCGCCCGCCCCGGCCCAGTCGTCCCGGCCGAAGTGGATCGCCGCGTCGAAGCCTTCCTCCTCGAAGTCGAAGGGCTTGAGCCTGGTGCCGAGGTTGATGGTGACGCCGGGATGGGCGGCGAGGAAGCGCGGCAGCCGCGGCGCCAGCCAGCGGGTGCCGAAGGTCGGCAGGATCGCCAGCGACAGCGTGCCGCCGCCGGTGTTCGACCGCACCCGCATGGAGCCGCGCGAGATCAGGTCGAGCGCCTTGCCCACATCCCGCGCATAGGCCAGCGCATGATCCGTGGGCAGGAGCCGGCGGCGTTCCCGCAGGAAGAGCGTGACGCCGAGCTGCGCCTCGAGGTTCTGGATCAGCCGGCTGACCGCACCCTGCGTCAGGTCGAGGTCGCGCGCGGCGGCCAGTGTCGAGCCGGTGCGGATCACCGCCTCGAACGCGGTGAGGAGAGAGATCGAGGGAAGCAGCCGCCGTGGCGTCGCCATCTATTCTCTCCACGCATATTGTCGTGCCACAATAGCGCTATCCAGCACAGAGGCAATGGCGCATAGTGCATAGGAACCTGGACGAGGGGCAGCGCGCCCCGCCACGACACGAGGATCGAATGGCCCTGAAACCGAAAGACGCCCCGGACCTTTCCCGCTTCGACTGGGAAGACGCCTTCCGCCTCGGCGACCAGCTTTCCGAAGAGGAACGGATGCTGCGCGACGGCGCCCGCGCCTATGCGCAGGAAAAGCTCCAGCCCCGCGTGATCGCGGCCTACCGCGAGGAAACGACCGATCCGGCGATCTTCCGCGAGATGGGCGAGATGGGGCTTCTCGGCGTCACCGTGCCCGAGGAATACGGCGGGATCGGCGCCTCCTACGTCGCCTACGGCCTCGTCGCGCGGGAGGTGGAGCGGGTCGATTCGGGCTACCGGTCGATGATGTCGGTGCAGTCGAGCCTCGTGATGTATCCGATCTATGCCTACGGGTCGGAGGAGCAGCGCCGGAAATACCTGCCGAAACTTGCGTCGGGAGAATACATCGGCTGCTTCGGCCTGACCGAGCCGGATGCAGGTTCCGACCCCGCGGGGATGAAGACCCGCGCCACCCGGACGGCGAACGGCTATGTGCTGAACGGGTCGAAGATGTGGATCTCGAACGCGCCGATCGCGGATGTCTTCGTCGTCTGGGCGAAGTCGGAAGCACACGGCGGCAAGATCAGGGGTTTCGTGCTCGACAAGGGCATGAAAGGTCTCACGGCACCGAAGATCGGGGGCAAGCTCTCACTCCGCGCTTCGGTGACCGGCGAGATCGTCATGGACAATGTCGAGGTGGGCGAGGACGCGCTCCTGCCCAATGTCGAGGGGCTGAAGGGGCCGTTCGGCTGCCTCAACCGGGCCCGTTACGGCATTTCCTGGGGCGTCCTCGGCGCGGCGGAG
Organism: Paracoccaceae bacterium; assembly: GCA_039808285.1. GTDB lineage: Bacteria > Pseudomonadota > Alphaproteobacteria > Rhodobacterales > Rhodobacteraceae > Albidovulum. Next base: position 7,080 of record JBDHSQ010000005.1, read on the forward strand.
TTCTGCTGGCACGCGGCGCGGAGCTACGGGCTCGACCGCAAGCAGTTCAACCGGCCGCTCGCCCAGACCCAGCTTTACCAGAAGAAGCTCGCCGACATGATGACGGAAATCACGCTCGGCCTTCAGGGAAGCCTGCGCGTCGGCCGGTTGATGGACGAGGCGAAGGCGGCGCCCGAGATGATCAGCCTGGTCAAGCGCAACAACTGCGGCAAGGCGCTGGACATCGCGCGGGCCGCGCGCGACATGCACGGCGGCAACGGCATCCAGGAGGATTTCCAGGTGATGCGCCACATGGTCAACCTCGAGACGGTGAACACCTACGAGGGCACGCATGACGTCCATGCGCTGATCCTCGGCCGCGCGATCACCGGGTTGCAGGCGTTCTTCTGATGTCTTCCGTTCGATAAATATCCCCGCCGGAGGCTCCCGGACCCGGCCGCAGGAGCCTCCGGCGGGGATATTTGAAAACGGAAGAGCAACCGCGACGAGGCAGGGAATGGATCGAGCCGACATCGTTCACGAGAACTTCCTGAGGCGGGTCGCGGCGGGCGACCTGCCCGCAGGAAAGCCCCCGACAGGACCGCTTCCGGCACCGGAGGCGGTTTCGGTGTTCCGGGCCGCCTGCCTTTCCCGCGCGCTCGACCGGCAGGCGCGGGCGATGCAGAAGGCGGGGCAGGGCTTCTACACCATCGGCTCTTCGGGTCACGAGGGGCTGGCCGCGGTGGCGGCGGCGCTGAGACCCACCGACATCGCCTTCCTGCATTACCGCGACGCGGCCTTCCAGATCGCCCGCGCGGCGCAGGTGCCGGGGCAAAGCCCCGCCTGGGACATGCTCCTGAGCTTCGCCTCGTCGTCCGAAGACCCGATTTCCGGGGGGCGGCACAAGGTTTTGGGCTCCAGGACGCTGAACATCCCGCCGCAGACCTCGACCATCGCCTCGCATCTGCCCAAGGCGGTGGGCGCGGCCTATTCGATCGGCGCCGCGCGGCGGCACCGGCCGGAACACCGGGATCTGCCGGACGATTCCATCGTCTATTGCTCCTTCGGCGATGCCTCGGCCAACCATTCGACGGCGCAGGGCGCGTTCAACACCGCAGGCTGGACGGCGTTCCAGTCGGTGCCCCTGCCGCTCCTCTTCGTCTGCGAGGACAACGGCATCGGCATTTCCACCAGGACGCCGAAGGGCTGGATCGCGGCGAGTTTCGCCCACCGGCCGGGGCTGAGGTATTTCGCCTGCAACGGGCTCGACCTCTACGAGACCTATCAGGTGGCGGCGGAGGCGGCCGACTGGGTGCGGAGCCGCCGCAAGCCCGCCTTCCTCCATGTCGGCACCGTCCGGCTCTACGGCCATGCCGGCGCCGACGTGCCGACGACCTATCTGTCGCGCGAGGAGGTGGAGGCGGAGGAGGCGAACGATCCGCTTCTCCATTCCGTCCGGCTTCTCGACGAGGCGGGCGCGCTGAAACCTGCCGGGGCGCTGGCGATCTACGAGGAGACCTGCGCGCGCGTGGCCCGCGTCGCCGCGGAGGCGGTCACAAGGCCGCGGCTGAGGACCGCAAGCGAGGTGATGGCGAGCCTGATCCCGCCGAAACGTGTCTGCAAGCCGACCAACGGCCCGACGCCCGAGGCCCGCGCGGCGGCCTTCGGCGGCGATCTCAAGGCGATGGACGAGCCGCAGATCATGTCGCGGCTGATCAACTGGGCGCTGACCGACCTGATGCTGGAGCATCCCGAGATCGCGCTGATGGGCGAGGACGTGGGCCGCAAGGGCGGCGTCTACGGCGTGACCCAGAAGCTGATCCAGCGCTTCGGGCCGGACCGGATGATCGACACGCTGCTCGACGAACAGTCGATCCTCGGCCTTGCCATCGGCATGGCGCAGAACGGCTTCGTGCCCCTGCCGGAGATCCAGTTCCTCGCCTATCTGCACAATGCCGAGGACCAGATCCGCGGCGAGGCGGCGACGCTGCCCTTCTTCTCGAACGGCCAATACACCAACCCGATGGTGGTGCGGATCGCGGGCCTGGGCTACCAGAAGGGCTTCGGCGGGCATTTCCACAACGACAACTCGGTGGCGGTGCTGCGCGACATCCCCGGCCTGATCCTCGCCTGCCCGTCGAACGGGGCGGATGCGGCGCGGATGCTGCGCGAATGCGTCCGGCTCGCGCGCGAGGAACAGCGGCTGGTGGTGTTCCTGGAACCGATCGCGCTTTACCCGATGCGCGACCTTCACGGCGACAAGGACGGCGGCTGGATGCGACCCTATCCCGCCCGGAACGAGGTGATCCCGTTCGGCGAGGTGGGCGTGCAGGGCGACGGGACCGACATCGCCATCGTCACCTTCGGCAACGGGTTCTACCTGTCGTGCCAGGCCGAGCGGCGGCTGGCGGAGGCGGGGGTGAAGGCCCGCGTCATCGACATGCGCTGGCTCTCGCCGCTTCCGTCCGACGCGCTGGTGGAGGCGGTGCGCGGCGCCCGCCGCATCCTGATCGTCGACGAGACGCGGCGGACCGGCGGGATTGCCGAGGCGCTGATGGCGCTCTTCACCGAACGCACCGACGTGCCGCATGCAAGGATCACCGCCGAGGACAGCTTCATCGCCACCGGTCCCGCCTATGCGGCGACGATGCCGTCGGCGGATGGCATATATCGGGCGGCGATGGCACTGGTCGGGGGCACGGAATGAAGACCGCGGTCGTGATCTGCCCCGGCCGGGGCACCTACACCAGGACCGAGCTGGGCTATCTCAAGCGCCATTTCGGCGACCGCGCGCTTCTGGCCGCCTTCGACCGCGCCCGCGACGCGCTCGGGCAGGAGACTCTGACTGCTCTCGACGGTGCGGCGAGCTATTCGGTGGCGAAGCACACGCGCGGCGACAATGCCTCGGCGCTGATCTATGCCGCGACCCTCGGCGATTTCCGCGCCATCGACCGGGAGAAGGTCGACATCGTCGCCGTCACCGGCAACTCGATGGGCTGGTATTCGGCACTCGCCTGCGCCGGAGCGCTGACGGCGGAGGCGGGGTTCGAGGTCGTCAACACGATGGGCACGCTGATGCAGGAGGCGCTGATCGGCGGCCAGCTCGTCCATCCCCACATGGGCGAGGACTGGCTGCCCGATCCGGCGCGCAAGGCCGGGTTGATGGCGAAGGTCGCGGCGATCGGCGCCCGGCCGGGTCATGTCCTATCGCTGTCGATCGACCTCGGCGGGATGCTGGTGCTGGCCGGCAACGACGCCGGGCTCAAGGCGTTCGAGGCCGAGGTTCCGCCGGAACAGGGTCGATTCCCGATGCGGCTCTCCAACCACGCGGCGTTCCACACCGCGCTCCAGGCGCCGGTGGCCGAACGCGGCCGGGCGCGGCTTTCGCCCGCGCTCTTCAGCCAGCCGAAGCTGCCGATGATCGACGGACGGGGGGCGATCTGGTGGCCGGGCGCGACCGATCCCCGCGCGCTCTGGGACTATACGCTCGGCCACCAGGTGACCGAGAGCTACGGCTTCACCGATGCGATCCGGGTTGCGGCGCGGGAATTCGCGCCCGACCTCTTCATCGTCACCGGCCCCGGCACGACGCTGGGCGGGGCGGTGGCGCAGAGCCTGATCCTTGCCGACTGGCGCGGCATGGGATCGAAGACCGATTTCCAGACACGGCAACAGACGGCGCCGGTGCTGGTCTCCCTCGGAATGGAGGGCCAGCGCGGAACCGTCACGAAGGGAGACGCAAGATGAGCCACAAGGATGTGCTGAAGGCCGCGGGCCTGAGCGATGCGGAACTGAGGGGCGGCACGCTCGCCGTGCATTCGCCCATCGACGGCGCGGAAATCGCCCGCGTGCACGAGACCGACCCGGCCGGGATGCCGGCGGTGATCGCGAAGGCGCAGGCGGCGTTCCGGGAATGGCGCAAGGTGCCCGCGCCGCGGCGGGGCGAACTTGTCCGGCTTCTGGGCGAGGAACTGCGCGCGTCGAAGGCCGAACTCGGTGCGGTCGTCACGCTCGAGGCCGGCAAGATCACCTCCGAGGGCCTTGGCGAAGTGCAGGAGATGATCGACATCTGCGATTTCGCCGTGGGGCTCAGCCGCCAGATCTACGGGCTCACCATCGCCTCCGAACGCCCCGGCCACCGGATGATGGAAACCTGGCATCCGCTCGGGCCCTGCGCCATCATTACCGCCTTCAACTTCCCGGTCGCGGTGTGGTCGTGGAACACCGCGCTGGCGCTGGTCTGCGGCGACCCGGTGATCTGGAAGCCATCGGAAAAGACGCCGCTGACGGCGATCGCGGCGATGAAGATCATGGACCGCGCGCTGAAGCGGTTCGGCGACGCGCCCGAGGGGCTTTGCCAGCTTGTCATCGGCGGGCCGGCGGTGGGTGAGGCGCTGGTGAACTCGAAGGACGTGCCGATCGTCTCGGCCACCGGCTCGACGCGGATGGGCGGCATCGTCGGACCGAAGGTCTCGGCGCGCTGGGGCCGGCCGATCCTCGAGCTTGGCGGCAACAACGCCATGATCGTGGCGCCCTCGGCCGATCTCGACATGGCGGTGCGCGCCATCGTCTTCTCCGCGGTCGGCACGGCGGGCCAGCGCTGCACCTCGCTGCGCCGGCTGATCGCGCACAACTCGATCAAGGACGATCTGGTCGCCCGTCTGGCCAAGGCCTATACCAGCCTGCCGGTCGGCGACCCGCGCAAGGCGACGACGCTGATCGGCCCGATGATCGACCACGGCGCGCGCGACCGGATGCAGGCGGCGCTTGAACAGGCGAAGGCCGAAGGCGGCCGCATCCACGGCGGCCGGACGGTGGCCGAGGGCGTGCCGCAGGGCGGCGCCTATGTGGAGCCCGCCATCGCCGAGATGCCGAAACAGACCGAGACGGTGCGCACCGAAACCTTCGCTCCGATCCTCTATGTCCTCGGCTACGACACGCTGGACGAGGCCATCGCCCTCCAGAACGACGTGCCGCAGGGCCTGTCCTCCTGCATCTTCACGCTGAACATGCGCGAGGCGGAGACCTTCCTGTCGGCCGTCGGCTCCGACTGCGGCATCGCCAACGTCAACATCGGCCCCTCGGGCGCCGAGATCGGCGGGGCCTTCGGCGGCGAGAAGGAGACCGGCGGCGGGCGGGAGTCGGGCTCGGACGCCTGGAAGGGCTACATGCGGCGGCAGACCAACACGATCAACTATTCCGACGCGCTGCCGCTGGCGCAGGGGGTCAAGTTCGACATCTGACAGGCGCTTCGCGCGCCATGTGCCCAGCATAGGCCCGGCCCGTCACTTTGACCGGCCGGGCCGTTACTTTTCTGCGACCCGCTCTTCAATTCGCCGAAATTGCGCGCGCAATCGACAGGCCGCCCGGCGATTGTGATGGCAAATCGGATTGGCAGGAGGATGCGATGGCGTTCACGAAGGTTGCGGTTCTGGGGCTGGGCAAGGTCGGCCATCTGGCGGCGGAGCTTCTGGCGGAAGCCGGGTTCGAGGTGACCGGCGTCGATGCGCGCGCGGTCTCAGGCTGCCCCTTCCCGGTCAAGGTGGCCGACCTCACCGGCGATCTGGACCCGGTTCTGAGGGGGCAGGAGGCGGTGCTGTCCTGCCTGCCCTATCACCTGAACAAGGGCGTGTCCTCGGCGGCGCACCGCCTCGGCATCCACTATTTCGACCTGACCGAGGACGTGCCGACCACCCGCCACATCCGCGAGCTTGCCGGGACGTCGAAAGGCATTATGGCGCCGCAATGCGGCCTTGCCCCCGGTTTCGTCGGCATCGTCGGCGCCCATCTGGCCGAGATGTTCGAGAAGGTCCGCTCGATCCGCCTGCGGGTGGGCGCCCTGCCGCAGAACCCCACGGGGCTTCTCGGCTACGCCTTCAACTGGTCGCCCGAGGGCGTCGTCAACGAATACCTCAATGACTGCGAGGTGATCGAGGAGGGCGTGCACAAGACCGTGTCGGCGATGGAATGGATCGAGACGATCTATATCGACGGCGTCCATCTGGAAGCCTTCACCACCTCGGGCGGGCTCGGCACGATGTGCGAGACCTATGCCGGGAAGGTGGAGAACATCGACTACAAGACGATGCGCTACCCCGGCCACGTCCAGCTCATGAACTTCTTCTTCCACGAGCTGCTGATGCGCGAGAACCGCGAGATGGCGGGCAAGATCCTGACCCACGCCAAGCCGCCGGTGGACGAGGACGTGGTCTATGTCCACGTCGCCGCCGAGGGCTGGACGGAAGGCCAGCTCAAGCGCAAGGAGTTCGTCCGTGCCTATTACCCGCTGGAAATCCGCGGTCGCCGGCGCACGGCGATCGCCTGGACCACCTCCGCCTCGGTCGTCGCGGTGATCGAGATGGTGCGGGCGGGCAAGCTGCCGCAGAAGGGATTCCTCAAGCAGGAGGAAATCCCGCTCACGCCCTATCTCGAAACCCGCACCGGCAACTATTACAACGTGGGCCACCGGGGACGGAACGGCTGACACCGTTCCACGGCCCGGCGGGGTGCGGCGCGATGGTTCCGCCCGCTCCCGGCCGCGACCGGACAACGTCCTTTTTTGCCGGTGTCGTGTTTCGGGGCGTGTCTGGCACCCGATTCGGGTCCATATCTGACAGGAAGGCAACCGGCGCGAGGAACGGATATGGTGAACGCGATCAGGACGACAGCGGGCCGCGGGCGGCTCTTCGACAGCGTGCTCGACACGATCGGCGACACACCGGCCATCCGGATCAACAACCTCGGTCCCGACCACGTGACGCTTTACGTCAAGGCCGAGGCCTTCAACCCCGGCGCCTCGGTGAAGGACCGCCTGGCGGTGAACATCATCGAGGCGGCCGAGCGCGAGGGGCGGCTGAAGCCCGGGCAGACCGTGGTCGAGGCGACGTCGGGAAATACCGGCATCGGGCTTGCGATGGTCTGCGCCCAGAAGGGCTATCCCCTGGTCGTGACGATGGCGGAAAGCTTCTCGGTCGAGCGGCGCAGGCTGATGCGGATGCTCGGCGCGAAGGTCGTGCTGACGCCCAAGGCGGAAAAGGGCGTGGGCATGTACCGGAAAGCCGTCGAGCTGGCCGAGAAGCACGGCTGGTTCCTCGCCCACCAGTTCGAGACGAAGGACAATGCCGACATCCACGAATCGACGACCGCGCAGGAAATCCTTGGCGATTTCGCCGGCCGGCGGCTTGACGTGATCGTCTCCGGCTACGGCACGGGCGGGACGGTGACGGGCATCGGACGGATGATGCGCAAGGAGCGGCCCGAGGTGCGCATCATCCTTTCCGAACCTGCGAATGCCGCGCTTGTCTCCAGCGGCATTCCCCAGGAACGCGGCACCGACGAATCGCCGGCCGTCAGCCACCCCGCCTTCCAGCCGCACCCGATCCAGGGCTGGACGCCGGACTTCATTCCAGCCGTGTTGCAGGAAGCTCTCGATCGGCGCTTCTACGACGGTCTGGTCCCGGTCGCTGGCCCGGACGCGATCCACTGGTCGCGGCAACTGGCACAGAAGGAGGGCATCTTCACCGGCATCTCCGGCGGCGCCACCTTCGCGGCCGCGCTCAGGGAAGCCGAGAAGGCCGACGCAGGTTCGGTGATCCTGGCGATGCTGCCCGACACCGGCGAACGCTACCTGTCCACGCCGCTGTTCGAGGGGATCGCCGAGGAGATGGACGGCGACGAACGCGCCCTGTCGCTGTCCACCCCCGGCTACCAGATGGGCTGAACGCCCGCTGCGGGACGGGCCGGTCAGCCGCGAAGGACGTCTGACCGCCCGCCGCGCACAAACCCGTTTTCGTCGAAGTGCCGCGGAAAGAAGGCCGCGGCACAGGTGAAGGCCGTCCGCATCGCCTCCGCCGCGTCGTAGGGATCGGTCATCGTCATCATGTCGAGCCAGACGCCTTCGGTGGTGATCCTGAGCACCCGGGCGATCCGCACCGGATCGCCGCCGCCGCTATCCGCGGCCACGAGTTGCGCGCAGATGTCCTCGACCCTGCGCGTATAGTCGTCGTCGTTCGAACCGCAAAGCGCCTGATACATCGGCCGGCACTGCGCCTCACCCCAGAAGGCGCACCAGGCCGAGAGCCGCGCCTTGGTGCATATCCTCGGGTCGAAGTCGGCCCGAAGCACGGCGTCGAGCTGTTCGGCCGGCGATGGGCCGGCGGCGGCGAGGGCGGAGGTCCAGTTCTGCCGGTATTCCTCCGCCAGATACTGAAGCGTCTCGGTCAGAAGCCTTTCCTTCGTCTCGAAGTGGAAATTGACCAGCCCGTGCGAAATTCCCGCCTGCCGCGCGACGTCGGTCAGCGTCGTGCGCGCATATCCCTGGGCGGCGATCGTGTCGATGGTCGCCTCGATCAGTTGCTGGCGCCGCGCCGCGCGGCTTTGCTTGCGCGGAGACGCGTCAGGCTTGGCGATGTCGCCGTTGTCATCCATGACCGTTGTCGTTCCGAAAGGCGCCCGATCGCAGAACAGATAGACCATTGCCGTCCCGGTGCAAGCCGGACGTGATATCTGGGTCAATTTCATTGACAGCGCAGTCAGAATATGGATGAATGATCGTACATTCAACGAGGCGGCGCCCGAAACGAGGCCCCGCCCGCATCCGACAGGTCACATCATGCGCCCGCCTCCAGGCCGGGATCTCGGCAAGTCCAACGCCCAGTTCGCGCGGGCGTCCCAACGCCTTCCGCTCGGCGTTTCCTCCACCTTCCGCTACTGGGGCGACGACCGGACGATCTACGTCGACCACGGCAAGGGCGGCCGGCTCTGGGACATCGACGGCAATGCCTATGTCGACTACCGGCTCGGCTACGGGCCCGCGATCCTCGGCTATGCCGACGACCGGGTGGACGCGGCGGCCCGGCGGGGCATGGAGGTGGGCGGCGTCTTCGCGCTTTCGACCGAACGGGAATTGGCCGTCGCCGACCGGATCGCCGCGATGGTTCCCGCCGCCGAGATGGTGCGGTTCTCGAACTCCGGCACCGAGGCGGTGATGGCTGCGCTGCGCCTTGCCCGCGCCCATACCGGCCGCGACAGCTACCTTCTGGTGGAGGGCGGCTACCACGGGCTTTTCGACGCCGCGATGTGGATGGCCAATGTCGAGGGCTGGGACCGCAACTCCAACCGCGACCCGGAAGTGATCTCCTATTCCCGCGGCATCCCGCAGGAGCTGAAGACACTCGCCCATCTGGTGCCGATGAACGACCTGCAACGGCTCGAGGACACGTTCCGCCGCTACGGCGACACGATGGCGGCGATGCTGATCGAGCCGATCCAGGGCAACTGCTGCGGCATCACCGCCTCGGCCGACTACGTGCGGCTCGCCCGCGCGCTCTGCGACCGCCACGGCGTCCTGCTGATCATCGACGAGGTGAAGACCGGCTTCCGTGTGGCGAAGGGCGGGGTGCAGTCGCTCTACGGCGTGGCGCCCGACATCTGCACCTTCGCCAAGGCGGTGGCGAACGGCTACCCGATCGCCGTCGTCGCCGGGCGGAGGGAGGTGATGCGGACGTTCCGTTATGGCGGCGCGGCGCATGGCGGCACCTACACCGCCCATGCCGTCAGCCTCGCCGCCGCCGAGGAATGCCTGCGCATCCTCGACGAGACGCCGGCGCTGGAGACGATCGCTGGCTATGGCGAGGCGCTGAAGGCCGGCATCTCCACCATCCTCGGCCGCCGCGGCATCGCCCATTCCTACGCCGGGCATCCGTCGATGTTCGGGCTCTTCTTCGCCGAACGGGCGCCCGACAACTACCGCGACTGGAAGACCTCGGACTATTCCTTCTATGACCGGATGGCGCTTTTCCTGCACGACCTCGGCGTGATCTGCGAGCCCGACTCGCGCGAACCCTGGTTCATCTGCGAGGCGCACGGCACCGACGACGCCTGCCTTGCCGAGACGCTGGCGGCGGTGGAGACGGCGGTGGACCTGACGCTCGAGCATTTCGAGGCGGAGAAGCGCGCATGACCGGGCCCGCCTCGCCGCTGCTTGACCATTGTCCCGAGACGCTGCCGGCCTCGTCCTACCACGATCCGGACTGGTTCGCGCGGGAGGAGCGGGCGATCTGGCGGCGGAACTGGGTGCATGTCGGCCGGAAGGACGATCTGCCCTGCGGCACGATGCGCCGCATCGAGGTGGCCGGGCAGAACCTGATCCTCTGCCGCGACCGTGACGGCCGCGTCACCGCCTTCCACAACACCTGCCGCCACCGCGGCGCCGAGCTTTGCCCGGTGGACGAGAAACCGCTGGGCCGGCTGATCACCTGCCCCTATCACAACTGGGCCTATGACACCTCCGGCCGGCTTGTCTCCACCGCCTTCGCCACGCCGACGGCGGATTTCGTCAAGGCCGATCACGGGCTCTTCCCGGTCCATGTCCGCGACTGGAACGGCTTTCTCTTTGTCTGCCTTGCCGATCAAGCGCCGGAGCTTCGCCCCGACCTTGGGCTCGGCGCCCTCGACAACTGGCCGATGGCAGGGCTGCGCACCGGGCACCGGCTGGTCAGGGAGCTCGACTGCAACTGGAAGATATTCTGGGAAAACTACAACGAATGCCTGCACTGCCCCGGCATTCATCCCGAACTGTGCGACATGGTGCCGGTCTACCGGCAGGGTGTGATGGCCGCGAACGAGGCCCCCGGCTGGACGGCGGACGCGCCCGCGCGCCCCGTGCTGAAGGAGGGCGCGCGGAGCTGGACACTGACCGGCGCCCCCTGCGGGCCGGAATTTCCCGACCTGACGGAGCAGGAACGCGGCCGCGGCTTCACCTTCGTCACCCTCTACCCCACGATGTTCGTCGTGGCGCATGTCGACTATGTCCGCGCGGTCACGGTCACGGCCCTTGGCCCGGAACGCACGCGGCTCACGGCGGAGTGGCTCTTTTCCGGCGAGACTCTCGCCCAGCCCGGCTTCGATGCCGCCGAGGTCGCGCGGTTCGCGACGGTTGTCCTCGACCAGGACGGGGCGGCCTGCGAGACGAACCAGCGCGGGCTGAAATCCGAACGCTTCGCCCGCGGCCGGCTGATGCCGCAGGAATTCGACATCCTGAGGTTCCACGACTGGGTACGGGACCAGATGGGCCCCGCCTGAGGAGATGAGAATGACCGCCACGGGAAAACCGATTCCGGTGCCGAACGGCTGGGACCGCCGGGGCTTGCCCGGCTGGACCTACCATTCCAGGGCGCTGTTCGAGCTTGAGCGGCGCGAGGTCTTCCTCAACCACTGGCAGGTCGCGGGCCATGTCTGCGACATCCCGGCGCCGGGCGACTGGCTGACTTTCGACCTTCTGGGCGAACGCGCCCTGATCATCCGCGGCCGCGACGGCTTGGTGCGCGCCTTCCACAACCTTTGCCGCCATCGTGGCGCGCAGGTCGTCGATGGCGCGGCGGGCCACTGCAAATCCGCGCTGGTCTGTCCGTTCCACGGCTGGGTCTACAACCTCGACGGCAGCCTCAGAGGTGCCGCGCGGCCCGAAAGCTTCGGCGACATGGATCGGGACGCCTTCGGGCTGAAACCCGTGGAGATGGAAATCTGGCATGGCTTCCTGTTCCTGCGGTTCCTGGCCGGGCCACAGCCCCCGGTCGCGGACCTCATGCAGCCGTTCGAAGCCGACTTCGCCGCCTACCGCGCCGCCGACCTCCTGCCCGGCGACGTCGGCGGATGGAGCGCGACGACACTTCCGGTCAACTGGAAATCCGTCCGCGACGTCGACAACGAAGGCTATCACGTCGCGATGGCCCATCCCGCGTTGCAGGATCTCTACGGACGGGCCTATCGGGACATAGTCTATCCTGGCGGAATCTCGCATTCCCACGGGGAATTCGGCGCAACCGGCGGGCGGCTCTGGTCGGTTCGCAACTATCTGAAGCTCAGCCCCCGGCCGGTCCATCTGCCGCCACGGCTGCGCCAGTCCTGGACCTACTACGGGCTTTTCCCCAATACCGTCTTCGCGTTCACCCCCGAAGGCGCGCAGTTCTACCACGACATTCCGCGCGCCAAGGACGAGACGCGCGTGGACGGGCGGCTCTACCGGTATCCGCACGAGACGCGCGCCGCGCGCGCGGCGCGCTATCTCGCCACCAGGATCGACAGGGCGACCTCGGCCGAAGACCAGCAGCTTTCGATCTGGTCGAACGAATCGATGAAGTCGACCGCGTTCGACGATTTCCACCTGTCCGATCTGGAATACGGGGTGCGCGCGCACCACGACGAAATCCGCCGCCTGCTTCCGGTCACGCGGCTGGACGACGCCCCGGACGAAGACCGCATCGACTTGCTGAACGAAGATTTGCGTAGCGCCGGCGCAAATCTCGCCTAAGCTTCACGAAAAAGGCGCAGACCAACGGGAGACAACCGATGACCACACTCACGCGCAGAACCGCCCTCACCGCGCTTGGAGGCGCACTCGCCCTGCCCTATGTCCGGCCTTCCTGGGCGCAGGCGGGCACGGTGAACGTCTACAACTGGGCGGACTACATCGGCGAGACGACGATCGCCGACTTCGAGGCGCAGACCGGAATCGGGGTCGTCTACGACACCTATTCCTCGGCCGAGGAGATGCAGGCGAAGATGCTCGCGGGCTCCACCGGTTACGATGTGGTGGACCACGCGGGCATCGACATGCCCCGCGTGATCGCGGCGGGCATCTACGAAAAGCTCGACAAGTCGCTCCTTCCCAACTGGAAGAATCTCGATCCCGAAATCCTGAGGATCCTGTCGGGCTGGGACGAGGGCAACAATTACGGGATGCCCTACATGTGGGGTTCGGTCGGCCTTGCGTTCAACGTCGACATGGTCAAGGAACGCATCCCCGACGCCGACCTGACCTCGATGGACATCATCTTCAAGCCCGAGAACGCGGCCAAGCTTGCCGATTGCGGCATCTCGATCCTCGACAGCCCGACCGACATCATGCTGATGGTGCTGAAGTATCTGGGGCTCGACGGCGACACGACCAATGTCGAGGACTACCAGAAAGTCGTCGAGGCGTTCAAACCGATCCGCCAGTACATCCGCACCTTCGACAACACCAACTATCTGAACGCCATTCCGAATGGCGAGCTTTGCGTCATCAACAGTTGGTCGGGCGACTATGCGACCGCCGCGGGGCGCGCCGCCGAGGCGGGAATCGAGATGAATCTGGCCTATTACGTGCCGAAGACGGGGGCGCCAGCCTGGGTGGACTGCATGTGCATCACCGCCGACGCGCCCAACCGCGACAACGCCTACAAGTTCATGGATTTCATGATGCAGCCCGAGGTCGCCGCCGGCTGCACCAACTTCACCTACTACGCCAATGCCAACGTGCCGGCGCGCGAATTCATCCTCAAGGAAATCCTCGACGACCCCGCGGTCTACCCCGACGCCGAGACGGTCGGCCGGATGTGGGCGCCGAAGCCCTTCAGCGAGGAGCAGGACCGGGCGATGACCCGCGCCTGGCAGGAGATCAAGTCGGGCTGAACCGGCGCTTTCCGTTTCCGGCCACCCCTCAGACGGAGAGACCGCCGTGTCCGACCCTGCCCGTGCCGCCGCGACTGTCGCGGCCTTCCCCGCCGCAGCCGCTCCGGCCAGGGCAGCGAAGCCGGCGCCCTTCATCCGCATCGAGCACGTCACCAAGCGCTTCGGCACCTTCACGGCGGTCTCGGACGTCAGCCTGGAAATCCAGAAGGGAGAGATATTCTCCCTTCTCGGCGGCTCGGGCTGCGGCAAGACCACGCTGCTGAGAATGCTTGCCGGTTTCGAGGAACCCACAGAGGGCCGCATCTTCATCGACGGTCAGGACATGACCGACCTGCCGCCCTACGAGCGGCCGGTGAACATGATGTTCCAGTCCTACGCGCTCTTTCCGCACATGACGGTGGAAAGGAACGTGGCCTACGGGCTGAAGCACGAGGACATGACCTCCGCCCAGCGCGCCGACAGGGTGCGCGAGATGCTGGCGCTCGTGCAGCTCACCGACTTCGCCCACCGCAAGCCGCACCAGATTTCCGGCGGCCAGCGGCAGCGCGTCGCGCTGGCCCGCGCACTGGCCCGCCAGCCGAAGCTCCTACTGCTGGACGAGCCTTTGGCCGCGCTCGACAAGAAGCTGCGCGAGCACACCCAGTTCGAGCTGATGGACATCCAGGACAAGACCGGCACCACCTTCATCGTCGTGACCCACGACCAGGAGGAGGCAATGACGCTTTCCTCCCGCCTCGCGGTGATGGACAAGGGCCGGATCATGCAGATCGGCACCGCGACCGACGTCTACGAATACCCGAACTCGAAATTCGTCGCGGGCTTCATCGGCTCGATCAACTTCTTCGGCGCCACCGTGCGCGCTGCAAGCAGCGAGACGGCAACCGTCGAGGTGCCCGAGTTCGGCGGCACCGTCACCGCCCGGGCGATTCCCGGCCTGGTGCCGGGGCAGGCGATCACACTGGCGATCCGCCCCGAGAAGATCCAGCTTGCCCGCGGTCGCAACGAAGGCCCCAACACCTTCGCCGGAACGGTCGAGAATCTGGCCTATTTCGGCAAGGACAGTCTCTATCGCATCAAGCTGCCCTCCGGCCGGGTCGTCTCGGTCAACTCGGTCAACGCCCGCCGCGCGGGCGAGAACGAACGCGTGGCCGACTGGGAGGATGCGGTGTTCCTCGCCTTCGATCCCGCGGCCGCGATCCTTCTGAAGGACTGAGCGATGGCCGGGGCGCACACCGACAACGCCCTGCAACGCTGGTTCAACCGGCGGGGCTGGATCAACCTGACCATCGCCATGCCCTATGTCTGGCTGGTGCTGTTCTTCCTCCTGCCCTTCGTGATCGTCATCGCGATGAGCTTCGCGACGCGCACGCCCACCGCGCCGCCCTTCTCCTTCGGCGGCGAGCACCCGGTCCTGAACACCGCGCATTATGCCCGGCTGGTGCAGGACGATCTCTACATCAGGGCCTATCTGACCTCGATCGTGAATGCGGGCTTCGCCACGCTTCTCTGCCTGCTGATCGGCTATCCGATGGCGCTCGGCCTCACCCGGGTCACGCCGGCCTGGCGCAATGTGCTGCTGATGCTGGTGATCCTGCCGTTCTGGACCTCGTTCCTATTGCGCGTCTACGCCTGGATGGGGCTGATGGGCTCCAATAGCTGGTTCAACAAGCTCCTGACCGCGGGCTGGAACTGGCTGGTGCCCACCGACTGGGCGCTCAGGTCGATCCCGATGATGAACACGAACTTCGCGGTCGTGCTCGTCATGGTCTATTCCTACCTGCCCTTCATGATCCTGCCGCTCTACGCCAACCTGGAAAAGCTCGACCGGACGCTGGACGAGGCATCGATGGACCTCGGCTCGCGCCCCTTCCGGGTGTTCCTCGACATCACGCTGCCGCTCTCGGTTCCCGGAATCGTTGCCGGCGGACTTCTGGTGTTCATCCCGGCTTCGGGAGAGCTGATCATCCCCTCGCTGGTCGGCAGTTCCGCGCAGCCGATGATCGGCCGGGTGATCTCCGACGAATTCGCCTCGGCGCGCGACTGGCCGATGGCTTCGGCAGTGTCGGTGGCGCTGCTGCTTCTGCTCGTCGTGCCGATGATGCTCTACACCCACTACGAAGGCAAAGCGCACGAGAAGCGGAAGGAGGAAGCCTGATGCGCCGCCGCTCCGCCTTCCTCGTCACCATGCTCTGCTTCGGCTTCGCCTTCTTCTATATCCCGATCCTGTCGATGATGGTCTATTCCTTCAACGCCTCGCGCCTCGCCACCGTCTGGGGCGGCTTCTCGACCAAGTGGTATGTGTCGCTGCTCACCAACCGGCAGATCCTGAACGCGGCGCTCCTCTCGCTGAAGATCGCACTGCTCAGCGCGACGGCGGCCACGATCCTCGGCACGATGGCGGGGATCGCACTGGCCCGGTTCAAGCGCTTCCGCGGGCGCACGCTCTTCGCCGGGCTGGTGACTGCGCCGCTCGTCATGCCCGAGGTGATCACCGGCATCGCCTCGCTGATGCTCTTCATCCTGATGGCGGAATGGATCGGCTGGCCGGCGAGCCGCGGCTTCACCACCGTCACGCTCGCCCACATCACCTTCTCGATGGTCTTCGTCACCACCATCGTCCATTCCCGCCTGTCCGAGACCGACGCGGCGGTGGAGGAGGCGGCGATGGACCTCGGCTCGCGCCCCTGGCAGGTGATGCGCGACATCACCCTGCCGATCATCTCGCCCGCCATCCTCTCGGGCTGGCTGCTCGCCTTCACCATTTCGCTCGACGACGTGGTGATCACCAACTTCACCACGGGCCCCGGCACGACGACGCTGCCGATCCTGATCTGGTCGAAGGTGAAGCTCGGCGTGACCCCCGATATCAACGCGCTCGCAACGATCACCGTCTGCATCGTCGGGACCGGCGTCGCCATCGCCGGCTTCATCCTCAACCGGGCGGAGAAGCGGCGCGACCGCGACGCGCGGATGGCGTATCAGGCGAACAAATGACCAGCGCCGAGGATGTTCGCGCCCGGGCCGATCTCCATGCGGCTCTCGGCCAGCCCGGATCGGGGCGGCTTCGGTATGCGGCGGCGATGCATCTGCATCGCCTCGGCCTGATCTCGCCCGAGGCGCTGGAGGTCTACCGCATCTGCTCGCCACAGGATCGGGAGGATCCCGCCGGGCTTCTCGCCGCGCGCGGGCTCAGCGTGGATCTGCCGCCTCCCGGCACACCCGAGCCTGCGATCCGGCTTCTGGTGGAGGAGGCCGACCGCTACCTCGCCACGCTTCCCGGGCCCGGCGTGGCCGAGGTGCGCAGCCTGACTGCCCGCTGGCGGTGCGGGCCGGTCACGGCCTCTGCCGCGCCCAATCCGGTCGTGGCGGCGCACCTCGCCCCTGCGCTCGCCACGCTCGACCCCACCCACCCTGCGCTCGCCGCAGCGATCCGCGATGCCGCGCCGCACCTGAACTGGGTTACCTACGATGCCTATCCGCCCGACGAGATCGGCGAGGCGTTCCGCACCGGCCACGCCTTCGCCTCGCTCATCGGCGAGGGCGCCGCGATCCCGGCCGAGGATTTCGACCTCGGCCTCTTCCTCATCGCGCCGCATGTCGTCTACCGCGACCACGCCCACCCGGCGCCCGAGCTTTACGCGCCGCTGACCGGCCCGCACGGCTGGCGTTTCGGCCCCGGCGCGCCGCTGGTTCTCAAAGGGCCGCACGAACCCGTCTGGAACCTGCCCGGTGCGCCGCACCTGACGAAGGTCGGCCCGCTGCCCTTCCTCTGCATCTTCGGCTGGACGAAGGACACCGGCCATCCCGCCCATGTCGTACCGGCAACGGACTGGGCGGAGCTTGAGGCGATGCGGATCGAGGGATAGGCGATGGAACCGGTGGCGGGCGAACATTACCACGGCCGGATGATCGGGATGCTGGAGGCGGTGTGGGGCGAGGGCTTCCTGTCGCCCGGCGGGCCGGCGGAGGTCGCGCGGCTGGTGGCCGGCACCGATTTCGCCGGCCGCTCGGTCCTTGACATCGGCTGCGGCGCGGGCGGCATCGACATCGCCCTGGTCAGAAACCACGGCGCCGGCTACGTCTGCGGCATCGACGTCGAGGATACCGTGCTGGCCCATGCCCGCGCCCTGATCGCGCGCGCGGGGCTCGGCCACCGGATCGGCTGCCTCAAGGTCGCGCCCGGCCCGCTGCCCTTTCCGCCGGCGACCTTCGACATCGTGTTTTCCAAGGATTCGATCGTCCACATCCCCGACAAGGCGGCGCTCATGGCCGAGGTGTTCCGGGTGCTGAAGCCCGGCGGCCATTTCGTCGCCTCCGACTGGCTGATCGGCACCGACGGCCCGCCCTCGCCGCAGATGGCCGACTATATCGCCGCCGAAGGGCTCGACTTCGGCATGGCCTCGCCCGGCCGCTACCGCGAGGCGATGGAGCGCGCCGGGTTCGGGCGGATCGAGGTGACCAGCCGCAACGAGTGGTATCGGCAACAGGCGCGCGACGAGCTTGCGCGGCTGAAAGGTCCGGCGGGCGAGGCCGCGGCACGGATCGTCGGCCGCGACTTCGTCGAGGAGAACATCGGCATCTGGTCGCGGATGATCCCCGTTCTCGACAGCGGCGAACATTGCCCGACGCATCTGAAGGCGCAGAAGCCCGGCTGAGCCGCCACGGTTCGGAAGCACAGCCGGAGCGAAAGGGAATGGACAGCCTCCCACCCCGCGCCTAGCATCCGCGGCGTCAGCAACAGGAGGGTTCGATGCCGCTTCCCCTCGCGCCGCTTGCAGGCGTCGCCATCCGTTACGGCGCGGTCGCCCTTGTCGCCTACGGTATCCGGCGCGCGTTGCGCCCGGGCCGGACCGACCAGCGGGCCGAAGATGCAATGGACGGGATGGACGAAGGCCTCGCCTTCCACCGCCCCGACGACCGCGACCAGACCAACGCCGCCGCCCGCTTCCGCCGGATCATCCGCTTCTGCGACGCGGGAGTCGAGATCGACGCGGCCGCCCTCGGCCGCATCCGCTTTCGCAAGGTGTGAAGTCGGATGCGCCTCTACCATTCCCCGACCACGCCCTACGGGCGCAAGGTGATGGTGCTTCTCCTCGAGACCGGCCAGGCGGGGGACGTGGAGGTCGTCTCCGCGTCCGGCACCCCGCTTGACCCCGGCACGCAACCGCTCGACGTGAACCCGCTGGGAAAGATTCCCGCGCTTGTTCTCGGCGACGGCACGGCCCTTTACGACAGCCGAGTGATCTGCCGTTACCTGGACGACCGGGCCGGGGCGGGCCTCTATCCGGCGGCGCCTCGGCTCTGGCGCACCCTGACGCTGGAGGCGACCGCGGACGGCATCCTCGAAGCCGCGCTCCTGATCGTCTACGAATGGCGGCTCAGGTCCGAGGAGTTGCGCCTTGCGCCCTGGGTCGAGGGCCAGTGGGCCAAGATCGCCCGCGCGCTCGATATGCTCGAAACCCGGTGGCAGGACCATCTCGCCGGGCCGCTCGACATCGGGCAGATCGCGCTCGGCTGCGCGCTTTCCTATCTGGATTTCCGCCACGGCGCCCGCGAGTGGCGGAACGGTCACCCCGGCCTTGCCGCCTGGCACGATGGCTTTGCGGCGCGCCCCGGCATGATGGCCACCGCGCCGCAGGGATAGGGTGACGCTCCCCCTCTCAGCCTTCCTCACGGTCTGGGCCGTGCTGGCGATGAACATCGTCTCGCCGGGGCCCAATGTCCTCAACACCATCGCCTCCGCGCTCGGCTCGGGCCGCAAGGCCGGTCTTGCCTCGGCCGCCGGTGTCGCCCTTGGCATCGGGCTCTGGTGTCTCGGCATGACGCTCGGCATGGCGGCGGTGTTCCAGGCGGCGCCGGTGGCGCGAACGGTGCTGACCCTCGTGGCGATCGGCCTTCTCCTTTGGTTCGCAAGCCGATACCTCGGGGCAGCCCTTGCGGACCGGCGCGGGGGTGCGGGCCGGATCGCAGGCCGGGCCGGTCTCAGCCTGCGCGCCTCATTCATGCGCTCGCTCGCGGTCAATGCGCTGAACCCCAAGGCGCTGACGACCTGGGTCGTGATTCTCTCGCTCTTCCCCGCGGCGCAGGCGCGCGCGGGCGACATCGCCGCACTTGGCCTTGGCGCCGCGACGCTCGCCTTCTCGATCCACGCGGGCTATGCGCTGGCCTTCTCCACCGCCCCCGCCGCCCGCCTCTGGTCACGCCTCGCCCCGGCGATCTCGGCCGCGGTCGGCCTCTTCTTCACTGCCTTTGCGGCGAAGCTCGCCCTCGGGCTCGCCGCGGGATGATCCGCCGTGCCGGCGCACGCCGGGCTGCCGCCGCCGGGAATGCCGCAACCGCCTGAAGCGGCCGGGTCACAGTCGGCCCGGAGCGCCCTTTTGTCCGCTGGACGGGCAGGTGTTTGACGGCTAATAACCGCCCCTGAAGGCTGCGGGAAACCGCGGCCCGGTTGTTGCAGGCCGTCCTTCGGCCAGAGGAAGGGAGAAAGGCACGTGTCCCACGCAGAAGACCACGCAGGCACCCGGAGGGATTTCCTCTACTATGCCACGGCCGGGGCCGGCACCGTCGCCACCGGCGCCGCCGTCTGGACGCTCGTCGACCAGATGAACCCGTCGGCCGACGTCCAGGCCCTGTCGTCGATCTTCGTCGACGTCTCGGGCGTGGAGGTGGGCACGCAGTTGACCGTGAAATGGCGCGGCAAGCCGGTCTTCATCCGCCGCCGCACCCAGGAAGAAATCGACGCCGGCCGCGCCGTGCAACTGTCCGACCTCGTCGATCCGAAGGCCGAGAACGCCAACCTCGATCCGACCGCCGACGCGTCCGACCAGAACCGCACGCTCGACGAGGCTGGCGAGTGGCTGGTGATGATGGGGGTCTGCACCCATCTCGGCTGCGTGCCGCTGGGTGACGGGGCGGGCGATTTCGGCGGCTGGTTCTGCCCCTGCCACGGGTCGCACTACGACACCGCCGGCCGCATCCGCAAGGGCCCCGCGCCGCGCAACCTCGATGTTCCCATCGCGGCCCTGAACGACACCACGCTCAAACTCGGCTGAGGGGGCTGATCATGGCTGGAATTCCGCACGACCATTACGAACCGAAGTCGGCCTTCGAGCAGTGGCTGCACCGCCGTCTGCCGATCGTCAGCCTCGCCTACGACACGCTGATGATCCCGACGCCGAAGAACCTGAACTGGTGGTGGATCTGGGGCATCGTCCTGGCCTTCTGCCTCGTGCTTCAGATCGCGACGGGCATCGTGCTGGCCATGCACTACACGCCGCATGTCGACAAGGCCTTCGCCAGCGTCGAGCACATCATGCGCGACGTCCGCGGCGGCCACCTGCTGCGCTACCTTCACGCCAACGGCGCCTCGCTGTTCTTCCTGGCCGTCTATATCCACATGTTCCGCGGCCTCTTCTACGGCTCCTACAAGACGCCGCGCGAGATCACCTGGATCGTCGGCATCCTGATCTTCCTCGCCATGATGGGCACCGCCTTCATGGGCTATGTCCTTCCCTGGGGTCAGATGTCGTTCTGGGGCGCCACGGTGATCACCGGCCTCTTCGGCGCGATCCCCGGCATCGGCGAGCCGATCCAGACCTGGCTCCTCGGCGGGCCCGCGGTCGACAACCCGACGCTGAACCGCTTCTTCTCGCTGCACTACCTGCTGCCTTTCGTGATCGTGGCGCTGGTGGCGGTGCACATCTGGGCGTTCCACACGACGGGCAACAACAACCCGACGGGCGTCGAGGTGCGGCGCGGCTCCAGGGCCGAGGCAGAGCGCGACACGCTGCCCTTCTGGCCCTACTTCGTGATCAAGGATCTCTTCGCGCTGGGCGTGGTGCTGGTTGTCTTCTTCGCCGTCGTGGGCTTCATGCCCAACTTCCTCGGCCACCCGGACAACTACATCGAGGCGAACCCGCTGGCGACCCCCGCGCATATCGTGCCGGAATGGTATTTCCTGCCCTTCTACGCGATCCTGCGGGCCTTCACCTCGGATGTCTGGGTCGTCATGCTGGCGAACTGGATCACCTTCGGCATCGTCGATGCCAAGTTCTTCGGCGTGCTCGCCATGTTCGGCTCGATCGCGGTCATGGCGATCGTGCCCTGGCTTGACACGTCGAACGTGCGTTCGGGCAAGTACCGGCCGATGTTCCGCTGGTGGTTCTACCTGCTGATCATCGACTTCGTCGTGCTGATGTGGTGCGGTGCGATGCCGGCCGAGCCGCCCTACTCGATCATCTCGCTGATCGGCGCGGCCTACTGGTTCGCCTACTTCCTGGTCATCCTGCCGCTTCTCGGCGTGATCGAGAAGCCGACGACGCCGCCGGCGACGATCGAGGACGACTTCAACGCGCATTACGGCGCCAAGGCCCACCCGGCCGAATGAGACGGAAAGGACCGATCGAGATGCTGAAGAAAATCGCAATCACGGCCGCTTCCGTCCTCGCGCTGTCCGGTGCGGCCGGCGCCGCCGAAACCGCCCATATCGAGGACATCGCGTTCCCGTTCGAGGGGCCGTTCGGCGCCTATGACGAGCACCAGCTCCAGCGCGGCTTGCAGGTCTATACCGAGGTCTGCATGGCCTGCCACGGGCTCAGATACGTGCCGATCCGGACGCTTGCCGACGAAGGCGGACCGAACCTTCCGGAAGACCAGGTGCGGGCCTACGCCAAGCAGTTCACCATCACCGACAAGGACACGGGCGAGGACCGCGAAGGCAAGGAGACCGACAACTTCCCCGCCAACACCGACGCCGGCGCGCCGGACCTTTCGCTGATGGCCAAGGCGCGCGCGGGCTTCCACGGCCCCTACGGGCTGGGCATCAACCAGTTCTTCCGCGGCATCGGCGGGCCCGAATACATCCACGCGATCCTGACCGGCTACACCGAGGAGACCAAGGATGAAGCCGGGTCGACCTTCTACGAGAACCATGCCTTCTCGACCGGCTGGATCGCCATGCCGCCGCCGCTGTCGGACGACCTCGTCACCTACCAGGACGGCACGCCGGCCACGGTCGACCAGATGGCGAAGGATGTCAGCGCGTTCCTGATGTGGGCGGCGGAACCAAAGATGATGGATCGCAAGCGCGCGGGCTTCGTCGCGGTGCTGTTCCTCGGCCTTTTCACCGTGCTGCTCTACCTCACCAACAAGCGGCTCTGGGCGCCCTACAAGGGCAAGAAGACCGTCTGAGACGGCGGCTCCGGCCCCGGAAATGCAGAACGCGCCCGAAGGGGCGCGTTTTCATTTGCGGCCTCTGCAAGTTTCGCCCTGCCCCCTCCCGGCCCTTCGCTTGCGCTTCGGGCGTTCGGGACTTCCATCGCTCCACCGGAGCGATGGATCGGGCCTGCCGGCCCGACCGTCCCTCACCCCTTCATGCCGTCCCAGAAGCTGCGAACCTTGGAGAAGAACGTGGAGCCTTCAGGGTTGTTGTCCTCCGAAAGCCGCTCGAACTCCTTCAGCAGTTCGCGCTGGCGCCCGGTAAGGTTGACCGGCGTCTCGACCGCGACCTCGATCAGCATGTCGCCGATGCCGCCTCCGCGCAGCGCGGGCATCCCCTTGCCCCTCAGGCGCATCTGCTTGCCGGTCTGGGTGCCCGCAGGCACCTTCACCCGGCTGCGGCCGCCGTCGATCGTCGGAACCTCCACCTCGCCGCCGATCGCCGCCGTCGTCATCGCCACCGGCACGCGGCAGTAGAGATTCACGCCATCGCGCTGGAAGAGCGCGTGCTCGCGCACCTCGATGAAGATGTAGAGATCGCCCGAAGGCCCGCCCCTGAGCCCCGCCTCGCCCTCTCCGGCAAGACGGATGCGGGTGCCCGTTTCCACCCCCGCCGGAATGTTGACGGAAAGCTGCCGCTCCTTCTCCACCCGCCCGGCGCCGTGGCAGGTCTTGCAGGGGTTCTTGATCGTCTGGCCGGCGCCGCCGCAGGTCGGGCAGGTGCGCTCCACCGTGAAGAAGCCCTGGCTGGCGCGGACCTTGCCCATACCCGAGCAGGTGGGGCAGGTCTGCGGCTCCGCGCCGCCTTCCGCGCCGGTGCCGCTGCACGACGCGCAGGCGACCGAGGTCGGCACGCTGATCGACTTCTGGACGCCTTTGTAGGCTTCCTCGAGCGTGACGCGGAGGTTGTAGCGCAGGTCGGAGCCGCGCTGCGCCCGCGACCGGCCGCCGCCTGCGCCGCCGCGGCCGCCCATGAAGTCGCCGAAAAGATCCTCGAACACGTCGGAAAACGCGCTGGCGAAATCGCCCTGCGTCTGACCGCGCGCACCTGCCCACGGCCCCCCGCCGCCGCCCATCCCGCCTTCGAAGGCCGCATGGCCGAACCGGTCGTAGGCCGCCTTCTTCTGGTCGTCCTTCAGGCAGTCATAGGCCTCGTTCACTTCCTTGAACCTGGCCTCGGACTCCGGATTGTCCTTGTTGCGGTCGGGATGAAGCTCCTTGGCCTTGGCACGGTAGGCCTTCTTGATCTCGTCGGCCGATGCCCCGCGGGCGACGCCCAGAACCTCGTAATAGTCGCGTTTCGCCATCTGCTACCCCTGGGGGGAACGCGCAGGCCGGCCCGACCCCGGGGTCAGGCCGGCCTTTTGGTTCCGGTCGCCTTACTTGCGCTTCTTGTCCTCGCCGAGATCCTCGAAGTCGGCGTCCACGATGTCGTCGTCGACGCCACGCGGGCCTTCATCGGCGTCCTCCGCCTGGCCGGCCTTCGCCTGTTCGGCCTTGTAGATCGCCTCGCCAAGCTTCATCGACGCATCGGTCAGGTTTTGGATTCCGCCCTTGATCTTGCCGGCATCCTCGGACTTCAGCGCCTCTTCCAGCGCGCCCACCGCAAGCTCGATCGCCTCGACGGTAGAGCCGTCGACCTTGTCGCCATGCTCCTCCAGCGCCTTCTTCGTGGAATGGATCAGGCTTTCGGCCTGGTTCCTTGCCTCCACCAGTTCCTTGCGCTTCTTGTCGCCTTCGGCATTGGCCTCGGCGTCCCTGATCATCTTCTCGATGTCGTCGTCCGACAGGCCGCCCGACGCCTGGATGGTGATCTGCTGCGCCCGGCCGGTGCCCTTGTCCTTGGCCGAGACAGAGACGATGCCGTTGGCGTCGATGTCGAAGGTCACCTCGATCTGCGGCACGCCGCGTGGCGCGGGCGGGATCTGCTCGAGGTTGAACTGGCCCAGGAGCTTGTTGTCCGCAGCCATTTCCCTTTCGCCCTGGAACACGCGAATGGTCACCGCGTTCTGGTTGTCCTCGGCGGTCGAGAAGATCTGGCTCTTCTTGGTCGGGATCGTGGTGTTGCGGTCGATCAGCCGGGTGAACACGCCGCCCAGGGTCTCGATCCCCAGCGACAGCGGCGTCACGTCGAGCAGCACCACGTCCTTGACGTCGCCCTGGAGCACGCCCGCCTGGATCGCGGCACCCAGCGCCACCACCTCGTCGGGGTTGACGCCCTTGTGCGGCTCCTTGCCGAAGAAGGCGGTCACCTCCTCGATGACCTTCGGCATCCGCGTCATGCCGCCGACCAGCACGACCTCGTCGATGTCGCCCTTCGACAGGCCGGCATCCTTGAGCGCCGCCGCGCAGGGTTTCAGCGAGGCCTTGATCAGGTCGCCAACGAGGCTTTCAAGCTTCGCCCGGGTCAGCTTCATCACCAGGTGCAGCGGCGTGCCGGAGTTCTTGTCCATCGAGATGAACGGCTGGTTGATCTCGGTCTGGCTGGACGACGACAGCTCGATCTTCGCCTTTTCGGCGGCTTCCTTCAGGCGCTGGAGCGCCATCTTGTCGCCGGTCAGGTCGACGCCATGCTCCTTCTTGAACTCCTCGGCGAGGTAGTTGACGATCCGCATGTCGAAGTCCTCGCCGCCGAGGAACGTGTCCCCGTTGGTGGACTTCACCTCGAAGAGCCCGTCGTCGATTTCCAGGATGGTGATGTCGAAGGTGCCGCCGCCGAGGTCATAGACCGCGATGGTCTTGCTGTCCTTCTTGTCGAGCCCATAGGCAAGCGCCGCGGCGGTCGGCTCGTTGATGATGCGAAGGACTTCCAGCCCCGCGATCTTGCCGGCGTCCTTGGTCGCCTGGCGCTGGGCGTCGTTGAAATAGGCCGGCACCGTGATCACGGCCTGCGTCACCTTCTCGCCCAGATAGGATTCGGCGGTTTCCTTCATCTTCTGAAGGATCACGGCGGAAATCTGCGCCGGCGAATACTTCTCGCCCTTCACCTCGACCCAGGCATCGCCGTTGCCGCCGTTGACGATGGCATAGGGAACGAGCTTCTTGTCCTTCTCGACCTCCGGGTCGCCCATCCGGCGCCCGATCAGGCGCTTGACCGCGAAGACCGTGTTGGTGGGGTTGGTGACCGCCTGCCGCTTGGCCGGCTGGCCGACGAGACGTTCGCTGTCGGTGAAGCCGACCACGGAGGGCGTCGTGCGCGCACCTTCCGAGTTCTCGATGACCCGCGGCTGCGCCCCGTCCATGATGGCGACGCAGGAGTTCGTGGTCCCCAGGTCGATACCGATGACTTTAGCCATATGTGTAACCTTTCCTTCGGCGATATGCTGGGGTCAGGTCCGAATGCGGCCCCTGGCCCCGATCCCTTGACGACGGCCGGGTCGCCCGGCCGGTTCGACGGGTATATAAGGAGGGGCCCGGGGCGCTGCAAGCGTCCCGGCCCGGCAAACGACAGGGCAAAACCGTGGAAAACCGCGAGGATTGCAGCCAACCCGTCCCGGCACCGGCGCCGGTGCCGGCACCCGCCGCGACGATTTCCGGCGCGGCATTCCATCCGGGCTGGCTCGACATGGCCGGGCAGGCCGCGCTCGTCGAGGATCTTCGCGCCGTGATCGCGGCGGCACCGCTCTTTTCGCCCCTGACGCCCTGGGGAAAGCCGATGTCGGTCAGGATGACCTCGGCGGGAAGATACGGCTGGTATTCCGACCGCCGCGGCTACCGCTACGCCGATTGCCACCCCTCCGGCACGCCCTGGCCGCCGATCCCGGAGCGGATTCTGGCAATCTGGCGAAGCCTCGTCAGCGCCGGGCGGATGCCGGACTGCTGCCTTGTGAACTTCTATGGCGAAGGCGCGAGGATGGGGCTTCATCAGGACCGCGACGAGGCCGACTTCCGCTGGCCGGTGCTTTCCGTCAGCCTCGGCGACGACGCGCGGTTCCGAATCGGCGGCACCGAGCGCGGCGGCAGGACCGAAAGCCTCTGGTTGCGGTCAGGCGACGTGCTGATCCTCGGGGGCGCGGCGCGGCTTGCCTTTCACGGCATCGACCGGGTGGCGCCCGGCACCTCTACGCTCCTGCCCGGGGGCGGCAGGATCAACCTGACGTTGCGGGTGGTGGACTAGCGGCCGGCATACCAGCTCAGCGACGCGTTCCTGCGCGCGTGGAACTCGCCGATGAGCCCGATCGCGAGAAGGACGAGCGTGACATAGACGGGGTAGGCGATCGACGAGTTGTGCGGGTTGTAGTTGATGAACGCAAAGCCGCGCGTCTGGTCGATGATATGGAAGAGCGGGTTCCAGTCGAAGACCTTGAGCATCGTGAAGCTGAGCGTGTTGGCGACGAACATCTTGCCGGACGCGATCATGTTGGCGCGGCTGTAGATCGTCTGCGCGATGCCGCCGAGCGATGGCCACCAGGGCTTGACGGCCAGCACCACCATCCCGGTCGCCACCCCGTTCGCCCAGGCCAGGATCACCATGCCCATCGCACCGACCGGATCGTCGATGGTGACCGGCGCGATGGCGACATGATAGCCGCCGAGAACCACGATGATCGACAGAATCTGAAGGTAGAGCGCGGCCAGCGCCGAAGAGGCGATCGCGATCGCCGTGTTCATCGGCGCATGAAGCATCATCGCCGATGCCGGCCCTTCGGCACCGACGACGGCGGCCATCGACCGCGTGTTCACCATGAACAGGAAGATGCCCGACATCAGGTAGACGATGAAATCGCCCCGGATCGCCGCCCCGCGCATTCCCAGCACGTTCATCATCACGAAGAAGACGCCGAGGAAGATGATCGTCTGGAGCACGTTGCTCAGAAGCCCGATCAGGGCGTGGCGGTGGTTCCGGCGGATCGAGCGCACGGTCGAATGATAGATGAGATCCAGGATCACATAGGCCGAATGAAGCCCGGATTTCCGTGTCTCGACCCTGAACATGGCTGCCGCCGCCTGCCGATCCCGCCCTCGCCGCGCGATTTTTCGCCGGCAAACCTTGCCGTTCGCTTGACGCGCGATCATAAGGTGAAGCGCCCCGCCGATCAACGCCGGCGACATCCCTGCCCCGGCGTCAGACCGTTCAGGAGATTGCCCGTGGATTTCGACCATCTGACCCATGCCATGCGGCGCCTCGCGCTCGACGCCGGCGACAGGATCATGCAGGTCTACAATGCGCCGGACTTCCAGGTGCGCGCCAAGTCGGACGCGAGCCCGGTGACCGAGGCCGACGAGGCTGCCGATGCGCTGATCTCCGAAGGGCTCGCCGAGGCCTTCCCGCAGGTCCCGCTCGTGACCGAGGAACAGGCGGCCAGCCACGCGCAGGCGGTCTCCACCTTCCTCATCGTCGATCCGCTCGACGGCACCAAGGAATTCGTCCAGCGGCGCGGCGATTTCACGGTGAACATCGCCTATGTCGAGAACGGCGTGCCGCTCCGGGGCGTGGTCTACGCGCCGGCGAAGGGGCGGCTTTTCTACACGCTCGCCGACGGCCGGTCGGTTGAGGAAGACGGCCCCTTCGACAGGGACGCGCCGGGCGTGCAGCGGCCGATCACCGTCTCGGTCCCCGACAACCGCGCGCTGATGGTCGTTGCCTCCAAGTCGCACCGCGACCAGGCGACCGACGACTACATCGCCCGCTATGCCGTGCGCGACATGACCAGCGCCGGGTCCAGTCTCAAGTTTTGCCTGGTGGCGACCGGCGAGGCAGACCTTTACCCCCGTCTCGGCCGGACGATGGAATGGGACACTGCTGCGGGCGACGCCGTGCTTCGCGGCGCGGGGGGCGAGGTGGTGCGCTTCGACGACCATACGCCCCTGACCTATGGCAAGGCCGGCTTCGAAAATCCCTTCTTCGTCGCCCATGCCCCCGGCGTCCTGCTGGTGAGATAGTGTCCGTTCTCATCGTCATCCCGGCCCGCTTTGCCTCCACCCGCTACCCCGGCAAGCCGCTTGTCGCCCTGCGGGGCGCGGACGGGCAGGCGCGCACGCTGATCCGGCGAAGCTGGGAGGCGGCGATGCAGGTGCGGGGCGCCGCCCGGGTGGTGGTGGCAACCGACGACGAACGCATCCGCACCGAGGCCGAAGGCTTCGGCGCCGAGGTGGTGATGACTTCCCCGGCCTGCCGAAACGGCACCGAGCGGTGCGCCGAGGCACAGGCGACACTGGGGGGCGGGCATGACATCGTCGTCAACCTTCAGGGCGACGCGCCGCTCACGCCGCACTGGTTCGTGGAGGATCTGGTCGCCGGGCTCCGCGCCGATCCCGGCGCCGACATAGCGACCCCGGTTCTGCGCTGCGACGGCCGCGCGCTGAACGGCTTTCTCGCCGACCGCCGCGCCGGCCGCGTCGGCGGCACGACCGCCGTCTTCGGCGAGGGCCGCCGGGCGCTCTACTTCTCGAAGGAAGTCATCCCCTACACGGGCCGGGCCTATGACGACGGCGAGGCCACGCCGGTCTTCCATCATGTCGGCGTCTATGCCTTCCGCCCCGCGGCGCTTGCCGCCTATCCGGGCTGGACGGTCGGCCCGCTTGAGACGCTCGAGGGACTCGAGCAGCTTCGCTTTCTCGAACAGGGCCGGCCGGTCCTCTGCGTCGAGGTCGAGGCGCGAGGACGCCAGTTCTGGGAGCTCAACAACCCCGAGGACGTGCCGCGAATCGAGGCGATGCTGGCCGCGATGGGCATGGCCTGAGGGCCCGGGATGCGGACGCCATCCCGCGACGGGACGGGGCACGGCGGGGGTGCCGCGGCGGATTCACCGCCGATCCGGTCCGATTGTCGGTAAACCAGACTACAATCCGGCGCATCTTTGGCATACCGTTGCCGAAGCGTTTCAATTTTAGGCAGATTTCCCCCTAACAAACCATCAAAACGTCTTATCTTTGTGTTACGGGGGGCCCGCCGACTAGGATGCGGCGCAAGTCGGGGCTATACGGTCGCACGACGACCGAAACGGATGGTGAAGTGATGAAGCGTAAGGTGACGAAGGCCATTTTCCCGGTTGCCGGGCTCGGCACACGCTTTCTGCCCGCGACGAAATCAGTCCCCAAGGAGATCATGACGCTCGTCGACCGGCCTTTGATCCAATACGCCATCGACGAGGCGCGCGCCGCCGGCATCAAGGAATTCATCTTCGTGACCTCGCGCGGCAAGTCCGCGCTCGAGGACTATTTCGACGCCGCTCCGGTGATCGAGGCGGAACTGCGCCGCAAGGGCAAGAAGGATCTGCTCGAACTTCTCAAGATGACCAACATGGACTCGGGCGCGATCGCCTATATCCGCCAGCAGAAGGCGCTTGGCCTCGGCCACGCCGTCTGGTGCGCGCGCCGTCTGATCGCCGACGAGCCCTTCGCGGTGATCCTGCCCGACGACGTCATCGCAGCCGAAAAGCCGTGCCTGCAACAGATGGCCGAAGCCTATGCCGAGACCGGCGGCAACATCGTCGCGGCGATGGAAGTCCCCGCCAGCAAGGCTTCGTCCTACGGCGTGCTCGACATCCGCGAGGACATGGGCTCGCTCGTCTCGGTCAAGGGCATGGTCGAGAAGCCGAAGGCGCACGAGGCGCCGTCGAATCTCGCCGTGATCGGGCGCTACATCCTGACCCCGAAGATCATGGAGAATCTCAACGCCCGGAAATCCGGCGCCGGAGGTGAAATCCAGTTGACCGACGCCATCGCGGCCGAGATCAGGGCATCGAACAACGTCTACGGCTTCCGCTTCCGTGGCCAGCGCTTCGACTGCGGATCGAAGGCCGGCTTCCTGCAAGCCACCGTTGCCTTCGGCCTGGCCCGCGATGACCTTCGCGATGAATTCGCGGCCTTCCTCCAGGAAATGGTCGGGCTTCGGAAGGCCGCCGAATAAGGCGCCATGACCGAAAGGCATGTCCTCGTCACCGGCGGTGCGGGCTATATCGGCTCTCATGCGTGCAAGGCTCTCAGGGCGGCGGGCTATGTGCCCGTGACCTTTGACAACCTCGCCACCGGCTGGCGCGACTCGGTGAAGTTCGGGCCCTTCGAGGAAGGCGACCTGGCCGACCGCGCGCGGCTTGACGAGGTCTTCGCCCGCTGGCGCCCCGCTGCCGTGATGCATTTCGCCGCGATCAGCCTCGTGGGCGACGCGATGCGCGATCCGGGCAGCTACTGGCGGGTGAACGTGCTCGGTGCCCTCAATCTGGTCGAGATCGCGCTGGCGGCCGGGTGCCGGGATTTCGTCTTTTCCTCCACCTGCGCCACCTATGGCGATCAGGACGGCGTGATGCTCGACGAGGACACGCCGCAGGCGCCGCTCAATGCCTACGGCAAGTCGAAGATGGCGATCGAGCAGATGCTCGGCGATTTCGGCGCGAGCCACGGGCTGAATTCGGTGATCTTCCGCTACTTCAACGTCGCCGGCGCCGACCCCGACGGCGAGGTCGGAGAGTTCCACCGCCCCGAAACCCACCTGATCCCGCTGATGCTGGACGCGATCGACGGAAAGCGCCCCGCGCTGACCGTGTTCGGCACGGATTATCCTACCCGCGACGGCACCTGCGTGCGCGACTACGTTCACGTGATGGACCTGGTCGATGCGCACGTGGCCGGGCTGAAATGGCTGGAGGCGGGGCGGGGCTCCTGCGTCTTCTGCCTTGGCACCGGCCGGGGCTTCACGGTGCGCGAAGTGATCGAACAGTCGCGCGCCGTCACCAACCGCGAAGTGCCGGTGATCTGGGGAGAACGGCGCGCAGGCGACGCCGTCGCGCTGGTATCCGGCAGCGAACGCGCGCGGCGCGAGCTTGGCTGGCAGCCCCGGCGGTCCGACATGGCGACGATGATCGCCGACGCCTGGCGCTGGCACCAGTCGGGCGGCTATCGGCGCTGACCGGGCGGCCGGGTTCTGCAACTCGCCGGTTTACGGCTTGCCGCGCCCTCTGTATTCTTTCACAAAACATCCAAGGCAAGCGGTGCGACTGTCCCGGGCCACCGCATCTTGATGACGAGTGTGCAAACCTGGCCGCAGGCGTGGCCGACTTTTGAAGGAACCTGATGCGCCTTTGGGACCGCTACCGGCTGAGACTGCGGCGCAAGCGGCTCCGGTATCGGGCCCTCCGCAAGCGGCGCGACCTGTCGGCGGTCGTCGACCGCACACGGGAATATGGCCGCGACGCCATCCTGCTCGTCGCGGTGCTGCGCAACGAACGCATCCGCCTGCCCTACTTCCTGCGCTACTATCGCGACCTTGGCGTGACGCATTTCCTCATGGTCGACAACGCCTCGGACGACGGTTCACGCGACTATCTGGCCGCGCAGCGCGACGTGTCGCTCTGGACCACGGGCGCGAGTTACCGGGCATCGCGCTACGGGGCCGACTGGATCAACTGGCTTCTCATGCGCCACGGCCACGGGCACTGGATACTCGCCGTCGATGTCGACGAGTTCTTCATCTACCCCTTCTGTGACACGCGCCCCATCCGCGCCCTGACCGACTGGCTCGACGCCGGCGGGGCCCGCAGCTTTCCCGCAATGGTGCTCGACATGTATCCCGAGGGAGCGGTCGATGCCGAGCGCTACCGGGAGGGCGGCAACCCGTTCGACATCGCAAGCTATTTCGACGGCGGGAACTACATGATCTCGCGCAACGGCTTCTATGGCAACCTGTGGATCCAGGGCGGCCCCCGGGCTCGCACCATGTTCGCGGACAGGCCGCGCGAAGCACCGTCGCTGAACAAGATTCCGCTGGTGAAGTGGCATCGGACCTATTGCTTCGTCAGCTCAACCCACATGCTGCTGCCGCGCCGGCTCAACCTCGCCTATGACGAGTGGGGGGGCGAGAAGGCGTCCGGCTGCCTTCTGCACGCGAAATTCCTCTCCACCTTCAAGGCCAAGGTCGCCGAGGAACTGGAACGGCGCCAGCATTTCGCCGAGAGCCGCGAATACATCGCCTACGCCGAGACGCTGAAGGACGGTGCCGGCATGTGGTGCAAGTGGTCGGAGAAATACATCAACTGGCGCCAGCTCGAAATCCTCGGGATCATGTCGAAGGGCGGGTGGGCATGACCGCCACGCTCGGCTTCGTCATGCTGTGCCACACCGCGCTCAACCGCGCGGCCGAGGTGGCGCGGGTCTGGGCGGCGGCAGGCTGCCCCGTGGTGATCCACGTGGACCGGCGGGTGGACGCGGCCGAATACCGGCGACTTGTCGATGCCCTCGCCGATCTCGGTATTGTCAGCTTCTCGCGCCGCTATGCCTGCGACTGGGGCACGTGGTCGCTGGTCGCCGCCACCCAGGCGGCCGCGACCCAGCTTCTGGCCCGGCACAGGGAGGTGCGCCACGTCTATCTCGCCTCGGGCGCGTGCCTGCCGCTCCGGCCGGTGGCGGAGCTGATCGACTATCTCGACGCCCGGCCCCAGACCGACTTCATCGAAAGCGTCACCACCGCCGACGTGACCTGGACGGTGGGCGGCCTTGCCGAGGAACGCTTCACCCTCCGCTTCCCGTTTTCCTGGCGCAAGCGGCGGGGGCTGTTCGATTTTTACGTCCGTCTGCAACGGCGCCTCGGCATCCGGCGGCGGATTCCCAAGGGTCTTGTGCCGCATCTCGGCAGCCAGTGGTGGTGCCTGACGCGGCGCACGCTTTCGGCCATCCTCGAAGACCCCGACCGCGCAGGGCACGATGCCTATTTCCGCCGTGTCTGGATTCCGGACGAAAGCTATTTCCAGACCCTCGTAAGGCTCTATTCCATCCAGATCGAGAGCCGGTCGCTGACGCTGTCGAAATTCGACGTGCAGGGCAAGCCGCACACGTTCTACGACGATCACCTCCAGCTCCTGCGGCGGTCGGACTGCTTCGTCGCCCGCAAGATCTGGCCCGACGCGGACCGGCTCTACCGGACCTTCCTCGCCCCGCAGCCCCCCGGGTCGGCAAGGGCGGAACCCAATCCGGGCAAGATCGACCGGCTCTTCGCCAAGGCGGTCGAACGGCGCACCCGCGGGCGGGCGGGGCTCTACATGCAAAGCCGCTTTCCCTTGCAGGATCACGAGAACGGCAAGACCTGCGCGCCCTATTCCATCTTCCACGGCTTTTCCGACCTGTTCGAGAATTTCGACATCTGGCTGTCCCGAGCGGCCGGCGGCCGGGTGCACGGCCATCTCTTCGCGCCCGGCCGGGTGGAGTTCGCCGGCGGCGAGACGGTGTTCAACGGCGCCCTCCCCGACAGCGCGGCGCTCCGGGACTACAACCCCAGGGCCTTTCTCGCCAATCTCGTCTGGAACACGCGCGGCGAACGGCAGTGCTTCCAGTTCAGCCCCCGCGACAACCAGGCCTGCAACTGGTTCATGGCGACCGACCCCAATGCCCAGATTTCGGTGGTCACCGGAACCTGGGCGGTGCCGCTCGCGCGTGCGAACATGAATTTCTCGGACATCCGCAAGGAGGCCGCGCGGCTCCAGCGGATCGAGACGGAGCACGTCCGGATCCTGCGCACGATGTATGTGAAGGCGCGTGTCCGCATCTGGACGATGGCCGAGTTCATCGAGACTCCGATGGAGCCGCTGCAAATGATCATCGACGAGATCAGCCCCCGCTCCACACGCCCGCTGACCGAGGCGCCGAAGCTCGTCGACCTTGCGGGCTTCGGGCAGTTCCTCCAGAGCCTGAAGAACCAGGGCATGATGCCGACCCTCATGGGCGACTTCGCGACGACCGACGATCCCCAGCCGCCGGCGCGGGAGCAAAGCCGGCCCTATCTGGTCCGCTAGGGGAACCGCAGCCGTGGAACGGCCTTTCGACCACTTCGTCATCTTCGCCGAGATGCGGACCGGATCGAACCTTCTGGAGGCGACGCTTTCGCAGGTGCCGGGCATCGCCTGCCACGGCGAGATCTTCAATCCCGATCATCTCGGCGGCCCGGCCGTGCCGGACGTGCTGGGCCTGACGATGGCCGAGCGCGTCGCCGATCCGGCCGCCCTTCTCGCCCGCGTCCGCAAGGCCCCCGGGCTCAACGGCTTCCGCTTCTTCTTCGACCACGAGCCGCGGGTTCTGGACGAAATCCTCGCCGACCCGCGCTGCGCCAAGATCGTGCTCACCCGCAACCCGGTCGACTGCTACATCAGCCTCAAGATCGCCTACAACACGAAGCGCTGGCGGCTTTCGGACATCAAGGACCGGATCGCCTGGAAACCGCCCTTCAAACCAGCCGAGTTCGAGGCCTTTCTCGAGGAGCGGCAGGCGTTCCAGTTGCGCCTTCTGAACGCGCTTCAGGTCAGCGGGCAGACGGCCTTCTACCTGGACTACGAGGATTCGCTGCGCGTCGAGGTGATCAACGGGCTTCTGAAGTTCCTCGGGCGCGACGACCGGGTGGAGCGGATTTCCGGCGATCTCGTCCGCCAGAATCCCGAGGAGATGGCCGACAAGGTCCGCAACTTCCCCGAGATGGAAGCGGCTCTCGCCCGGATCGACTGGGCAAGCCTTGCGCGCACCCCGAATTTCGAACCGCGCCGCGGCGCCGGCGTCCCGCGTGCCGTCGCGGCGCGCGGTGCTCCCCTTCTCTACCTGCCGCTCCCCCCCCTGAACGACGCCCATGTCCGGGACTGGCTCTCGGATCTGGGCACCGGCGGGCTGGAGGAGGACTTCACCCAGAAGTCGCTGCGGCTGTGGAAGCGCCGGATGGCCGGCCATCGCAGCTTCACCGTGCTCCGCCATCCGCTTGCCCGCGCGCACGACGCCTTCCGCGCCGTGATGACCGACCGTGCGCAGGCCGACACCCGAAGCCGCCTTCGCGCGAACTACGGTGTTCCGATCCCGGCCGAAGACGAGCCGGCCGGCATGACGCCCGCGGCCTGGCGTGCCGCCTTCGCGGCCTTTCTCGGCTTCGTCAAGCTCAACCTCGCCGGCCAGACCGGGCTGCGGCAGGAGGCGATCTGGGGCACCCAGTGGTCGCTGGTGAACGGGCTCGCTGGCTTCGCCCCGCCCGACCTTCTGGCGCGCGAGGAGCGGTTGGCGGAAGACCTCGGTTTTCTCGCCGCCAGCGTCGGGGTCGAGCGCCCTGCACCGCCCGCAACCCCGGGCGACGCCGCACCGGTGCCGCTCCACAGGGTCCACGACCGCGACCTGGAGGCGCTTGCCCGCGATGTCTACCGACGGGACTACATGAGTTTCGGCTTCGGCGCCTGGAAGGCGCCGGCGTAGCTCACGCGGCCTGGGTCGACCGCGCCTCGGTCAGCACGGCGTGAAGCGCGGCCGGATCGCTGTTCGCCCTGAGTTTCTTGCAGGTGGCGGCATCCCGCAGTGTCCGCGACACCAGTGCCAGCGCCTTGAGGTGCTCGACCCCGGAATCCTTCGGCGCAAGCAAAGCAAAGACCAGATCGACCGGCTGCCGGTCCACCGCGTCGAAGTCGAGCGGCTTTTCCAGCCTGATGAAGGCGCCCACCACGCGGTCGAGCCCGTGCAGCCGTGCATGCGGCAGGGCGACGCCGTGGCCGACGCCGGTCGGCCCGAGGCTTTCGCGTTCCTGCAACGCATCCACCGTCTCGGCCGCGTTCAGCCCGTAGACGGTCTGCGCAATCTCCGCGAGATCCTGGAAAAGCCGCTTCTTGCTGGTCGCGTGGCCAAGCACCCGGACCGCCGCCGGCTTGAGCAGATGAGAGAGATCCATATCCCTACTGTTTCCGCGCCGGTCGTCCCGGCGCCCTAGTTGCTGGCCGACGGATCGATCCAGCCCACGTTCCCGTCATCCCTGCGGTGCACGATATTCACACCGCCGTTCTTCTCGTTGCGGAAGACCAGAAGGGGGGCGCCGGCAAGCTCCATCTGCATCACCGCCTCACCGACCGAGAGCGACGGAATCTTCGTCTCCATCTCGGCGATGATCATCGGTTGCAGGCTTTCAGGCTCCGAATCCTCCGATCCGCCGTTTGCGGCGAGCACATACATGGGCGCCCCGGCGAATTCAACCGGCTCGCTGCGCTCGCGGTGATGGTCCTTCAGGCGGCGCTTGTAACGGCGAAGCTGCTTGTCCATCTTTTCCCGGCAGGCCTCGAAGGCCGCATAGATTTCGGTCGCGCCGCCCTTGGCCGATGCCGTCAGACCGGTCGACAGATGCACCGTCACTTCGCAGAGATATTCGTAAGCGTTGCGGGAAAAGACCACGGTGGCATCTGTCGGCCGCTGGGAATACTTCTCCACCGTCTCGCCGAGTTCGGATTTGACATGGGTCTGCAAGGCGTCACCCACATCGATCTGCCGGCCACTGATCTTGTAACGCATGACACCTCCATAGGCTGATTGCCGGGCTCAGGACGCACGCCGGTCGATGGGCGCGGTCTGCGGTTCCGGCTGCGGGGATTGCGGTCTGTTCCGAGGACGCATGGCGAAGGGCCTCTCAGCTGACCTTTCGGCGCTTTCGCCCGAACGATGACGGTATGCGCAAGCATTTGCGATATTTGGCGACAGTTCGACGTGCTATGTCAACGCCTTCCTTCTGCAACTGGGCGCAAATGCGATCGTCGGCAAGGGGCGCCTCGGAAGATTCCTGCGCAATCATGGCACGGATGCGTTGCTGGACGTCGAAGGGCGACACCGCACCCTCCGCGCCCGGCAGCCCGCGCGAAAAGAACATGCCCAAGGGAAAGACCTGGCCTCCCGCCACAAGCGCCTTGCCCGCGAGCGCCCGGCCAAGAGTCGTGGGGTGCATCGCCAGCGCGGCAGCGGCTTCTGCCCGGCTGACGGGAACGATCGTCTGGTGGCGGCCGAGAAAGAACGCCGACTGGGTTTCGGCAATATGGGCACCGATCCGCAGAAGCGTCTCGCGCCTGGCGACGACCGCCCCCGCAATCCGGCGCGCACGGTCATGAAGCGCGCGCAACGCCTCGCCCTCAAGCGACCGTCGCGGAACCGCCATCACCGTGCAGGCCGGCAGCCTTCCAGACAGCAGGGTCACGCCAAGCCTGCCCTGCACCCTGACCTCCACAGCCAGTTCCGGAACCAGCGGATCGACCCAGCCGCCGTCCTCCCTGACCGGGGCCGAGCCGAACCCGCGCAGAAGCGCCGCGATCTTCTCGAGCAGGGCCTGCGGCTGGCGCAGGCTTCGTGAAAGCCGCACCCAGCGCGCTTCGGCGAAATCATCGAGGTGCTCGGCGCAGGCGCGCGCAAGCGGCCGGTCGATACCTGCGTCGGCAAGCTTGAGTTCCAGACACTCGGCAAGGCTTCGTGCCCCGACACCGGCCGGGTCGCAGCCCTGAACCACCGCAAGCCCCGCCTCCAGCACGGCGACGGGGGCGCCCGTCTCTGCCGCGAGGTCGGAAAGGGCGACATCAAGATAGCCGTCGCCCCGCAACTCGCCGACGAGGTAGAGAGCCGCCGCCTCGATCGCCGGGTCAAGACGGCGGAGCGCGATCTGCCGGCGCAGGCCCTCTCCAAGGCTCACGGTCGCCGCGGTGGTATCGAGCGCGTAGTCGTAGGCCGCACCCCCGGCCGGGGGTTCCACGACGAGAAACGGGTTCTCCTCGGCCTCGCGCGCGATGGCCTCGGCGGCAGCCAGCGTCGGCATCCGCAGCAGCGCAAGCGACTGGCGCATCGCCTCGGTCAGGACGAGGCCCTGACGCGGAACGAGGCCGAGGCCGGATTTCGCCGCCACCGCGCGCCCCTCGCCTCAGAGGATACGGAAGTTCTGGCCCAGATAGACCCGGCGGACGTTCTCGTCGCGCACGACCTCCTCGGCGGTGCCGCTCATCAGTACCACGCCATCATGCAGGATGTAGGCACGGTCGACGATCTCGAGCGTCTCGCGCACGTTGTGGTCGGTGATCAGTACGCCGATGCCGCGGGTCTTGAGGTCGTGGACAAGCGTGCGGATGTCACCCACCGAAATCGGGTCTACTCCGGCGAAAGGCTCATCGAGAAGCAGGTATTTCGGGTTCGCGGCAAGGCAGCGCGCGATCTCCACCCGCCGCCGTTCGCCGCCCGACAGCGCGAGCGCGGGCGCCCGGCGCAGGTGGGTGATCGAGAAGTCCGACAGGAGTTCCTCGAGCCGCTCGCGCCGCTTGTGCACGTCGGGCTCCGTGATCTCCAGCACCGCAAGGATGTTGTCCTCGGCCGAGAGCCCGCGGAAGATCGACACTTCCTGCGGCAGGTAGCCGATGCCCAGGCGCGCGCGGCGATACATCGGCAGGCCGGTCACGTCGCGCCCGTCGATCAGAACCTGTCCCGCGTCCGGCGCGATCAGCCCGGCGATGTTGTAAAAACACGTCGTCTTGCCCGAGCCGTTGGGCCCAAGCAGCGCCACCACCTCGCCGCGGGCAAGGTCGAGCGAGACGTCGCGGATCACCGGGCGGCGGCGATAGCTCTTGCGCAGGTGGCGGACCTTCAGCCCCGCCTCGCCCTCGGCAACGGTGAGCTTCGGCCGCGCCATCAATTGCCCCCCGGCTGAAGCACCGTCGTCACCCGGCCTTCCATCCGGCCGGTGCCGCTGGCAAGGTCGACGACCAGCTTCTGGCCGGCGATGGTGTTCGCGCCCTGGGTCAGCAGCACGTTGCCGGTCATCTCCACCGCGCCGCTGTCGATGGTGTAGACGGCATCCGCCGCCTCGGCCGCGTCCTTGCCGCTGACCAGCGTCACCTGGCCGCTGGCATGGAGCCGCTCGATCCGGCTCCGGTCGGCGCTGCCGTAGACCACTTCCACCCGTTCCGCCGAAAGCCGCATGTCGCCCTGGACCACCAGGACGTTGCCGCTGAAGGTGGCGGTCCCGTCGGTCTGGTTGACGCTGAGCGTGTCGGCCGTCACCTCGACCGGCAGCGAGGTGTCGGCCCTGAGCCCGCCGAAGGCGACCTCCGCCTGCTGGGCGTGCGCGGCCCCCGGCGCGGCGAGGGCCAGCACCAGCAGGGCACCGAGGGCACGAAGGGCAAGCGTCATCACGGATCCTTCCTCGGGGGTTGGTATATCAGCTTCACGCCGTCGCTGAAAACCATCAGATAGGCGGGAATTCCGGCATCCTCGTGGCGGATCTGCAGGCCGCCCGCGTCGATCGCGCCGAACGGCGCCTCGGCACGCACCGCCCCGCCGGAATGAAGCTCCGTCCGGTCCAGCGCGCCGTCGAGCCGCGGCGCGGTCACGCGATAGCCGCTGGAGGTGACGATCTCGACACCCCCGGCGAGGATCAGCCGCCCCGCCGCGTCATCGAGCGCGCCCTGCCCGGCATCGAGCGTGATCCTGAGCCCCGCCGGGGTCTCGATCGTCGCGCTGACCGCCTCCGCGGTCGCGGCGTCGCCCCCGGCCCCGGGACGGGCCACGCCGGCACGGATCATGATCGCGGCTCCGTCCGTGGTGACGCCGGAATATTCCGGCGCGGTCAGCCGCTGGTTCCGCGCCAGATCCTCGACATCCACTTCGGCATAGGGAAGCGCCGCGTCGGTGTCGATCCGGCGCGAGAAGAGGAACAGCGTCGAGAGGATCACCAGCGCGAGAAGCGGCAGGACGATCTTCAGCCAGAAGACCACCCGCGAATGGATGTTGTCGCGCGCCGCCATCGCCTCAGACGACGCCCGCGCGCAGGCAGTCGTGGATGTTGAGGATGCCCGTCGCCCGTCCGTCGCCGTCCGGCTCCACCACGAAAAGGCAGGTGATCTTGCGGTCGCGCATGATCGCGACGGCGCTTTCGGCGACCTGGTCGGGCGCCACCGTGCGCGGCCCCTTCGTCATCACCTCGCCCGCCGTCCGGTCGAGAAGCCCCGCCATGTGGCGGCGCAGGTCGCCGTCGGTGACGATGCCGGTCAGCCGGCCGGCCGCGTCGGTCACGCCGACGACGCCGAAGCCCTTCCGGCTCATCGTCACCAGCGCCTCGCCCATCGGCGTGGCCTCCGCCACCAGCGGCAGCGCATCGCCCCCGTGCATCAGGTCGGCGACCTTCATCAGCCGGGCGCCGAGCTTGCCGCCGGGGTGGAAGGTGCGGAAATGCTCCGGCGTGAAATGCCGGTGCTCCATCAGCGCCACCGCCAGCGCATCGCCCAGGGCCAGCGTCATTGTCGTGGAGGTGGTGGGCACGATGCCGGTGCCGCAGGCTTCCTCCGCCTGCGGCAGCAGGATCGCCACGTCCGACTGGCGCAGCAGCGTGGAGCCCGCCCGGCTTGCCACGCCGATCAGCGGGATGGCGAAGCGGCGGGTATGGGCGACGATGTCGGAAAGCTCCGGCGTCTCGCCCGAGTTGGAGAGCACGAGCGCCACGTCCGCCTCGGTCACCATGCCGAGATCGCCGTGGCTCGCCTCGGCGGGGTGGACGAACTGCGCCGGCGTGCCGGTGGAGGCCAGCGTCGCGGCGATCTTGCGCCCGACATGGCCGGACTTGCCCATGCCCGACACGATCACCCGGCCCCTGGCCTTCAGGATCAGTTCCACTGCCGCGGCGAAGCTGTCGCCGAGCGCGCCGGACAGGGCGGCAAGGCCCCGCGCCTCGATCTCGATGACGCGGCGGGCGGTGGCGAGGAGGGTGGCGCGATCGGTCATGGCTCAGTGCGTGAAGATGTCGGCCGCGTCGTCCCAGCCGAGAAGGTCAAGCTCGGCCCGGACGGGCAGGAAATCGAAACAGGCCTGCGCCAGCGCGGTCCGGCCCTCGCGGGCGAGCCGGGCGTCCAGCTCTGCCTTCAGCCGGTGGAGGTAGAGCACATCGGAGGCGGCATAGTCGAGCTGCGCCTCGGTCAGCGTCTGCGCCCCCCAGTCCGAGGTCTGCTGCTGCTTGGAGACATCGACGCCGACCAGATCCTGCAACAGGTATTTGAGCCCGTGCCGGTCGGTGAAGGTGCGCACCATCTTCGAGGCGATCTTGGTGCAGTAGACCGGCGCCGCGGTCACGCCGAAGGCGTTCCTCAGCGCGGCGATATCGAACCGGCCGAAGTGGAAGAGCTTCAGCACCGCCGGATCGGCCAGCATCCGGGCGAGGTTCGGCGCCACCCGCTGGCCCGGCGCGATCTGCACCAGATGCGCGTCGCCGTCGCCGGCGGAAAGCTGAACCAGGCAGAGCCGGTCGCGCCGCGGGTCGAGACCCATCGTCTCGGTGTCGATCGCCACCACG
Organism: Paracoccaceae bacterium; assembly: GCA_039808285.1. Taxonomy (GTDB): domain Bacteria; phylum Pseudomonadota; class Alphaproteobacteria; order Rhodobacterales; family Rhodobacteraceae; genus Albidovulum. Next base: position 48,751 of record JBDHSQ010000005.1, read on the forward strand.
GGCCCGAGGTCGAGCCCGTCGGGAAGGTCGTTCCTGTGAAGATGGATGGTCATCGAAACCTCGCGTTGCCGGCGCGAGGGTCGCCGCGCGCGTCGCAAGCTAGTTAGGCGAAATGCCGGCCGCGCTCAATGGCTGCGGCTTCGGGAGCGCACGGATCGGCCACGAATGCGCAACGGCCGCCCGAAATCTCGGACGGCCGCCGGCACCTTGCCACCACGCTTGGTCTGCCACATCAATCGCCCGGGCCCCCCAGCCACCGGACTCCTCCGGACGGGCCCTCAATCGCCGAGGATCGGAGATTGGGGGCTGTCCAGAAACAAAATGACTTTCACGAGAAATACTATTCGTAGAAATCGTTACAATCTTCACCACTTACACGTGTAGAGAACCATATTGCGCGGCGATTCTGGAACTTGTCTTTTTCGACAAGTCCCCTTTGCGGAAGTGTGAACGGATCGTTAAGCCGCACCCGGATTGTTGCCGATCCAGCATCGAACGCGCCGATGCCGCAGCGGGCAGCCCGCGGGCGGGATGGGAGGGCCAGCCTCGGAGGGCGGAAGACGACAAAGCCACGCAACCTGGCGGGGTTGCATGGCTTTCATCATCGTCTGGTGCCCAGGAGAGGACTCGAACCTCCACGCCTTGCGGCACTGGTACCTGAAACCAGCGCGTCTACCAATTCCGCCACCTGGGCAGGTGTCGTGACCGGCGATGTATAGCGGCCGCCAAAGCCTGTCAACGGGGCCGCACCGGAATCGCGCCCGCGCGCTTTCGCGCCTTGTTCGCGGCCACGCGGGGCGCTAATCAGGGCCAACGTCCTGCAAAGAGGCCTGCCCATGTCCAAGCTCGTCACCATCTTCGGCGGTTCCGGGTTCCTTGGCCGGTATATCGCCCGGCGGCTCGCGAAAAAGGGCTGGCGCATCCGTGTCGCCGTCCGCCGCCCGAACGAGGCGCTGTTCCTCAAGCCCTATGGTGCGGTAGGCCAGGTGGAACCGGTGCTCTGCAACATCCGCGACGAGGCGTCGGTGCGCGCGGCGATGGCCGGCGCGGACGCGGTGGTGAACTGCGTCGGCACCTTCGACCGGCGCGGGCGCAACAATTTCGAGGCGGTCCAGGCCGACGGCGCGGCGCGCATCGCCTGGATCGCCGCCGAGAGCGGCGTGGCGCGGCTCGTCCATATCTCCGCGATCGGTGCGGATGCGGGTTCCGACAGCGCCTATGCCAGGACCAAGGCGGTTGGCGAGACCGGCGTCAGGGCCGCCTTCCGGTCGGCCGTGATCCTGCGCCCCTCGGTGATGTTCGGCTCCGACGACCGTTTCTTCAACCGCTTCGCCGGCATGGCCCGCCTCGGGCCGGTGCTTCCGGTGGTGGGTGCGGACACGAAATTCCAGCCGGTCTATGTCGACGACGTGGCCGAAGCCGCGGTCCGGGCGGTCGAGGGCGAGGCGGAGCCCGGCACCTACGAACTGGGCGGCCCCGACGTCGCGACCTTCCGCGAGATCATCGCCGGAATGCTTCGGGTGATCGGCCGGCGCCGGCTTGTCGTCAACCTGCCGTTCTGGATGGCTCGGATCGTTGCGGGCCTGCTCGATTTCGGCTCGATGCTGACGGGCGGGCTGATCGCGAACCGGATCCTCACCCGCGACCAGGTCAGGATGCTGGCGCGCGACAACGTCGTTGCCCCCGGTGCCAGGGGTCTCGCCGAGCTTGGCGTCGTTCCGACGCCTGCACATGCGATTCTGCCCGACTACCTCTGGCGGTTCCGGCCATCGGGTCAGTATGACGCGATCAAGGCCTCGGCAAAGAACCTGCGCGGCCACGGCTGATCGCGGCTGGTCCACGGCCCTGCCCGTCGGGGCGCATTGTTTCTTTTTGAACCGATTCTGCGGAATCGTTTGACCCACCCCGCCGTGCGCGAGACAGTGCGGCCGGGTACGGCGGTATGAGTTTTCGGGAAGGGTATTTGATGACGGCTCGGCTTCTGCTCCACATCGGCTATCACAAGACCGCCACGTCCTGGATGCAGCAGCGGCTGTTCGTGCATGAGCACGGCTACCATCAGATCGCGCGCCACCCCGAGGTCTGGAAGCACGTCGTCGCGCCGCATGGCCTTCTCTTCGACCCCGAGCCGATGCGCGCGCAGATCCGCGCGGGCTTCAGCGATCTTCCTGCGGGGATGGTGCCGGTGATTTCGTCCGAGATCCTCTCGGGCCATCCGTTCTTCGGCGGCATCGGAAGCGACGACTACGCGCGACGCCTGAAGGCGATCGCGCCCGACGCGAATGTCCTCATCTCGATCCGCTCGCAGATGCGCATCCTGACTTCCGTCTACATGCAATACCTCCTGCGCGGCGGCACGATGGGGCCGCAAATGTTCTTCGCGGGCGACCCCGAGCTTGGGTTCTTCGGGTTCCGGCCGGAACATTTCGAATATCACCGGCTGATCGGGCTTTACCGGGATCTGTTCGGCCCGGAGAACGTGCATGTGATCACCCAGGAAAGCCTCTCGGCCGACATGGACGGCGCGACCCGCCGGCTTGCGGCCTTTGCAGGGAACGCCGGCTTCGATGGCGTGCTGCAGACCCACCGGTCGGCCTATGCGCCGAGCTATCCGGAATATGCGGTGCCGGTTCTGCGCCGCATCAACAAGTTGCAGAAGAGCGTGCTGACCCCGGCCCCGACGATCAAGATCGGAACGACGCCCGACGGCTTCTACCGCGCCTTCGGCTATGTCCTGCGACGCCCGCCGTTTTCCTGGATTATGGGCGGCTATCATCCGGTGTCCCTGCATGTCGAGAAGACGTTCCGGGGGCGCTTCGACGCCAGCAACCGCGAGCTTGCGAAGATCGCGGGCTATCTCGACCTTTCCGACTATTCCGGCGTGACGGCAATGACGAAGCCTGCCGCCTCGTCCTCGGCCAAGGCGCGCCTCGCCTCGGCGCGCTGAGGTCACGCGGCTTGTGCCTTCCGGGGTGCGCGCATAATGCTGCGCGCGCCGGAACGTGGAAGGGAAGGGCCGCTGAATGAACGAGACGCTGACGGCCCTGCTTCTGGGGCTGCTTGAGGGGCTGACCGAGTTCATCCCGGTTTCGTCCACGGGGCATCTGTTGCTTGCGGGGCATTTCCTCGGGTTCCGGAGCGCGGGCAGAACCTTCGAAGTGGTGATCCAGCTTGGCGCCGTGCTGGCGATCCTTGGCGTCTATGCCGCGAAGATCTCGCGCACCGTCAGGGGCCTGCCCTCGGACCCCGGGGCGCGGCGCTTTGCCGGATCGGTGCTGCTGGCCTTCCTGCCGGCGATGGTCGTGGGAGTTCTTGCCCATGACGTCATCAAGACCGTGCTGTTCGAAAGCCCGCGGCTGATCGCCACGATGCTGATCCTTGGCGGCGTCGTGCTTCTGGTCGTGGACCGCCTGCCGCTGACCCCGCGCCACCACGATGCCGAACGGTTTCCGCTCTGGATGGCGTTCGGCATCGGCGTCGTTCAGTGCCTCGCCATGATCCCCGGTGTGTCGCGGTCGGGCGCGACGATCGTGGGCGCACTGGCCTTCGGTGCCGACAAGCGGGCGGCGGCGGAGTTTTCCTTCTTCCTGTCGATGCCGACGATGGCGGCAGCCTTCGCCTACGACCTGTTCAGGAACCGCAGCGTTCTGGACCTGAGCGCGCTTGGCCAGATCGCCATCGGTTTCGCGGCCGCCTTCGTGGCGGCCATCGTCGTGGTCAACTGGCTTCTCGGCTATGTCAGCCGGCACGGCTATGCGCTGTTCGGCTGGTGGCGAATCGCCGTCGGCGCGGCGGTTCTGGCGGCCTTGAGCCTGGGTTCCTAAACGTTAGGTAAGCATCTGATACCTATTATTTCGACAAATCCGTGCACTCTGGGCGACGGAGGCGGAAAATCGTTATAATAGGTCATGAACTCTGACTTTTATTTCTGCCGGGGCGGGAGTAGCAATGCTCACCCTGATTTCCGGCGGAAAGACCAGTCATGGCCCAGCAGCGGATGCTCCAGTTCGTCACCGTTTCCCGCGAGATGCCGGAGAAGCGTGCGGCCAGTGTCCGCGCCCAGGATTTCGGCGAGATTTACCGCGAGTTCGCCGCCGCCAAGGCCGCCGAGCAGGCGGCGCGGTGCAGCCAGTGCGGCGTGCCCTATTGCCAGAGCCACTGCCCGCTGCACAACAACATCCCCGACTGGCTGCGGATGACCGCCGAGGGCCGGCTTCAGGAAGCCTACGACCTTGCCCAGGCGACCAACACCTTCCCCGAGATCTGCGGCCGGATCTGCCCGCAGGACCGGCTCTGCGAAGGCAACTGCGTGATCGAGCAGGCCGGCCACGGCACCGTGACCATCGGCGCGATCGAGAAATACATCACCGACACCGCCTGGGACATGGGCTGGGTGAGGCCGATCAGGCCGGCGCAGGAACGCGCCGAAAGCGTCGGCATCATCGGCGCGGGTCCGGGCGGGCTCGCGGCCGCCGACGCGCTGCGCCGTGCGGGGATCCAGGTCACGGTCTACGACCGCCACGACCGCGCCGGCGGGCTGATGACCTACGGCATTCCGGGCTTCAAGCTGGAAAAGGACGTGATCGGGCAACGCATCGCCCAGCTCGAACAGGCGGGCGTTCAGTTCGTGCAGAACTGCAACGTCGGCGAAGACCTGTCCTTCGACGCGATCCGGGGCAGGCATGACGCGGTGGTCATCGCCACCGGCGTCTACAAGAGCCGCGAACTTGACGGAGACCACGCCAGCGCCGGCGGAATCGTGCGGGCGATCGACTACCTGACCGCGTCGAACCGCAAGGGCTTTGGCGACGAGGTGCCGGAGTTCGACTCGGGCGAGCTGAATGCCGAGGGCAAGCGGGTGGTGGTGATCGGCGGCGGCGACACGGCGATGGACTGCGTGCGCACGGCGATCCGGCAGGGGGCGCTGTCGGTGAAATGCCTCTACCGGCGCGACCGCGCGAACATGCCGGGCAGCCAGCGCGAGGTGGCGAACGCCGAGGAGGAGGGTGTCGATTTCGTCTGGCTGACCCAGCCGCGGGGCTTCACCGTCGGCGAGGCGGTCGAAGGCGTGATCGTCCAGCAGATGCGCCTTGGCCCGCCCGACGTGACCGGCCGCCAGGCGCCCGAGGTGATCGAGGGCGCGGATTATGTCGAGGAGGCGGACCTGGTCATCAAGGCGCTGGGGTTCGAGCCGGAGAACCTGCCGGCGCTCTGGGGCGTCGAGGGGCTCCAGGTCACGCGCTGGGGCACGGTGAAGGCCGATTTCCGCAGCCATGCGACGAGCCTGCCGGGCGTCTTTGCCGTGGGAGACATCGTGCGCGGCGCGAGCCTCGTCGTCTGGGCGATCCGCGACGGGCGGGAGGCGGCGGAAAACGTGCTGTCCTACCTTGCCGGCGCACAGGCCGTGGCGGCGGAGTGAGGGGCCGCGGCCCGGTTCCGGGGCGTCGGGCCGGCGACGGGTTCCTGTCGGGTTCGCGTCGGTTTTCCGTCCCGACAGAGCGTGCGCCGCAATGATGAATGGGTCAGGGCGGCTGACCCGGAGGATGAAGGAAACCTGACCGTGGCGAACGCAGCAAGGATCGTGTTGACAGGGGTGCTGGCGGTGCTTCCCGCCCTGCCCGCCCTCGCCGGCGGCAGGTTCGCCGCACCGCAGGGCTGCGAGGTCTTCGCCACGGTGCAGATGCGCTCCTGCCAGGTCTCGCAGCACTACCGCTGCCAGGGCGGCGCGGCCGGCGACCAGTGGGCGGTCTACATGGACGGCAACGGTCCCTACTACCTCAGCAAGATCGACGGCGAGACCCGCTGGCTGCACAGCTACGACCTCGCCACCGGCGAGGAGGACCGGCTGGCGGAGGAGACCGACCCGGCCTCGTTCACCACGCTGATCACCACCGGGCGCGACGACTATGACTTCACCACCGAAAGCGCCTCCGGCGAGGTCCGCCGCTATACCGGCTACGACGAGCTGACCGGCGAGAGCGTGACGATCGACGGGGTGAGGCTGGAGCGCACGCGCTTCGACCTGACCGCCCGGGATGCCGGCGGGCAGATGATCTGGCACCGCAAGGGACGGCAGCTCATCCACCGCGGCTGGCGGCTCTTCTGGGCCGACACCGAGGAATTCGAGAACGCCTTCGGCGACCGGGAAAGCCTCGTCGACACGCCGGTGCAGTTCGCGCTTCCGGGCGCGAAGGGGTTCCTGTCGACCGACCCGATCTACGACTGCGAGGAACTGATGACGGAGCTTCGGCCATGATCGAGGGACATTGCCTGTGCGGCGCGGTACGCGTCAGGATCGGGGACCATGATCCCCGCGTCGGCGCCTGCCACTGCCGGATGTGCCAGCGCTGGTCGGGCGGGCTGTTCCTGTGCTTCTCGGCGAAGGCGGGGGAGGTCGCGGTCGAGGGCCCGGTGGTGCGCCACCAGTCCTCGCCCTTCGCCGAGCGCGCCTTCTGCGGCACCTGCGGCTCGCACCTGTGGATGCGGGACACCAAGGCGGCCGATGCCGACTACGACCTGATGCCGGGCCTTTTCGACGAAGCCCGCGACTGGCCGCTGAGGAGCGAGATCTACACCGACCGCGCGCTGGCCTGCGTTCGGCTGGAAGGGGACCACCGCCGCGCGACCCGTGCCGAGTGGGAGGCGCGCAACGAGCATCTGGAAGGAGACATGGGGTGATCCCGGGGCATTGCCTTTGCGGCGCCGTCACGATCGCCATCTCCGGCCTGGACGACCCGCGCGTCGGCGTCTGCCACTGCCGGATGTGCCGGCGCTGGTCGGGCGGCGTCAACATGGGCTTCGGCGCCGAGGCGCGGGCGGTGACGGTGACGGGCAGGGTCAGCCGCTACCGGTCGTCCTCCTTCGCGGAACGGGCGCTCGGCCCCGTCTGCGGCTCGCACCTGTGGTACCGGGATGCCAGCAGCCTCTCGAAAGCCCACGACGCCAAATTCGGCGACCCGCGGTTCTTCATGGCGGGCACGCCTGCAACAAAGCTCATCGAGACCTTCGCGGCGAAGCCGGACGAGGAGTAGCATCATGACCGAGCGCCGGCGCCTGCCGCTGCCGATGTGCCGGCCCGTATTCCCGTCGGGGCCGTCTAGCCGATGACCGCCCCCGCACCGCACCGGCCTGTCACGACACCGAAGGCAATCCGCGTGGATCCCGCCCTTGTCGTTCTGCGCGCACAGTGGCGCGGGGTCGAGCAGCCGGGTCCGCCGGTGATCGTGTTCGGGAGCGGCAGCGATGAGGTGCGGGCGGGGCGGCGGCATGAATTCCTCGGCACGATGACCGCGCTCGGCCGGGCCTGGCTGTTCGTGGTCGACCGGGAGCGCAGCTTCCATGCCCAGCCCGGCATGGCCGACCGCATCGCCGCCCTTGCCCTGGACGAGATGCAGCGGACCGGCAGCGCCTTCGTCGATACGCTCGGCCAGTCGATGGGCAGCTTCGGCGCGGTGGGATTTGCCACGCGCCTGCCGGTGCGGGTGGCGCTCGCCTTTGGCCCACGCTATTCGCCCGATTCCCGCATCGTGCCCGACCCGCGCTTCGATCACATCTTGCCGCGCTTTCACGGGCGCTTTCCCTTCCCGACGCTGGACGCGGGGCTGCGCGCGGCCGGGCAGGCCATCGTGCTTTACGGCGACCGCGGCCCCGACCTCGCCCATCACGTGCGGCTGAGCGTGCCGCCCGGCGCGATCCACCGCATCCTGCGCGGGGTCGGCCACGACCTGCCCCATGTCCTGCGCACACGGGGCCAGCTTTTCGCCCTGATCCAGACCGCCCTGTCGGCGGATCGCGCCGCGCTCGACGCGGTTCTGGAAGAGATCGGCTTCCGCGACCCCGGCCGCCTGCGCCTGCGCGAACGGCTGCGGCTCGCCGCCCGCCCGCTGGCCCGCGTCGCGCGGCGGCTTCTCAAGTAACTGTCCGCCCTGACCGAAAGGACCGCGCCATGACCACCATATTCGACCAAGCCTGGGCCGCACAGGAAGAGGCCCGCCGAGCCTGGATGGCGGAAAACGGTCTCTACCGCAGCGAAGACGAGCATTCGTCCTGCGGGGTCGGGCTCGTCGTCTCGATCGACGGCAAGGCCAGCCGCAAGGTCGTTGCCAACGGGATCGAGGCGCTGAGGGCGGTCTGGCACCGCGGCGCGGTCGACGCCGACGGCAAGACCGGCGACGGCGCGGGGATTCACGTGCAGATCCCGGTGCGGTTCTTCTACGACCAGGTGCGCAGGACCGGTCACGAGCCGGACCCGAAGAAGCTGATCGCGGTGGGCCAGGTGTTCCTGCCGCGCACCGACTTCGCCGCGCAGGAACGCTGCCGCACCATCGTCGAGACCGAGGTGCTGCGGATGGGGCATTACATCTACGGCTGGCGCCATGTGCCGGTGGACACCTCCGTGCTCGGCGAGAAGGCCAATGCGACGCGCCCCGAGATCGAGCAGATCCTGATCCGCTGCGAGAAGGAGGTCGACCAGGAACAGTTCGAGCGCGAGCTTTACATCATCCGCCGCCGGATCGAGAAGGCGGTGATCGCGGCGCAGATCGCGGGGATGTATATCTGTTCGCTGTCCTGCCGGTCGGTGATCTACAAGGGGATGATGCTGGCCGAGCAGGTTGCGGTCTTCTACCCCGACCTGATGGACGAGCGCTTCGAGAGCGCCTTCGCGATCTACCACCAGCGCTATTCCACCAATACCTTTCCGCAGTGGTCGCTGGCGCAGCCGTTCCGGATGCTGGCCCACAACGGCGAGATCAACACGCTGAAGGGCAACGTCAACTGGATGCGGAGCCACGAGATCCGCATGGCCAGCGCCGCCTTCGGCGAGATGGCCGAGGACATCAAGCCGATCATCCCGATGGGCACCTCGGATTCCGGTGCGCTCGATTCGGTGTTCGAGGTGATGGTCCGCTCCGGCCGGTCGGCGCCGATGACCAAGACCATGCTCGTGCCCGAGGCCTGGTCTAAGGCCACGACCAACATGCCGAAGGCCTGGGCCGACATGTATGGCTATTGCAACAGCGTGATGGAGCCCTGGGACGGGCCGGCGGCGCTCGCCATGACCGACGGGCGCTGGGTCTGCGGCGGGCTCGACCGCAACGGGCTCAGGCCGATGCGCTACGTCGTCACCGGCGACGGGATGCTGATCGCCGGGTCGGAAACCGGGATGGTGCCGGTGGACGAGGCCGTGGTGCGCGAGAAGGGGGCGCTGGGCCCCGGCCAGATGATCGCCGTCGACATGAAGGACGGCAGGCTCTACCACGACCGGGAAATCAAGGACCGCCTGGCCGCCAGCCAGCCCTTCGGCGAATGGCTGGCGAAGGTGGTCGAGCTTTCGCCGACGCTGGACGCGCTGCCGGAAACCGCGATGTTCGAGGGCGTCGAGCTTCGCCGGCGCCAGGTCGCCGCGGGCTACACGCTCGAGGAACTGGAGCAGGTGCTGGCGCCGATGTCGGAGGACGGCAAGGAGATGATCGCCAGCATGGGCGACGACACGCCGGCCGCGGTGCTGTCCAAGCAATACCGGCCGCTTTCCCACTTCTTCCGGCAGAACTTCAGCCAGGTGACCAATCCGCCGATCGACAGCCTCCGCGAGGCGCGGGTGATGAGCCTCAAGACGCGGTTCGGCAACCTCAAGAACGTGCTCGACGAGGATTCGTCGCAGACCGAGATCCTGGTTCTGGAAAGCCCGTTCATCGCCAATGCCGAATTCGACGAGATGGTGCGCCAGTTCGGCGACCATGTCGCCTTCATCGACTGCACCTTCCCGGAGGGCGGGCGGGCCGACGCGCTCAGACTCGGGCTGGAACGCATCCGGGCGGAGGCAGAGGATGCGGTGCGGTCGGGCGCGGGGCACCTTGTCCTGACCGACCAGCACCAGTCGCGCGACCGGGTGGCGATGCCGATGATCCTCGCCACCTCGGCGGTGCATTCCTGGCTGACACGCAAGGGCCTGCGCACCTTCTGTTCGCTGAACCTGCGGTCGGCCGAATGCATCGACGCGCATTACTTCGCGGTGCTGATCGGCTGTGGCGCCACGACGGTGAACGCCTATCTGGCGCAGGATTCCATCGCCGACCGCATCCGCCGCGGCCTCCTGGAGGGAAGCCTGGTCGAGGCCATCCGCCGCTACCGCGACGCGATCGACGCAGGCCTTCTGAAGATCATGTCGAAGATGGGCATTTCGGTCGTCTCGTCCTATCGGGGCGGGCTGAACTTCGAAGCCGTGGGGCTGAGCCGGGCGATGGTCGCGGAATATTTCCCCGGTATGCAGAGCCGCATCTCGGGCATCGGCGTCAGCGGCATCCAGCACAAGCTGGAGGAAATTCACGCCAAGGGCTGGAAGGGCGGCGCCGACGTGCTGCCGGTCGGCGGCTTCTACAAGGCGCGGCGGTCGGGCGAGAAGCACGCCTGGGAGGCGCAGGTGATGCATCTCCTGCAATCGGCCTGCGACCGGGCGTCCTATGACCTCTGGAAGCAGTATTCGGCGGCGATGCGGGCGAACCCGCCGATCCATATCCGCGACCTGCTGGACATCAAGCCGCTGGGCCGGCCGGTGCCGATCGAGGAGGTGGAATCGATCACCTCGATCCGGAAGCGCTTCGTGACGCCGGGGATGAGCCTCGGCGCGCTCAGCCCTGAGGCGCACATGACGCTGAACATCGCCATGAACCGGATCGGCGCCAAGTCCGATTCCGGCGAGGGCGGCGAGGATCCGGCGCATTTCCTGCCGATGCCGAACGGCGACAACCCCTCGGCCAAGATCAAGCAGGTGGCCTCGGGCCGCTTCGGGGTGACGGCGGAATACCTCAACGCCTGCGAGGAGCTGGAGATCAAGATCGCGCAAGGAGCGAAACCGGGCGAGGGCGGCCAGTTGCCGGGCATGAAGGTGACGAAGCTGATCGCGCGCCTGCGGCATTCCACCCCCGGCGTGACGCTGATCAGCCCGCCGCCGCACCACGACATCTATTCGATCGAGGATCTCGCGCAACTGATCTACGACCTGAAGCAGATCAACCCGCGCGCCAAGGTCACGGTGAAGCTCGTCGCCTCTTCGGGCGTGGGCACGATCGCGGCCGGCGTGGCCAAGGCCAAGGCCGACATCATCCTGATCTCGGGGCACAACGGGGGCACCGGCGCCTCGCCCGGAACCTCGATCAAATATGCCGGCCTGCCGTGGGAGATGGGCCTGACCGAGGCGCATCAGGTGCTGGCGATGAACAAGCTGCGCGACCGGATCACGCTCAGGACCGACGGCGGGCTGCGCACGGGGCGCGACATCGTCATCGCCGCGATGATGGGGGCCGAGGAATACGGCATCGGCACCGCGGCGCTGATCGCGATGGGCTGCATCATGGTGCGGCAATGCCAGTCGAACACCTGCCCGGTGGGCGTCTGCACCCAGGACGAGAAGCTGCGCGCGGTGTTCAACGGCACGGCCGACAAGGTGGTGAACCTGATCACCTTCTACGCGCAGGAGGTGCGGGAGATCCTCGCCCAGATCGGCGCGCGGTCGCTCGACGAGATCATCGGGCGGGCGGACCTCCTGACGCAGGTGAGCCGGGGCCATGCCGACCTCGACGACCTCGACCTCAATCCGCTGCTGATCACGGTCGACGGGTCCGACCGGATCGTCTACGACCGGTCGAAGCCGCGCAACGCCGTGCCCGACACGCTGGACGCCGAGATCATCCGCGACGGCGCGCGGTTCTTCGAGGACGGCGAGAAGATGCAGCTTTCCTACGCGGTGCGCAACACCCACCGCACCATCGGCACGCGCGCCTCCTCGCTGATCGTCAGGAAGTTCGGGATGCGCAACAACCTCCAGCCCGATCACCTGACGGTGAAGCTCGCCGGCTCCTGCGGCCAGTCGCTCGGCGCCTTCGCGGCACCGGGACTGAAGCTCGAGGTTTCGGGCGATGCCAACGACTATGTCGGCAAGGGCCTGAGCGGCGGCACGATCGTGGTCCGGCCGTCGATGGTGTCGCCGCTCGAGGCCGCCGAGAACACGATCATCGGCAACACCGTGCTTTACGGCGCGACCGACGGCCATCTCTTTGCCGCCGGCCGCGCGGGCGAACGGTTCGCGGTGCGCAACTCCGGCGCGAAGGTGGTGGTGGAGGGCTGCGGGTCGAACGGCTGCGAATACATGACCGGCGGGGTGGCGGTGATCCTCGGCCGCATCGGCGCCAACTTCGGCGCCGGCATGACCGGGGGCATGGCCTATGTCCACGATCCCGAAGGCGTGGCGGAGGAGCTGATGAATCTCGAGACGCTGGTCACCTGCGCGGTCGGCCATCCGCACTGGGAGGCGGAGCTGAAGGGTCTGGTCGAACGCCATGCGGCCGAGACCGGGAGCCTGAAGGCGAAACGCATCCTCCAGCACTGGGCGGCGGAACGGGGAAACTTCATCCAGGCCTGCCCGAAGGAGATGCTGATCCACCTGCCCCATCCCTTGAGCGCGGATGCCGAGGCGGTTCCGGCGCAGTAGGCGATCAGACCAGCGGCGCGAAGATGTCCGGGTTCTCCGGCCCGGTGACCTCGATGTAGGCGGCAAGGCCACGCTCGACCCGGCTCAGCGCGTGGTCGACGAGGACGAAGCGGCCCGGCACGTCGAACTTGGCCTCGAGGATCGCCGCGCCGCCGGCGGGCACGACCACCGTCTGCACCGACTGCTGCGGCGGGCTGACGACATCGCCGTTGAGGTAGACCCGCTCGAAGATGCTGCCGATCAGGTGGACCGAGCTGACATGGTTCGGCCCGCCGACGCCGAAGAAGATGCGCACCGTCTCGCCGACCCTGGCCTGCATCGGATAATGCTCGGTCAGCGCCGCGACATGGCCGTTGAAGACGAAATATTCCGGCCGCTCGTTCATCAGCTTGTCGAAATCCTCGGTCAGGAGCCCCTCGGTGCCGAAGCTTTCGGCGGTGTAGACCTCTCCCTGCATGACGTAGAACTCGCGGTCCACCGGCGGCAGACCCTCATCCGGTTCGATCAGGATCATTCCATACTTGCCCGACGACATGTGCAGCGCCACCGGCGGCACCGCGCAATGATAGACGAAGAGCCCGGGCTTGAGCGCGCGGGCGCGGAAGCCGGCCGATTCCCCCGGCGCGCAGTTGGTCGCCTCGGCGCCGCCGCCCGGCCCGGTCACCGCGTGCAGGTCGATGTTGTGCATCATCCAGCTATCGTCCCGGTTGGACAGGTGCAGTTCGATCGTGTCGCCCACCCGCGCCCGGAGGAAAGGGCCGGGGACCGAACCGTTGAAGGTCCAGAACCGGTAGGAGGCACGGTTGTCGAGCCGCGCCTCCAGCTCCACCGTCTCCAGCTCCACCCGCACGGTGGCGGGCGCTTCGCGCATCAGCGGTCCCGGCAGGTCGGCCGGGTCATGGGCGATGTCGTTCTGCCCCTCGAGCGGCACCGGATAGGCCCGGTTCGACAGGCTGCCGATGCCGCTGGTCATGCCGGTGGGGCGGGTTGCGTCGGCCACCATGTCGTGCTGCGCCCGCGCCGACCCGGCGGCCAGCGCGCCGACGGTCAGCCCGGCGGTGCCGACAAGCAGCGTCCGGCGCGAGAGCCGCGGGCCGGCGGCCACGTCCGGCAAGGGGTCGGCGGGGCGCGCGGGGTCGCGAGCGGCGGATCGGGTGGTCATGGCGGACTCCTTCATCGGGCGGGCGGAACGGGCCTTCGACCGGTCAGAACCGGCGGGCGCCGGAAAGGTTCCCGCCCGGTCCCGCGGCGGCCGGCGGGCCTTGACCGCGAGGGGCGGGGCATGGTTGATCTCGGCCGATGGCGAAGGGCAGGACACCGGGAGCGAAATCAAGGCGCAAGCCCGCGGCGCGGCGCCGGGGCTTCACCTTGCGCGACATCCTGCGATGGGCGGGGCGCGGGTTGGCGGCGGTCGCCGGCCTCTGGCTGTTCTTCGTCCTGCTCTTCACCGTCGTGAACCCGGTCGTGACGCCCTACATGCTGGCCGAAGGCTGGCGGCAGGGCGGCGTGAGCCGGGACTGGGTCGCGCTCGGGGACATGGCGCCGGAGGTGGCGTTGTCGGTCGTGGCGGCGGAGGACGCGAATTTCTGCCTGCACTGGGGCTTCGACATGGCAGCGATCCGCGCCGCGCTCGACGAGGGGGCGGGGCGCGGCGCCTCGACCATCACCCAGCAGGTGGTCAAGAACGTCTTTCTCTGGCAGGGGCGAAGCTGGCCCAGGAAGGCGCTCGAGGCGGTGATGACGCCGGTCGTGGAACTGGTCTGGACCAAGCGCCGGATCATCGAGGTCTATCTGAACGTGGCCGAGACCGGGAAGGGCCTGTTCGGAGTCGAGGCCGCGGCAGAGCAATATTTCGGCCGGCCGGCCGCCGATCTCGGGCCCCGGCAGGCGGCGCTGATCGCCGCGGCGCTGCCCGATCCCAAGGGCCGCAACCCGGCCCGGCCATCGGGTTTCCTGCGCGCCCGCGCCGCGGTGATCGCCGACGGTGCGGCGACGATCCGCGCCGACGGGCGGGCGGCCTGTTTCGAGGATTGATCCCCGCGGGCGCGGCCGGTATCACGGGGCCGCATCCGCGACACGAGCGCCCCCGCCATGACCCGTCTCTACCACATTCCCCTCTCGCCCTTCTGCCGCAAGGTGCGCCTGACGCTGGCGGAGAAGCGGATCGAGGTGGAACTCGTGGAGGAGCGCTACTGGGAACAGGGGACCGAATTCCTGCGCCGCAATCCCGGCGGCAAGATCCCGGTGATCCGGCTGAACGGGCGGACGATGTCGGAAAGCCAGGCGATCTGCGAATATCTGGAGGAAACCGTGCCGGAACCGCGGCTGATGCCGAAGGATGCCGACAGCCGCTACGAGGTGCGCCGGCTCTGCGCCTGGTTCGACGACAAGTTCCACGAGGAAGTGACCTCGAAGCTTCTCTACGAGCGGGTCAACAAGAAGGTGATGAAGCTCGGCTATCCGGATTCGAAGAACGTCAAGTCCGGCTCCAGCAAGATCAAGTATCACCTCGACTACATGAGCTGGCTTCTGGAAAGCCGCCGCTGGCTGGCGGGCAACGAGATGACGTTGGCCGATTTCGCGGCGGCCGCGCATCTGTCG
This sequence comes from Paracoccaceae bacterium, assembly GCA_039808285.1. Lineage (GTDB taxonomy): Bacteria > Pseudomonadota > Alphaproteobacteria > Rhodobacterales > Rhodobacteraceae > Albidovulum. Next base: position 63,839 of record JBDHSQ010000005.1, read on the forward strand.
AGCCTCGACTACATCTCGGACGTCGACTGGAACCGCAGCCGGAACGTCCGGGACTGGTATGCGAAGATCAAGTCGCGGCCCTCGTTCCGGTCGCTTCTGGCCGATCAGGTGCCGGGCTTCCCGCCGCCGGCGCATTACGCCGATCTGGATTTCTGACCCCGGCCGCCCGGGGGCGCCGCCCCCGGACCCCCGGAGTATTTCGGGACAGAAAGGGAGGAGGCGCATGGACAGGCCCGCCCTGAGAGCGCTGATCGCCGAGCGGGCGCGGGACGAGGGGTTTTCCGCCGTCGGCTTCTGCGCGCCCGATGCGATCCCGCAGGCCGCGGGGCGGCTGGCGGCCTATGTGGCAGCGGGGCGGCACGGGCAGATGGGCTGGATGGCGGAGCGCATGGAATGGCGGGGCGATCCCGCGGCGCTCTGGCCCGAGGCGCGCACCGTGATCATGCTGGCCGAGGCCTACACGCCGGCGCACGATCCGCTGGCGGTGCTGGCGGCGCGCGACCGGGCGGCGGTCTCCTGCTACGCCCAGGGAAAGGACTACCACGACCTGGTGAAGAAGCGGCTGAAGCGGCTGGGCCGCTGGTTGATCGAGGCGGCGGGAAAAGACCCTGTTCCGGCGGAAATCAAGGTTTTCGTCGACACCGCGCCGGTGATGGAGAAGCCCTTGGCCGAGGCCGCCGGGCTCGGCTGGCAGGGCCGGCACACCAATCTGGTGAGCCGCGACCTGGGAGGCTGGTTCTTCCTCGGCGCGATCTTCACCACGCTCGACCTGCCGAAGGACGCGGCCGGGGCGGACCATTGCGGATCGTGCCGCGCCTGTCTCGACATCTGCCCGACACAGGCCTTCCCTGCGCCCTACCAGATCGACGCGCGGCGCTGCATCTCCTACCTGACGATCGAGCATCGCGGGCCGGTGGACGAGGCGCTGAGGCCGCTTCTGGGAAACCGGGTCTACGGCTGCGACGACTGCCTCGCCGTCTGTCCGTGGAACAAGTTCGCCCGGGCCGCGCGCGAGACCGGCTATGCGGCGCGGGTCGGCGCGCCGCCGCTCGCGGAACTGGCGGCGCTGGACGATGCGGCCTTCCGGGAACGGTTCTCCGGCTCCCCGGTCAAGCGGATCGGGCGCGACCGCTTTGTGCGCAATGTCCTCTATGCCATCGGCAATTCCGGCGACGCGCGGCTTGGCGCGGTGGCGGCCGCGCTCTGCGATGATCCCGATGCCGCCGTGGCCGATGCGGCGCGCTGGGCGGTGCGGCGGCTGGCGGATTACGGCCTCATTCGCGTCGGGGGCGAGTTCGGGCTTGGTCTGCCGGGCGATTCGGGCCCATCCTGACGCTGTCGCCCGCCCCGCGGGGAGCGCGCGAACCGGAGGAGGAGAACATGAGCCGGCCTGCTGCTGACCGCCGCCCGAGTTCCGAGGGAAGCCGCCTGAGGCGCTTCGTCGAGATCGAGAGAGCCCAGGGCGAGGAGGGAAGCCATCCCGCGACGCGCGCGCTGCACGAACGCGCTGCCGCCCGCGACGACGGCACCAAGGTGCGCGAATACGCCCGCATCGAGCGGGGGCGGACGGCCTGATCAGGCCCGTCGCTCGCCGAGCCGCGCGACGCCGAGAACCGCGAGCACCTTCGCCTCGATCTGGGGCGCGTTCATGCCGGCGGTGGCATACATGTCCTCCGGGCTCGCCTGGTCGATGAAGCTGTCGGGGAGCACCATCGAGCGGAACTTCAGCCCGCGGTCGAAGATGCCCTCCTCGGCGAGACACTGCGCGACATGGCTGCCGAAGCCGCCGATGGCGCCTTCCTCGACGGTGATCAGCGCCTCGTGGTCGCGGGCAAGCCGCAGGACCAGGTCGCGGTCGAGCGGCTTGGCGAAGCGGGCGTCGGCCACCGTCGGGGCGAGGCCGCGCTGGGCGAGGCTTTCGCGCGCCTTCAGCACTTCGGAAAGCCGCGTGCCGAAGGAGAGGATCGCCACACGCCCGCCTTCGACGACGACGCGGCCGCGGCCGATCTCGAGCGGGCGGCCGCGTTCGGGCATGTCGACGCCCGCACCTTCGCCGCGCGGATAGCGGAAGGCGGAGGGTCGGTCGTCGAGCGCGGCGGCGGTGGCGACCATGTGGACCAGTTCCGCCTCGTCGGCCGCGGCCATGACCACCATGCCGGGCAGGTTGGCGAGGAAGGCCACGTCGAAGGCGCCGGCGTGGGTGGCGCCATCGGCACCGACCAGCCCGGCGCGGTCGATCGCGAAGCGGACCGGCAGCCGCTGGATCGCCACATCGTGCACCACCTGGTCGTAGCCGCGTTGCAGGAAGGTGGAGTAGAGCGCGCAGAAGGGTTTCATCCCGCCGGCCGCAAGGCCCGCCGAGAAGGTCACGGCGTGCTGTTCGGCGATGCCGACGTCGAAGCATCGCCGGGGAAAGCGTTCGGCGAAGAGGTTGAGCCCGGTGCCGTCGGGCATCGCGGCGGTGACGGCGGCGATCCGGTCGTCCGCCTCCGCCTCGCGGATCAGGCTTTCGGCGAAGACCCGGGTGTAGGCGGGGGCGTTCGATGGCGCCTTCTTCTGCTCGCCGGTGACCGGGTCGAACTTGGCCGTGGCGTGGCCGCGGTCGGCGGCGCGTTCGGCCGGCGCGAAGCCCTTGCCCTTCCGGGTCAGGACATGGATCAGGATCGGCCCGGTGGCCCGCGCCTTCGCCGTGCGCAGGACGGGAAGAAGCTGGTCGAGGTCGTGCCCGTCGATCGGGCCGACATAGGTGAAGCCCAGTTCCTCGAAGAGGGTGCCGCCCACGGCCATGCCCTTGAGGATTTCCTTGGCCCGACGCGCGCCTTCCTGGAAGGGCGGCGGCAGGAGGCTGATCGCGCCCTTGGCGGCGGCCTTGAGATCCTGGTAGGGGGCGCCGGCATAGAGGCGGGAGAGATAGGCCGAAAGCGCGCCGACCGGCGGCGCGATCGACATCTCGTTGTCGTTGAGGATGACGAAGAGCCGCTTCTTCAGGTGGCCCGCGTTGTTCAGAGCCTCGAAGGCCATGCCCGCGCTCATCGCCCCGTCGCCGATCACCGCCACCGCATCGCCAGCCTCGCCGCCGAGGTCGCGCGCGGCGGCGAAGCCCAGCGCCGCCGAGATCGAGGTGGAGGAATGCGCCGCGCCGAACGGGTCATAGGGGCTTTCCGACCGGCGGGTGAAGCCCGAAAGCCCGCCCTTCTGGCGCAGCGTGCGGATACGGTCGCGCCGGCCGGTCAGGATCTTGTGCGGATAGCACTGGTGGCCGACGTCCCAGATGATCTTGTCACGCGGCGCGTCGAAGACGGCGTGGAGCGCCACGGTCAGCTCCACCACGCCGAGCCCAGCGCCGAGGTGGCCGCCGGTGACCGACACCGCGCTGATCGTCTCGGCCCGCAACTCGTCGGCGAGCATCCGCAGTTCGCGGTCCGACAGCGCCTTCATGTCGGCGGGCGTCTTCACGCGGTCGAGCGTCGGGGTGATCGGTCGGTCGGTCATTCGCCCTCCCGGGGCGCGGGCGCGCGTTTGCTGGCGCGGGATCAGTTCTCGCGGGCAATAACGAAACGCGCGGCCTCTCTCAAGCAGTCTGCCGCATCACCATAGGGCAAAAGCGCGGCCTCCGCCTCATCGATCAGCGCCCTGGCGCGACGTTTTGCGCCGTCGAGACCGAGATGCGAGACGAAGGTGGCCTTTCCCGCGGCGGCATCCTTGCCGAGCTTCTTGCCCGCCTTGGAGGCGTCGCCCTCGACGTCGAGGATGTCGTCGGCGATCTGGAAGGCGAGGCCGAGGGCCCCTGCATAGGCCGCGAGCGGCGCGGGATCGGTGCCGGCGAGAAGGGCGCCGGCGGTGGCGGAGAATGTGATGAGCGCGCCGGTCTTGCCCGCCTGGAGCGCGGTGATCTCGGCCAGCGTCAGGGGCCGGGGCGCGGTTTCGGCGGCGATGTCGAGCGCCTGGCCAAGCACCATGCCGTCGGTGCCGGAGGCGCGGGCCAGCGCGCGGACAAGGGCGACGCGGCCCTCGGCCGGGCCGAGGACGGGGTCGGCCAGAAGTTCGAACGCAAGCGTCTGGAGCGCGTCGCCCGCGAGAACCGCCGTTGCCTCGTCCCACCGGACATGCACGGTGGGCAGGCCGCGGCGAAGATCGTCGTCGTCCATGCAGGGCAGGTCGTCATGGACGAGCGAATAGGCATGGAGCGCCTCCACCGCCGCGGCGGCGGGCATGGCGCGCGGGGCCGGGATGCCGTGGAGCGCGGCGCTTTCGAGCACGAGGAAGGCGCGGAGCCGCTTGCCGCCCCGGGAGGCGTAGCGCATGGCGTGGACGACGGGCACTTCCGCCCGACCCGCGAGCGCGGCGTCGAGCGCGTCCTGGACGCCCCGCTGCGCCGCCTGCAACCGTTCGGCGAACACTCAGAGACCTTCGGCCGGGGCCGTGCCGGTGGGCGCGCCGTCGGGCCCGAGGGTGATCTTCGCCACTTTTTCCTCGGCTTCCTTCAGCTTCCTCTCGCAATGCGCCTTGAGCCGCGCGCCTTCCTCGTAGAGCGCGATCGACTTCTCCAGCTCGACATTGCCGGATTCGAGGTCGCGCACGACCGATTCCAGCTTCCTCATCGCCTCCTCGAAGCTCAGGCCTTCGATGTCGTTCATGCGCCCCGCTCCATCAGCACGTCGAGATGCGCCG
>JBDHSQ010000006.1:0-62954 GCA_039808285.1 Paracoccaceae bacterium
CCCCGGCGGCGCCCCACGGTGCCGCGCAGAAGCGCCGGCTCCCGGCACGGCCCCCGGCAGGCATCCCGATGCGACCGAAAATCCGCAGCGACCCCAACCGGAACCGGCCAGAGGTCCCGGCGCCGCTCGCCGGCCGGCGGGCTCCATCATCTGGGCCAGGATCGTCGACCGGGCCGCCTCCAGGCAGAACGGCTCCGGCCGGAGGCTGAACCGCTCTGACCGGGGCCGGAAACCGGACCCGGCAACGGCGGTGTGTCGTGCAGCGGCGGCGGCCATGCCGGGGGGGAGGGGGCGCAATCTCGGTCAGGTCGGCGAGGCATTGCGGGCCGACCCTTCGGATAGCTGGCCTATTGCAGCGCAACTGCTATGGTCCGGGCGAACCATCCGCCATCCTCACGGGGTCCGCGTGAAACCCATCCATCGCCGGTATCTCCCGTCCCTGGGCGCGCTTGCCACCTTCGAGGTGGCCGCGAAACACCTCAGTTTCACGCTTGCCGCGCGGGAGCTGAACATCACCCAGGGGGCGGTCAGCCAGCAGATAAGGCTTCTGGAACGAGCGCTCGGGATCGAGCTTTTCGTCCGCAGGCACAATGCGCTGGACCTGACCTCGGCCGGCAGCGACCTCTTTGCCGCCGTCTCGGCAGGGCTCGACAGGATCGGCGCAGGCGTGGGTCTCCTGCGGCCCGAGGCAGGCCCGCCGAGCGTGACCATCTCGGCCACCGACGCGCTGGCGGCCTATTGGCTGAAGCCCCTCATCGACAGCTTTCGCGAAACCCATCCCGCGGCCTGCTTCACCGTTCTCGCGTCCGACGAGGATGCCGCGCTGAGCCGGCACGCCGAGGTGGATATCGCGCTTCTTTGCGGAAACGAGCGATTCGATCTCGGCGACGAGTTGCACCTTATGTATCCCGAGGTCGCCCAACCGGTCTGTTCCCCGGCCTTTCTGGCGGCGCACGGGCCTTTCCCGGATGCGGAAGGCCTGGCGCGGACGAACCTTCTGCATCTGCATGAACGGCATTGGAGCGCGGGGGCGATCCAGTGGCACCCCCTCGGCTGGGAGGAATGGTTCCGCGCGCAGGGCGTGCCTTACCGAAAGGCCGCTTCCAGCCTTGCCACGAACAAGGTCACGCTTCTGACCGAGGCCGCGGCGGCGGGCGAAGGCGTCATGCTCGGCATCGGCAACCTCGTGCGCGGGCATATCGCGAGCGGCGCGCTCGTCTTCGCCCATCCGGCGCGGATCACCTCGGGGCGGTCCAATTTCATGAGGATCAACCCGGCGGCGCGGCAACGCCCGCTCGTGGCCCGGTTCGCCGAACATCTGCTGCGGGACTTGCGCAACCATTAGTCCAGCTAATGTGCCGCGCGGGAGAAATCTCGTTTGCGCGGGAAGCTTCCCTTGCCCGATACCGCAGGGAACGGTCGGGACAGGGAGCGAGGGCATGGGCTTCAAGCGCACAATTCAGGCTATCGACACGCATTCCGGCATCCCGATGCGGGTGATCACCGGTGGCGTGCCGCATATTCCGGGCAATACGGTTCTGGAGAAGATGCGCTGGCTCGAGGCCAACGACGACCAGCTCCGCCAACTGGTGCTGCGCGAACCGCGCGGCTATCCGGCGCATTGCTGCAACCTTCTGGTCCCGCCGTCGCATCCCGAAGCGGATGCGGGCTACATCATCATGGAACAGGTGGAATACCCGGTGATGTCGGGCGGCAACACGATCTCGGTCGTGACGGTGCTTCTGGAAATGGGCATCCTGCCGATGAAGGAGCCGGTGACGGAGCTGACGCTGGAAGCCCCCGCCGGGCTGATCCGGGTGCGGGCGGACTGCGCGAACGGCAAGGTCAGGTCGGTGACGTTCCGCAACGTGCCCGCCTTCGCCGCGCATATCGACGCGGTGATCGACGTGCCGCATCTGGGCAAGGTCACGGTCGACGTCGGCTGGGGGGGCATGTTCTACGTCATCGCCGACGTGCGCCAGTTCAAAGGGCTGGAACTGAAGCCGGAACACGGGCGCGAGATCGCCCGCATCTCGGCGATGATCCGGCAGGCGGCGCACGAACAGCTTCCCGTGGCGCATCCGGATTACCCCGGCGTCGGGATCACCATATCGCAGCTTTCGGGGCCGACGGACGACCCGAAGGCCGACTGGAAGAATGCCGTGACGATGGCCACTGGCCCGCTCTCTTGGGACGATCCGTCGACCTGGACCGGCGCGATCGACCGCTGCCCCTGCGGCACCGGCACCTGTGCGAAGATGGCGGTGCTGAATGCGAAGGGCGAATTGCCGCTCGACCGCGATTTCCGGCACCAGGGCATCCTGGACACGGTCTTCACCGGGCGGCTGGTCGAGGAGGTGCGGATCGGCGGCAGGGCTGCCGTGGTGCCGACGATCAGCGGCACAAGCTGGATCTTCGGGATCAACACGCTGGTGCTGGATCACGACGATCCGCTGCCGAACGGCTACACGATGGGTGACATCTGGGCGTGACGGGGCTGTGCCGGAAAGGCGGCGCGGGCGGCGGGCGCGATCCGGCCCGCCGCCGGCATCGCGCCGCTGTGGGTTCATGGCCGCCGCCTCAGCCGAGTATCTTCTTCACGGCGTTCCGGGTCGCGGCGACGATCGTGTCGGCCTCGGCGCGGGTGAGGCAGAGCGGCGGCGCGAAGCCGATGATGTCGCCCTGCGGCATGGCGCGGGCAATGACGCCGCTGTCGGCGAGCATCGCCGCGGCGATCTGGATGCCGACCTTGCGCGCGGGGTCGAAGAAGCGCCGCGCGTCCCGGTCCTCGACCAGTTCCACCGCCGCCAGCATCCCCGCGCCGCGGATCTCGCCGACGTTCGGATGCTCGCCGAGCGCGTCGCGCATCGCCCGGGTCAGGTAGGCGCCGGTCTCGCCGGCGTTGCGCACCAGCCCGAGGTCGTCGATGAGCCTGAGGTTCGCCACGCCTGCGGCCGCGCCGATCGGATGGGCCGAATAGGTCCAGCCGTGGCCGATGGCGCCATTCTCGTCGGTCCCCCGCTCCAGCACCTGCCAGACCCGGTCGGAGATGATCGAGCCCGAGAGCGGCGCGTAGGCCGAGGTCAGGCCCTTGGCGATGGTGATGATGTCGGCCTCGATGCCGTAGTGGGCGGAGCCGAACATGCTGCCGAGCCGGCCGAAGCCGGTCACCACCTCGTCGGCGATCATGAGGATGTCGTGACGCCGCAGCACCTTCTGGATCGCCTCCCAGTAGCCCGCGGGCGGCGGCACGATGCCGCCGGTGCCAAGCACCGGCTCGCCGATGAAGGCCGCGATCGTGTCCGCACCCTCGCGCTCGATCAGCGCCTCCAACTCGGCCGCGCAATGGGCGGTGAACTCCGCCTCGGACTGGCCAAGGTCGCTGCGCCGGTAGTAATAGGGCGCCTCGGTATGGATCACCTGCGCAAGCGGCAGGTCGAACTTCCGATGGAAAAGCTCGAGCCCGGTCAGCGAGCCGGTCATCAGGCCCGAGCCGTGGTAGCCCCGCCAGCGCGAGATGATCTTCTTCTTCTCCGGCCGGCCGAGCACGTTGTTGTAATACCACACGAGCTTGACGTTGGTCTCGTTGGCGTCCGAGCCGCCGAGACCGAAATAGACCTTCGACATGTTGGCGGGCGCCCGGTCGAGGATCATCTTCGCCAGTGTGATCGAGGCCTCGGTCCCGTGGCCGGCATAGGCGTGGTAATAGGCCAGCTCCCGCGCCTGCGCGGCGATCGCCTCGGCGATCTCCTGCCGGCCGTAGCCGGCGTTGACGCAGTAGAGCCCGGCGAAGGCATCGAGCAGGCGGCGGCCGTCGCGGTCCTCGATATGGACGCCCGAGGCGGTGCGGATCACACGGCTCGGGCTTTCGCCGCGGGCGTGCTGGGCAAGATGGGTCGAGGGGTGGAAGAAGTTCTCCCGGTCCCACTGGTCAAGCTGGTCGTTCCTCAGCATCGCGCACTCCTTGCTCACTGCCAGTCGCGGCAGACATATTTGATTTCGGTGAATTCCTCCATGCCGAGCCGCGACCCCTCGCGGCCGAGGCCGGACTGCTTGCGGCCGCCGAAGGGGATCGGCGCGCCGGTGACCTTGGTGCGGTTGACCGCGACCATGCCGTATTGCAGCGCGCGCGAAAGCCGGTAGATGCGGCGCGGGTCATCGGTGTGAAGGTAGGCGACGAGCCCGTATTCGCTGTCGTTGGCGCGGGAAAGCGCCTCCTCCTCGGTGTCGAAGGGCAGGATCGCGGCGATGGGCCCGAAGGTCTCCTCCCGCAGGATCGCGGCCCCGGCGGGCACGTCGGTCAGCACCGTCGGCGCGAAGAAGAGCGGGCCGAGCGGCAGGCGGGCGCCGCCGCAGGCGAGCCGCGCCCCCTTCGCCAGCGCATCGGCGACATGCGCCTCCTGCTTGCGCACTGCCGCCTCGTTCATCAGCGGACCGAGGTCGCGGTCCTCGAGCCCCGGGCCCACGGTCAGCGCCTGCGTGGCCGCGGTGAACCGGGCGCAGAAGGCGTCGTAGACGGGGCGTTCGACGAGGATGCGGTTGGCGCCGAGGCAGTCCTGCCCGGAGGTGGCGAATTTCGCCTTCACCGTCTCGGCCACCGCCCGGTCGAGATCGGCGTCGGCAAAGACCAGCACCGGCGCGTGGCCGCCAAGCTCCATCACCAGCCGCTTCACGGTATCGGCGCATTGCCGGTAGAGCAGCCGGCCGACCTCGGTCGAGCCGGTGAAGGAAAGCGCGCGGACCCGGATGTCCTGCGTCCAGGGCTCGACGATGGTCGGGGCATGGCCGGTCACCACGTTGAAGACGCCGGCGGGCAGCCCCGCGCGTTCGGCAAGCTCTGCCAGCGCCAGCGCCGAGAAGGGGGTCTCGGCGGAGGGATGGCAGACCACGGTGCAGCCCGCGGCGAGCGCCGCCGCGGCCTTCCGCGTCAGCATCGCCGCGGGGAAGTTCCAGGGCGTGACCAGCGCGGCGACGCCGACCGGCTCCCGCCACAGCTCCATCTCGGCATCGGGCAGGTGGCTGGTGACGCCCTCGATGTTCGGGCGCTTCGCCTCCTCGGCGTAGAACTCCACGAAGGCCGCGGCATAGTCGATCTCGCCCCGCGCCTCCGACAGCGGCTTGCCCTGTTCCAGCACCATGATCCGGGCAAGATCCTCGCGGCTGGCGGTGATCGCCTCGAACCAGCGGCGGAGAAGGGCGGCGCGCTCCTGCGGCAGCCGCCCGGCCCAGACGGGGAAGGCGGCCTCGGCCGCGTCCACCGCGCGCAAGCCGTCCTCGCCCGACAGCGAGGCGACCGCGCCGATCGTCCCGCCCGTCGCCGGGTCGGTCACCGGGAAGGTCTGTCCCGATGCCGCCGCCGTCCATTTGCCGCCGATGTAGGAGAACCCGCGCACCAGCCGCTTGTCCGCGATCTCTGCCCGTGCCGTGAGTGCCGTCGATCCCATGCCGTTCCTCCGCCTCGCCTGCATCCATCCTGCCCCCGCCGGGGCAGAGGATGTGACCGAATGCAGACCGCGGCGCAGAGGATTCCTCTGCCGGCGGGCGCGCAGGCAGTCCGGATCAGTCCGGCCCCAGCAGCGCCTCGAAGGGTGGCGGGGCAGGGCCCTTGACCGGCTTGGTCACGACATAGGTGAAGTAGCGGGCGAGCCCGATGCGGGCGTCCAGCATCGCGTCGATCAGCCGCTGGTAGGCGTCGATGTCGCGGGTGACGATCTGCAAGAGATAGTCGAACCCGCCGCCGAGCGCCCAGCACGCCACCACCTCGTCATAGCGCCCCATCGCCTCCTCGAAGGCGCGGAAGCGGGCGGCGGTGTGGTCGGCAAGCTCTGCCGCGACGAAGACGGTGACATGGGGGCCGAGCTTCCTGAGTGCGATCTCGGCCCGGTAGCCCTCGATCAGCCCGGCCTTCTCGAGCCTTCGCAACCGTTCCCAGCAGGGCGTGGCGGAAAGGCCCACGCGGTCGGCGAGGTCGGTCTTGGAGATCCGCCCCTCGGCCGCAAGGACGCGCAGGATGGCGATGTCGCGCTGGTCGAGTCTCATCCGTCACACCACCGTCGGCCCCATCGGCGCCGTGGTCAGCAGCTCCGGCCCGCCGGGGCCGAGCAGAGCCGTGTTCGACACGAAGAAGTCGCCCCGGCCGGTCTCGGTGAACCAGGAAAGCAGGTGGAAGCACATCCCCTCGCGAAGTTCCAGATCGCTGTCGTGGCGCAGGCCGGTGACGGTGTTGCCGCCGGTCCACGAGGGCGGAAAGCCGATGCCGACGAGATAGCCGCAATGGTGGCGGCGGTAGTGCGGCATCCCCGCCGCGTCCACCACCGCCTGCCAGTCGGCATAGACCTCGCGCGCCCGCCGGCCGGGGCGGAGGCCGGCGAGCGCCGCGCCGAAGGCGCGCTTCGCCACCTCGGCCATCGCGGCATCCTCGTCGCGGATATGGCCGAGGTGGATCAGCCGGCCCATCGGCGCGTGGTAGCGGCAGACGCAGCCGGCAAGCTCCAGCATCACCCGGCCGCCGGCCCGGTAGCGGCCGTCGCCCCAGGTCGTGTGCTCCTCGGCGATGCGCTCGCCGGGGCGGAGGAAGGGGCCGAAGCCCGGCGGGTTCGATCCGGCGCGGATCATCGCCGCGGTGCATTCGGCGGCCACCTCCGCCTCGGGCGCGCCGTCGCCGATCGCGGCGATGGCGGCCGCCGTGCCCGCGTCGGAGGCTCGCGCCGCCGCCCGCATCAGCACCTGTTCCTCGGCCGACTTCACCTGCCTGAGGCCGGCCGTCAGGTCGGAAACGTCCGCCCAGCGATCCGCGCCAAGCGCTGCGGCCAACTCCCGCCCGGCCGCGAAGGTGAGGCCGGAGGTCTGCGCCTCCAGCCCGATCCGGGCGCCGGCGAGGGGCCCGAGTTCGCGGGCCAGGTGGCTCGCCGCCGTCACGCTGTCGGAATGGCCGGAGAAGCGGGCGTTGCGGACCTGGTTGGCGATCGTCACCCGTTCCATCGCCCGGGTGACCAGCACCATCTCCCCCGTCTGCGGCACGATCAGGTGGTGCGGCGCGAAATAGCCCCAGTGGTCGAGCCCGGTGAGGTAGAAGACGCTTTCGGGGGCGGAGAACACCGCGGTGTCGATCGCCCCTGCGGCCATCGCCTCGCGCACCGCGGCGACGCGGCGCGCGAGTTCCCCGTCCGAGAAGGGATTGCGGAACATCGCTCAGGCCCGGACGAGCGTGCCGGCGGTGCCGAAGCGGGCGCGGACATGGGTGGCGATGGCGGTGTCCTGCACGCCGGTCCCGGTCAGGTCGCAGAGGGTGATGTCGTCGGGCGTGCGCCGGCCGGGCCGCGTGCCCGCGATCACCTCGCCAAGCTCGGCCGGTGTGCCTTTCGTCCAGAGCCCCGCCGCCAGGGCCGCGCGCAGCTCGCCCTGCCGTTCGCACTGGCTCACCCGGTCGCAGACATAGGCGTCGGCACGGATGAGCGCCGCCGGGTCGATCTCGTTCTTGCCCTCCTGGTCGGAGCCCATCGCGGTGACATGCAGCCCGGGGTGGAGCCAGTCGGCCTTCAGGACCGGCGCGCGCGCGGGCGTCGTGGTGACGACGAGCTGGCTTTCGGCCACCAGCTTGGCGGGATCGGCCACCGCCTCGGCGGCGATGCCGAGCGTCGCGGCGAGGTCGGCGGCGCAGGCGCGGGCCTTCTCCATGTCGCGGCCGTGGACGAGGACGCGGGCGAAGGGCCGGACCAGATGCGCCGCCTGCATCTGAAGCCGCGCCTGCACCCCGGTGCCGATCACGCCGGCGGTCTCCACCCGCTCGGGCGCGAGGTGGCGGGCCGCCACCGCGCCGGCGGCGGCGGTGCGGATGTCGGTCAGATAGCCGTTGTCGAGGAACACCGACTGCACCAGCCCGGTGGTGGCGGAAAACAGGATCATCAGCCCGTTGAGGCTCGGCAGGCCGCGCTTGGGGTTGTCGAAGAACCCCGGGGAGACCTTGATCGCGAAACCGTCGAAGCCGGGGATATAGGCGGTCTTGACGTCGACCTCGCCGTTCGCCCCGGGCAGGTCCATCGACAGGATCGGCGGCATCACCACGCCGCCCCTCGCCAGCGCCGCGAAGGCGCGCTCGATCACGTCGATGACGGTGAGGTCGAGCGTGACGAGCCGGCGCAGCTCCGCCTCGGTGACGATCTGGATGTCATGCGGCATGGGTCTTTCCCTTCACGGTGAGATCGCCGAGCGTCACGTCCCCGCCGGCGACAAGCCTGGTGAACACGGCCATGTCGGGGTTGCGGCCGGTGACGATGGTGCCGACCGGCCCCTTCGGCCGCGGCGCCTTGCCCGCCAGCACCGCGGCGAGCCCGACGACCGCGGCGCCCTCCGCCACGATCCGGTCCTCTAAGTAGAGCGCCTGCATGGCGTCGCGGATCTCTTCCTCGGTCACCAGCAGGATGTCGTCGAGAAGGTCGCGGCAGAGCGCGAAGGTGAGCCTGTTGTGAAGCCCGATGCCGCCGCCGAGGCTGTCGGCGAGCGAGGGGAACTCGGGCACCTCCACCGGGTGGCCGGCGCGGATCGAGGCGTGCATCGCCGCGCCCCGCTCCATCGTGATGCCGACGACCCGTATCCCCGGGTTGACGGCCCTCGCCGCCACCGCCACCCCGGCGGCGAGCCCGCCGCCGGAGAGCGGCACCAGGAGCATCTCGAGATCGGGCCGCGCCTCCAGCATCTCGAGCGCGACGGTGCCCTGGCCCGCGATCACCCTTGCGTCGTCGAAGGGCGGTATCTCGACCAGCCCCTCGGCGTCGCGGAGCCTCAGGCTTTCGGCCATCGCCTCGTCCTGGCTGGTGCCGGCGACGCGCACCTCGGCGCCGAGCGCGCTTATGCCGTCGACCTTGGCCTTCGGCACCAGATGCGACAGGCAGACCACCGCCCGCATCCCCCGTTGCGCCGCGGCATGGGCGACGGCGCGGCCGTGGTTGCCGGTCGAACAGCAGACGACGCCGGGCACGTCCCCGGGCAGGCCGAGGACCGCGTTCACCGCGCCGCGCAGCTTGAAGGCGCCGGTGGGCTGGGCGATCTCGAGCTTCAGGAGGAAGTCCTGCCCCAGCTTCGCGCTCATGAAGGGGGAGCGCACGAAGGGCGTGGCATCGGCAATCCCCCTGATCCGCCGGCGCGCGGCGAGGATGTCGGCGAGCGTGACCCCCATCTCAGCCGGCTTCCTTGACCGCCGAGAGGAACTGCCGGGTGCGGTCGCGCTCAGGCTTGCCGAAGAGCGCGTCGGGCGGCCCCTGCTCCTCGATCCTCCCGCCGAAGAAGAAGCAGACCCGGTCGGAAATGTCGCGGGCGAAGCCCATCTGATGGGTGACCATCAGCATCGTCAGATGGTGCTCGGCGACGAGCTTGCGGATCACGTTGGTGACCTCGCCGATCACTTCGGGATCGAGCGCCGAGGTCACCTCGTCGAAGAGCATCACCTTCGGCCGCATCGCCAGTGCCCGGGCGATCGCCACCCGCTGCTGCTGGCCGCCGGAAAGCCGCGAGGGATGCTGGTCCTTCTTGTCGATCATCCCGACCATCTGGAGAAGCTCCTCAGACCGCTCGCGCGCCTCCTGCCTGGACAGGCCGAGCACCTGCACCGGCCCCTCCATGCAGTTCTGAAGCGCGGTCATGTGGGGGAAGAGGTTGAAATGCTGGAAGCACATGCCGATCGAGGACCGCATCTTGCGCAGGTGCCGCTCGTCGGCCGGAACCAGCCGGCCACCGCGCGCCATATGCGTCAGCGGCCTGCCGTCGAGATAGATCACGCCGCCGTTGATCGTCTCCAGCGTCATCAGCATCCTGAGCACGGTGGTCTTGCCCGAGCCGGAAGGACCGATGACCGAGACCATCTCGCCCTCGGCGATGTCGAGGTTCAGCCGGTCGAGCACGGTGAGCCTGCCGTAGCTCTTGGTCACGTTCATGAAGCGGACCATCGGGCGGTCGCCCTCGGGCAGTTCCAGCGGATATTCGGACATGTCCATGTGTCAAAGTCCCAGTCTGCGGCGCACCCAGCCCTCGAACAACCGGACCGCTCCGGCCGTGGGCAGCGAGATGGCGAGGAAGATCACGCCGACCAGCGTGTAGGGTTCGAGGAAGCGGTAGCTTTCCGATCCGATCGCGTTGGCGGCGTGCATGAGTTCGGTGACCCCGATCACCGACAGCATCGGCGTGTCCTTGAAGATGCCGACGAGATAGTTGCCCATCCCGGCGACGGAGGGCGGCAGCGCCTGCGGGATGATGATGCGCAGGTAGGTGTCGCGGGTCGACATGTTGATCGCCCGGCAGGCCTCCCACTGGCCGCGGGGCACGGCGTCGATCCCGGCGCGGTAGACCTCGGAGAGATAGGCCGAATAGTGCAGGCCGATGGCGATCATGCCCGAGACCCAGGGCGGCAGGCGGATGCCGAACTGGGGCCCGACGTAGAAGACGAAGAAGATCTGGAGCACGAGCGGCGTCGAGCGGATGAACTCGATCGACTCGCGCACAACGAGCGTCACCGCCTTCGACGGCGTGCGCTGCGCCAGCGCGAGGACAAGCCCGAGGACGAGCGCGATGGCATAGCCGATTCCCGCCGCGAGCAGCGTGTTGACGGTCGCGGCCAGAAGCCGCGGCAGGATTTCCCAGGTGAAGTCCCAGTTCCAGTCGAAGGTCATGCGCGCCCGAGCCTCCGTGCCATGACCCGTTCCAGCCACCGCATGAACGGCGTGACGATGGCGCGTGCGAGCACATAGTAGACGATCAGCGCGATGCCGAAGGACTGCGCCGACAGGAAGGTCGATGCGTTGATCTGCTTGGCCTGGAACATCAGGTCGGCGACCGAGATCAGCGAGACGAGTGCGGTTCCCTTCAGCAGTTCGATCAGGAGGTTGCCCCAGGGCGGCAGCATCAGTTGCACCGCCTGCGGCAGGATGATGCGGCGCATCCGCCGGGCAGGCGACATCGACAGCGCGTAGGCCGCTTCCCATTGCCCCCTGGGCACCGACCGGATCGCGCCCCGGACAAGCTCGGCGCCATAGGCGCCGACGTTCAGCCCGACCGAGAGGAACCCGGCCCAGAACTTTTCCAGCGTGATCCCGAAGAGCGGCAGGACGAAGAAGATCCAGTAGAGCTGGACCAGAAGCGAGGTGCCGCGGAATATCTCGATGTAGACGGACGCGGCCCCCCGCACCGCGAGGTTGCGGGAAAGCTTTCCCAGGCCCGCGACCATCGCCACGGTGACCGCCACGGCCGAGGCCAGCAGGAACTGCGCGCAGGTGACGAGTGTCCCGCCGAGGATCTGCCCGCCGTAGGTGTGGATGAAATCCCAGATCGGCATGATCACCCCCGATGGCGGGAAGGCGGGGAGCGGCCGCGCCGCTCTCCCTGTTGTCCGGTGTCAGCGGTTGGCGCAGACCCATTCGGTGGTCACGTCGCCCGGCAACGAGGCCTCGCCGTAGCCGTATTCGGCGACCGCGGCCATCATCGCGTCAGAGCCGAGGTAGTCCTTCTGAGCCGCGTTGAAGGCGGTGACGAAATCCTGATCCTCCTTGCGGAAGCCGATCCCGGCCCAGTTGAACGATTCCTCGGGCATGGCGTTCGGGTCGGTCACCTCGACCGCGCCGCCGGAACTGTCGGCGAGCTGCTTCATGGTGAAGTAGGTTCCCGTCCCGGCATCGGCGCGGCCTGCGGTCACCGCGGCGAGAATCTCGGTCGGGCCGGGCACCTGCATGATATTCTCTTCCGCCACGCCGGCAGCCTTGGCTGCCTCGATGTTGGAATAGCCCGCGCCGGTGACCATCACCGCGCCCTTGTCCTTGACGTCGGCATAGGTCTGGATGCCCTTCGGATTGCCGGCGGCGACGATGAAGGCATCGCCGATCTTGGCCATCGGGTCCGAGAAGGCGACGTTCTCGCAGCGCGACGCCAGGATGTTCATGCCGCCGGTGATGATGTCGAAGCGGCCCGCCTGGAGCCCGGGGATGAGCCCGCCCCAGTCGGTCTGGACCGGCTCGATGTTGGTGTATCCCATCTTCTCGAGCACGCCGAGCGTATGCGCGTTGACGAAGCCCTTGGGCTCGCCGTTCGGGCCGGGATAGGCGAAGGGAACCTCGTTGGCAAACCCGATGCGGATCGTCTCGCCAGCGGCGATTCGGTCCGTCAGCGGCCCCGCGACCGCCGCCACCGCCGTCGTGCCGAGCGTGATGGCGGCCACGGCGATCGTTCTGAGTGATGTCTTCATCTCTGGCTCCCTTGTTGTGTGCCCCCGGGCCGGGTGGACCGAGAGTCCTTAAGTTGTGCACATCATTGTCTATAGCGCGCGCATGTCAAGAAAAATCTGTCGAATTTCCCCCGTATTCATGGAAGAATAGCCCGTGTCAGGTGATTGTGATGATTCGTTGTGCACAACTAAGTGACCCATGTAGGGCAATGCCGGCGTGGCGCAAGCCTGTCGCGCGGCCCTGCCGGCCGCCGTGCCCGCGGGTGTTTCCGTCGCGGCCCGGCGCAGGCGTGAGGAGGGGGCGAAGATGACCTGCGAAACGCCGGCCGCCGGCGGCAGTGCCCGCGACCGCTTCGAGCGGATGCACGACGAGATCCGCAGGCGCATCTGCCTTCTGGACTACGCGCCCGGCACCCGGTTGTCCGAAGAGACGCTCGCCGCCGAATTCGGCACCAGCCGCACGCCGCTTCGGCGGGTGCTGGCCCGGCTGGAAAGCGAGGGGCTGCTGCAATCGGTGCACGGCGTCGGCACCTTCGTCACCGATGTCGACCTCACGGAGCTTGTGCAGACCTACCGCGTCCGGCTCGAACTGGCCGAGCTGATCGGGCGGCTCGACCCGGTGGCGCCGTCGCTCGCGCTCGTGGCCGAGTTCCGCGCGTTGCGCGCCCGGTCGAAGACCTTGCGCGACGATCCCGATCCGCGGCGCTTCGCGCAGATCAACATGGATTTCTTCGTCGCGCTGATGCGGCTGACCGCGAACCAGCCGCTTCGCGAGATGAGCGAGCGGCTGTATTTCCGCACCACCCGTATCTGGCTGAAATCGGTCTTTGCGTCACTGATCGACCTGAAGGACGAGGTCGAGATCTTCGACCGCGAGATCGACGGGATCGTGCGCGCCATCGGGATCGGCGATCTGGAGGTCGCCGCGCTGATCCGCCGCGCGCATGTCTCGATGAGCTTCGAGAGGATGCGGAAGGCTGTCGAGACCCGCTCCCCCGTCACACCCTGACCGGATCGGCCTTGGCGATCCGGTCGAGCGCCATCAGCACCTCGATCAGCCGCGGCATCTCGGCCAGCGGCACCATGTTCGGCCCGTCGGACGGCGCCCGGTCGGGATCCTGGTGGGTTTCGATGAAGACGCCGGCGATGCCGAGGCTGACGGCGGCGCGCGCCATCGCCGGGGCGAACTCGCGCTGGCCACCCGACGAGCCGCCCTGGCCGCCGGGCTGCTGCACCGAATGGGTCGCGTCCATGATCACCGGCCAGCCGGTCCTCGCCATGATCGGCAGCGACCGCATGTCGGCCACCAGCGTGTTGTAGCCGAAGGAGACGCCGCGCTCGGTCAGGAGGATGCGGGCGTTGCCGGTGCTCGCGACCTTGGCCGCGACATTCTCCATGTCCCACGGCGCGAGGAACTGGCCCTTCTTGATGTTGACTGCCGCCCCGGTTTCGCCCGCCGCGAGCAGGAGGTCGGTCTGGCGGCAGAGGAAGGCGGGGATCTGGATCACGTCGACGGTGCGGGCGGCCTCGCGCGCCTGGCCGGCGTCGTGCACGTCGGTCAGGACCGGGCAGCCGATCTTCGCCCGCACCGTCTCCAGCACCTTCAGCCCGGCCTCGATCCCTACCCCGCGCCTTCCCGACAGCGAGGTGCGGTTGGCCTTGTCGTAGCTGGCCTTGAAGACGAAGGCGGCGCCGGCGGCGGCGCAGGCCTCGGCCATGCCGCCCGCGATCATCATCGCGTGGTCCTCGCTCTCGATCTGGCAGGGCCCGGCGATCACCGTCAGCGGCCGGTCGTTGCCGACCCTGAGCGCGCCGATCTCCACATCCTTCATCTGCGTCATCCCGGTCTCCGTCACGCGGTCGCCTGTTCCCGCAGGATCGAGGCGGTCAGCGACAGCATCAGGTAGATGCCACCGAAGATCAGCAAGGCCAAGAGCGTGTTTTCGAAGGCGCGCGGATAGGTCGGCTCGTCCGGCGCCACCGGGCTCACCGCGGTTTCCAGATAGCGGACCTGCCGGTTGGCCTCGATCCGCGCCGTCTCGAGCTGCTGGAGCGCCTGGCTGAGCATGAGCTGGCGGTTCTCCAGCTCCGCCTCGGCGATGCGGAGCTGGCCGGACACCTGCGCCAGCGAGGCGGTGCTGGCGGTGCCTTCCGTAAGCTGCGAGCGCAGGTTCCGGATCAGTTCCTCTAGCCTGGTGATGTCGCCTTTCGCGCCCTCCACGCGGGCCTTGTTCGGGCTGGCGTTGTCCAGAAGCTGTTGCAGTTCGAGCCGTTTCTTCTGCAACTCCACCTCGAAGGTGGCGACCTGGCTCATCACCGCGTTCGATTCCGACATCGGGTCGAGCACACCGAGCCGCTCCTGGAGCGCGAGCACCTTCTGCTGCGCCGCCTCCACCTTCGCCTCGGCATCGGCGAAGCTGTCGCGGGCGCCCTTCATCTGGTCTTCGCGCAGCCGCGCCGAAAGCTGGTCCACCTGTTCCTCGGCATAGCCGATGAGCGCCTCGGCGAAGCTCTGGCTGACAGCCGGGTCGGCGGCGATGACCTCCATCTTGATCAGGCCCTCGGTCGGGTCGTAGCCGATCTTGACGTTGCGCTGGTAGAGCCGATAGGCGGCCTCGTTCGAGGCGCCGGGATCGAGCCGCTGGACCGGGTCGATGAAGCCCTGCGCGTAATGCGCCTTGAAGCCGAGGTCGCGGTCGAGCCGCAGCATCGCGTCCCGCGATTGCAGGTAGCCCTGGACGGCGATCGAATCCTGCGAGGTGGCGAACTGCGTGCCGCGGAACATCGAGCCGAGCCCGCCCACCTGGGCATCCGCCTGCTGGATGATGAACTCCGTCTTCGTCGCGAAAAGCGGCGTGGCGACGCGGTAGTAATACCACCCGGCGAGGATCGTCGGCAGGAAGACGAAGGCGGCAAGGCGGGCAAGCAGCATGAGGAAATTGCGCCTGCGCCGGCGGACGATGTCGCGCTGGATATCCATGATCTCGCGCGCGCGGGCGGCGTCGTCGGGCGGCGTCGCGGGCAGCCCCGGGGGCGGCACCGTCTGCGGCAGGCGCGGCGTCCCGGCGTCCTCCGCCGGCTTGCGCTCGATGAGCTGGAGCACGGCCGCGGGCCGGAACGGGTCGATCCCCCTGCGCCGCAGCAGGCGGACGGCGTCGTGGTCCGAGGCGGCCTCGATCCCGTGCTTCATCGCGACGCGCCGCGCGGTGCGCAACTGCCGGCCCGTCAGCCCCTCGGCGCGGATCGCCTCGATCTCCGCGTCCGGTGTCTCCGGGGCGGGGCCCAGCACGTCCTGGTCCGCGGTCGGGAAGGGTTCGTCCCCGAAGCCGTCGTCGGACGCGGCCGCCCGGCCCGGAGGCTTGGCTGGCGCCGGCACGGTACCGGTCCGGATGCGGAACCTTGCGGCTTTAGGAGGCGTAGTCATACATCCGTTTCGCTTCTTCGAGGGTGTCGAACATGTGCAGCCGTCCGTGACGCAGAACGGCCGCCGAGCGGCAGAACTTCTCGAGCGTCGCCGGCTGGTGCGAGACGACGATGACCGTTGCGGTCCGCAGCCGGTCACGCAGGATGGAGCCTGCCTTGCGGTTGAACTCGACATCCGTGGTCGAGGGCATCCCCTCGTCGATGAGGTAGATGTCGAACTCCATCGCCAGGAGCAGCGAGAAGGTGAAGCGCGACTTCATCCCCGCGCTGTAGGTGCCGACGGGCATGTCGAAATATTCCGCGATGCCGCAGAGCCAGCGGCTGAAGGCCTCGACATAGTCAGGGTCGAGCCCGTAGAGACGGGCGATGAAGCGGGCGTTCTCGCGCGCCGAATGCTTGGCCACGACGCCGCCCATGAAGCCCAGCGGAAAGGACACGCGGCAGCTCTTGCGGATCGTCCCCTCATCGGGCTTCTCGAGCCCGGCCATCATGTTGACGATCGTCGTCTTGCCGGTGCCGTTGGGGGCGAGGATGCCGAGCGACCGGCCACGCTCCACGCGGAAGGAGGCGCCGTCAAGGATCACCTTGCGCGTCTTGCCCGTCCAGAAGGACTTGCTCACGTTCTCGAACTCGAGCATCCGATGGCCTCAGGCCGCCCTGCCTCGCGGACCGTCATAGATCCGCCTGGTTAATTTTGCCGTTACACCGGTCCTTGGGCGTCATTATGGCGCAAGTGCCCGCGCCGAGAAAGCCCCCGGCGCGGGGCGCGGGCCGGGTCAGGCGATCTCGACCTTCCGGACCCCGAAGAGCTTGCCGGCGACGATGGAGATGAGCGCCGCGCCGAAGGAGAAGAGCGCGCCCATCTTGGCCGCATCCTGCACCGCGCCGGCGGGGAAGGCCACCGATGCCACGAAGAGCGCGACGGTGAACCCGATCGCGGCGACGCAACCCACGACCACGAGGTCGGTGTTGCGCATGCCCTCGGGCAGGCCGAGCCCGAGGATGTTGGCGGCAAACCAGCCGAAAAGCGCAATGCCGAGCGGCTTGCCGACGACAAGGCCGAGCAGCACGAGCCATGTGGGCGCGCCGATCGCGCTGAACTCGACGCCTGCGTTCAGGAGACCGAAGAAGAACAGGACGAACTCGACGGGGTATTTCAGCCGGTGTTCCATCCAGTTCAGAAGGTCGGTCAGGTGTTCCTCGGCCTCGGCGAAGATGCCGAAGGCGCGGTCCGCGTGCGGGATCGTCGGCACGATCGGCAGAAGGCCGAGCGCGGGATGAATGCCTGCCTCCTGGAAGCCGAACCAGCTGAGGCAGCCGGCGAGGAGGTAGGGCCAGAACGACAGCTTCTTGCGCACCCAGGTGGAATTCGGGCGCAACTGGTTGCCCCGGTCGAGCCGCCGCGGCAGCCAGTTGAAGATCGCGAAGACGCCGACAGCCGCGCCGAGCGACAGGAGAAGCCACTGCGGCGCGAGATCGCCCGTCGGATAGAAGATCGCGAGGATGATCAGTCCGCCCGCGTCGTCGGCAATGGCCAGAAGCAGCAGGAACCTGACCGCCGGGTGGCCCGCCCCGAAGACCATCCGGCCGACGAGGTAGGAAAAGGCGATGTCGGTCGCGGTGGGGATCGCCCAGCCGCGATGCACGTCGCCCAGGATGCCGAGCACGGCCGCCAGCGCCAGATAGACCGCGACAGGCCCGAGCATCCCCCCCGCCGTGGCGATCAGCGGCGTCACCGCCTTCGATCCGCGCAGCGAACCGCTTTCGAGGATCACCGCCTCCCAGACTTCCTTGGCGGCGATCGCGAAGAAGAAGGCCATCAGCACGTCGTTGACCAGAAAATGCAGCGTCAGCGTGCGGGTCGTGCCGCCGCCTTCGTGTTCGAGCGTGCCGATGAGGAAATTGTCGATCAGCACGCGGTGCACGAGGTCGTGGTAGCTGTCGGGATGCGTGTTCGCCCAGATGAGCGCGACGAGCGCGCCGCCGATCAGGAGGAGCGAATAGGTCGTGACGTAGTTCCAGACCCGATACATGCCGTCCCCCTTTGGCCTGTCCTGCCCCGCGTCGATACTGGAAAGGCGAAATCGGGGCAACCCGCGGCGCCTCGCCGCCGGGCGTTGCGCGCGCCGTCCGTGCCGCCTAAGTGAGGGCCATGACCACCGGTTCCCCACCGCTCGCAGGCGAGATCGCCGCCTGCCGCCTCTGCGCGGAGGGATTCGCCGCGACGGCGACCGCCCATGCGCCGCGGCCCGTCGTCTGGTTCCGCCCCGGCGCGCGGGTGCTTGTCGCGGGGCAGGCGCCGGGCGCCCGGGTGCACGAGATCGGGCGGCCCTTCGCCGATCCTTCCGGCGACCGGCTGCGCGCCTGGCTCGGCATGACGGAGGCGGAGTTCTACGACCTCGGCCGCGTCGCGGTGGTGCCGATGGCC
This sequence comes from Paracoccaceae bacterium, assembly GCA_039808285.1. Lineage (GTDB taxonomy): Bacteria > Pseudomonadota > Alphaproteobacteria > Rhodobacterales > Rhodobacteraceae > Albidovulum. The sequence goes on from JBDHSQ010000006.1 coordinate 18,057, forward strand.
TTCTGCTTTCCGGGATATGACCCGACCGGGTCGGACCTGCCGCCGCCGCGCCGCTGCGCCGAGGTCTGGCGCAAGCGGGTGATGGAAAGCCTGCGCGACATTCGGGTCACGTTCCTTATTGGCGGTTATGCGCAGGCCTGGCACCTCGGCCGCGACGCCACGAGGCACGGTGTGACCGCCACTGTCGCCCGCTGGCGCGACCACGCGCCGCGCGTCTTTCCCTTGCCTCACCCGTCCTGGCGCAATACCGCGTGGCTGAGGCGCAATCCCTGGTTCGAGGCGGAGCTTCTGCCGGTGGCGCGGGCGCGGCTCAGGGAGGTGCTGGATGGAAACTGACCTCGACCGGCTGCATCGGGCGATGGAGGCCGCGCCCCAGAGCGATGCCGCGCGGCTCGCCTTCTACGATCGGCTGGCCGATGCCGAACTCTACCTGCTTCTGGTGTGCGAACCGGCGGGCGATGCGATCGAGCCGGTCCTGTTCGACCTGGAGGAGGGGCGCGTGGCGCTGGCCTTCGACCGCGAGGAGCGGCTGGCGGCCTTTGCCGAAGGCCCGGCACCCTACGCCGCATTGCCCGGCCGCGTCGTGGCTGAGATGCTCGCGGGCGAGGGGCTCGGGCTTGGCCTCAACCTCGGGGTTGCGCCTTCGGCCTTCCTTCTGCCCGCCGGGGGGCTCGGCTGGCTGGCCGCGGCGCTTCGCCATGCGCCCGAACCGGCGGCCTCGCGCCCCGCGGCCTATCGCCCGCCCGCGGGCGTGCCGGAGGCGCTTCTGGCAGCGCTCGACGCCAAGCTCGCACGGCTGTCCGGGGTTGCGTCGCGCGCCCATCTGGTGGCCGTGACCTATGACGGGGGCGGAACGGGGCATCTTCTGGCCTTCGAAGGCGCGCGCGCGGGCGCGGAGGCCGCCCTTGCCAAGGCGGTGTCCGAGGCGCTGGTGTTCTCCGGCCTCGAGGCGGGCGCCCTCGACGTGACCTTCCTTGGCGTGGGCGATCCCGCGCTGGCGCGGCTTTGCCGCCATGCGCTGACCTTCGACCTGCCACAGCCCGAAGCCGAGACGGCGCAGATCCTGTCGCCCGCCGGACCGGGCATGGACCCGGGCCGCCCGCCGAAGCTCCGCTGGCGGGGTCAGTAGCCCCGCGCCCGGTCGACGAGGTAGAGGAAGGGCTCAGCCGCCTCGCCGCGGCGGATGTTCTCGGCCACGACGGCCGAGGCGGTCAGCGGCCGCGTGCTGGCCGCGATATGGGGTGTGACGGTGATCCGGGGGTGGGACCAGAACGGATGCTCCGCGGGCAGCGGTTCGTTGCGGAAGACATCGAGCGTGGCATGTCCGAGGTGTCCGCGGTCGAGTGCGGCGAGAAGCGCCGCGTCGTCGATCAGCGGGCCGCGGCCGGGGTTGAGGATCACCGCGCCCCTGGGCAGGCGCGCGAGCCTCTCGGCGTTCATCAGGTTCTCGGTCCCCGCGGTGAGCGGGATCAGAAGGACGACGATCTCGGCGCGCGAAAGCACCGTGGCCAGGCCTGCCTCGCCGGAATGGCAGTCGATGCCGGGAATGTCCTTCGGCGTGCGGCTCCAGCCCATGACGGGGAAGTTGAGTGCCGCCAGCGCCTCGGCCGCGGCACGGCCGAGCGCGCCGAGGCCGAGAATGCCGACGGGCCGTTCGCGCGCGATGGGCGGCGTGATCTCGTTCCGCCAGATGCCGTCCTGGTTGAGGATGTGCAGGTCCATCCCGAGATGGTGGCGCAGGGTGTGGCCCACGACCCATTCGACCATGCTTTCCGTCATCGCCGGATCGACCATGCGCGCGAGCGGCTGCTTCAGCGTCCTGTTGCCCACGATCCGCTCCACCCCGGCCCAGAGGTTCAGCACCGCCTTGCAGTTCACGTAAGGCGTGAAATCCTGAACCTCTCCGCCCGGCGCGAAGACGATGTAGTCGACCGCCGCCGGATCGGGCGCGGCGAGGATGATCTCGGCCTGCACCCCGGCATCGGCGAGCGCGCGCGGCAGGTGGTCGTGATATTCCCGCCAGGCGGCGGGGCCGGCGGCGAAATGGACGGTGACGGGCATCGCACTACCTCGGGCGGTGGATATGGGCGCTCTGCACCAGCCCGAAGGCGGCGAGCAGGATGATCATGGCCGTCCCGCCGTAGGACACAAGGGGCAAGGGCGCCCCCACCACCGGCATCAGCCCCGTTACCATGCCCATGTTGACGGTGAAGAACAGGAAGAACGTGCCCGCGATGCCGAAGATGAGAAGCGCCGAGAAGCGGTCGCGGTTGGCGAGTGCCGAACTGATGCAGAAGACGAGGATGAGAAGGTAGAGCGCCAGAAGCGAGACGGCGCCGACAAAGCCGAATTCCTCGGCCAGGGTCGTGAAGATGAAGTCGGTGTGCTTTTCGGGCAGGAAGTTCAGCCGCGACTGCGTGCCCTGCATGAACCCCTTGCCCGCCCAGCCGCCCGAGCCGAGCGCGATCTGCGCCTGGGTGATGTTGTAGCCCGCCCCGAGGGGGTCGGAGCCGGGATCGAGGAACGTGTCGATCCGCTTGAACTGATAGTCCTTGATCAACTGCCATTCGGTCCCGCGGCTCTCGAAGACCGCGAAGACCAGCGCGACGACAAGCGCCACGACGGTGCCGAAATACCACAGGCTCACGCCGGCCACGAACATCACGAAGCCGCCGCCCGCCAGCAGCATGATCGCGGTGCCGAGGTCGGGCTGCTTCAGCACGAGCGCCGTCGGCAGGAGGATGACGGCGACAGGGATCAGCACCCAGAGCGGCCGCGAGACCTTGCGGATGTCGAGCCAGTCGTAATAGGCCGCGAGGAACATCACCAGCGCGACCTTCGTCAGTTCCGACGGCTGGAGCCGGATCGGCCCGAGATCGAGCCATCGTTGCGCGCCCTTGCCGATGTCGCCGAAAAGCTCCACCGCGACCAGCAGGAGAACGGCCGCGAGATAGGCCACCGCCGAGACGTTGCGCCAGAACCAGATCGGCACGAATCCGATCGCGAGCATCCCCACCATGCCGACGGCGAAACGCTTCATCTGCGGCTCGGCCCAGACGTCGAGCCGCCCGCCCGCGACCGAATAGAGCATGAGGAACCCGATCGACGCCGTGGCGGCGAGGAGCACGACAAGCGCCCAGTTGACGTAGAGCACCTTCCTCAGCCCCGAGGGCACCGTCTTGACGTTGTATTCGAGATAGCTCATGCCCGCGACTTCCCTCCGTCGGTTGGCGGCGGCTCGAGCACCTGGAGCTTCTCGCGCTCGGACTGGATGCGGGTGCGCTGGCTTTCCGGATAGGCGGTGAGCGGCGGGAAGCCGCCGCTGAGCGCCTGGAGGATGATGTCGCGCGCGATCGGCGCCGCCGCGGCCGACCCGCCGCCGCCGTGCTCGATGACGAGCGACACCGCATAGCGCGGCGCCTCATAGGGCGCAAAGCAGACGAAGAGCGCGTGGTCGCGACGCTCCCACGGCAGATCGTCGTTCGACACGACCCCGCGGGCGCGTTCGGCCGCGGTGATGTTGCGGACCTGGCTCGTCCCGGTCTTGCCCGCCATGCGCATCGCGTCGTCGACGATGCGCGACCCGTAGGCCGTGCCGCGCCGCGAATTGGACACATCGAACATGCCCTGGCGGACCTCGGCGAGGAAGGCGGGGTCGAGTCCGAGGTCCGCCGGCGGCTCCACCGGCAATTCCTGCGTCCCGATGGCACGCAGGAGCCGCGGGACAACCGCCCGGCCCGTCGCCACCCGTGCCGTCATCACCGCAAGCTGAAGCGGCGAGGCCAGCACGAAGCCCTGCCCGATGCCGGCGTTGAGCGTGTCGCCGATCAGCCATTCGGTGCCGTATTTGCGCGACTTCCACTCCTTGTCGGGTGCGAGCCCCTCGGAGATGGCCGACATCGGCAGCTCGAACCTGACGCCGATGCCAAGCCGCCGCGCCATCGCGGAAAGCCGGTCGATGCCGGTGCGCTGGGCGACCTCGTAGTAGTAGACGTCGCAGGACTGTTCGAGGCTCTGGGTCAGGTCGACATGGCCGTGGCCGCCGCGCTTCCAGCAATGGAAGCGGCGCTTTCCGAGCTCCACGTATCCGGGGCACCAGACCGTCTCGGAGGGCGAGATCACGCCGGCGTCAAGGGCGGCGAGCGCGGTGACGAGCTTGAAGGTCGAGCCGGGCGGGTAGGCGCCCTGCACCGACTTGTCGGCAAGCGGCCGGTGGTCGTTTTCGGTGAGGCGCTGGTAATCCGCGGCCGATATGCCGCGGACGAAGAGGTTCGGGTCGAAGCTCGGCGCGGAGCTGATCGCAAGGATGTCGCCGGTGGTCACGTCGATCACCACGGCCGCGGCGCTTTCGTCGCCGAGACGCGCCTGCACATAGTTCTGCAAGCGGTGGTCGATGGTCAGGCGCACGTTCGCGCCGGGGTCGCCGTCGCGCCGGTCCAGTTCGCGCATGACGCGACCGGTCGAGTTCACCTCGATCCGCCGCGTTCCGGCCTTGCCGCGCAAGGCGTCCTCGAGCTTGGCTTCCACCCCGAGCTTGCCGATCTGGAACCGCGGGATCTGCAGGAGCGGATCGGGGTCTTCGATCTTCGACAAATCGTAGTCGCTCACCGGGCCGACATAGCCCAGGACATGCGCGAAATCGGGGCCGAGCGGATAGGCGCGGCTCAGGCCGACCTCGGTCGTGACACCGGGAAGGACCGGGGCGTTCACGGCGACGCGGCTGAACTCGTCCCAGCTCAGCCGGTCGGCGACGGTGATGGGCAGGGTGGGCGCACGGCGGGCGATTTCCCTGCGCGCCCCCTCCAGATCCTCGCCCGAAAGCGGCACCAGCCGGGCGAGACGGCCCAGAACGTCGTCGGTGTCGCCGGCGTCTTCGGGCGTGATGGTGATCCGGTAGTTCTGTTCGTTGCCCGCGACGACGGTGCCGTTGCGGTCCTGGATCAGCCCGCGCGCGGGCGGGATCAGGCGGATCTTGATCGAGTTCTCCTCGGCAAGAAGCCGGAACTCGTCGGCCTGGTCGAGTTGCAGGTAGCGCATCCGGAAGGCCAGCGTCGTGGCAAAGACGCCCTGGAGCCCGGCGAGAAGCAGGCCGCGCCGGCTGATGGTGCGGAAGCTTTCCTGGGTATCGCGCGGAGACCGTCTCATATCCGGCGTCCGAATGCGTCGAACCCGCCCGGCGCCGCCTTGCGCAGCCCGAAGACGAACCGGGTGAGCAGCACGACGGCGGGATAGGCGAGAAGGGTCGACACGGTCTGAAGCGTGGTCATGCCCGCCGGAACCTGCGGCACGAGGAAGAGGGCGAGCACGAGACGGTGGATCACCGTCATGGCGATGATGACCGCCCCGGCCGCCAGCCATTCGAGCGCGAAGGGCAGGTCGCGCAGCGTGGCCTCGCGCGAGCGGAGGAATTCGGTGCCGAGCAGCACGATGAGGGGCCAAAGGCCCGGCGCGCGCATGGCAAGGACGTCCTCGACGAGGAACACCAGGGCGATCAGCGCCGCCGGTGCGTAGTCGGGGCGGCGCAGCACCCAGGCGATCGTGCCGCAGAGGATCAGGTCGGGCCCCGGCACCCGCGCGGGCACTGCCCCGAGCGGAAGGATGCGCACGAAGAGGACAAGCGCCGCGAGGCCCGCGAAGAGCACGCGGTAGGCAAGCCGGTGTGCGGCGACCGGATCAACCATTGCCAGGCTCCGTGTCGGGCTCGGTGTCGGCAGACGGTGTGTCCGCCGGCGTCGTCGCGGGCAAGTCCTCCGGTGCGGGGGCGACCGGGGGCGGGATGAGCCCGCCTGCCTCGGTGATCTGTTCGGCCGGATGGCTTCTGAGGACGCGCAGGAAGCTCAGCCGCTCGTAGTCCGCCGCGAGGCGCACGCGGAGCCGCTGATCGGTGCCAAGCTCCACCTGCCCGACGAGAAGCCCCGCCGGAAAGACGCCGCCGTCGCCCGAGGAAATCACCCGGTCGCCGGGGCGCACCTGTTCGGGCGCCTCGACGAACTCCACCGGCGGCGCGGGGCTGTTGTCGCCGACGAGCATGGCCTTCTGGCCCGAAGGCTGGATCGTCACCGGGATGCGGCTCGACGCATCGGTGAGCAGGATCACCCGGCTGGTGGTCTGGCCCACGCCGGAGATGCGGCCGACGAGGCCGAGCCCGTCCATCGTCGCCCAGCCGTCGACGATCCCGTCGCGGGAGCCGACGTTGATCAGCACGGATTGCCGGAATGGCGAGCCGGAATCGGCCATCACCACGCCTGAAACCGAGGTGAGCTTGGGGTCGAGCCGCACCTGGTTCTGCGCCAGGAGCTTGGCGTTCTGCTGCTCGAGCTGGACGGCCGCTTCCTTCCAAGCCTTCATCTGCTGCAATTCGCGCCGCAGTTCCTGGTTCTGCTCGTAGATGCGGGCGTAGGACTGGAAGCCCTCGACCATGTCGACGAGCTTCGTCACCGGCGCCATAGCCCAGTCCATGTTCGGCACGACCTTGTCGATGAAGGCGGCGCGAAACCGTTCCACCCGCGGGCTGTCGATGCGCCAGATCAGGAAGATCGCGGCCAGCAGGAAGACCAGCACCGCAATCAGGATGCGGCGCACCGGGCCCTTGAAATCGGCTTCGGCGTTGCGGTCTTTCGCCACGGACGGCCTCGCGGTCGGCGCCGGGCCCCGGCTGTGTGCGGGGGGGCCTCAGCTATCGTAATCTATAACGTGACGGAGCTGTTTTTCATATTCCAGCGCCTTGCCCGTGCCGAGGGCGACGCAATTCAGCGACTGGTCGGCGATGGAGATGGAAAGCCCGGTCTGCTCGCGCAGGGCGAGGTCAAGCTCGCCCAGAAGCGCGCCGCCGCCGGTCAGCATGACGCCCCGGTCGACGATGTCGGCGGCGAGGTCGGGCGGCGTCGTCTCGAGCGCGGTCATCACCGCCTCGCAGATCTGCTGGACCGGTTCGGCCAGCGCCTCGGCGACCTGCGCCTGGTTGATCTCGATCTCCTTCGGCACGCCGTTGAGAAGGTCGCGGCCGCGGATCTGCATCGAGGCGCCGCGCCCGTCGTCGGGCATCCGCGCGGTGCCGATCGAGGTCTTGATCCGTTCGGCGGTCGATTCGCCGATCAGCAGGTTCTGCTGGCGGCGGAGGTAGTTGACGATGGCCTCATCCATCCGGTCGCCGCCGACGCGGACCGATCGCGCATAGACGATGTCGCCGAGCGACAGCACCGCGACCTCGGTGGTGCCGCCGCCGATGTCGACGACCATGCTGCCGGTCGGGTCGGTGATCGGCATGCCCGCGCCGATGGCGGCCGCGATCGGTTCGGCGATCAGCCCCGCGCGCCGTGCCCCGGCCGACAGGACCGACTGGCGGATCGCGCGCTTCTCGACCGGCGTCGCCCCGTGCGGCACGCAGACGATGATCTTCGGCTTGGAGAAGGTCGCGCGCTTGGCCACCTTGCGGATGAAATGCTTGATCATCTCCTCGGCGGTGTCGAAGTCGGCGATGACGCCCTCGCGCATCGGCCGGATCGCCTCGATCGAGCCGGGGGTGCGGCCGAGCATCAGCTTGGCGTCCTCGCCGACGGCGAGCACCTGCTTCTTGCCGTCCTTGACGTGGTAGGCGACCACCGAGGGCTCGTTGAGCACGATCCCCTTGCCGCGGACGTAGACGAGCGTGTTCGCCGTTCCGAGGTCGATCGCCATGTCCGACGAAAAAAGGCCGCCCCAGCTTGCCATGATCTTTTCCCGCTTCCCCAAAGAAATTCCGGCCCGCGACTCGGTCGCCGCAGGCCGGGGTTTCTTATAGGCGGTGGGGCGGGATGGCGGAAGGGGGCGCGGGGGATGCCCTCGCGGGATTCCGCTGCCGGGGAAAAATCGAACATTTCGAGCGCTCCGGATTTCTTCGGGGCGCCCGGAATTTCACGAAACCGACTTCAACTCGTCCGCCGGCTTGGTCTTTTCGCGCCGCACCACGAGGTTGTTCAGCGCGTTGACATAGGCCTTGGCGCTGGCCACGACGGTGTCGGTGTCCGACGACTGTCCGGTGACGATCTTGCCGCCCTCCTCGAGTCGCACCGAGACGGTGGCCTGCGCGTCGGTCCCTTCGGTCACCGCGTGGACCTGGTAGAGCGCGAGCCGCGCGCTGTGCGGGAAGAGCTTCTTGACCGCGTTGAAGGCGGCGTCGACCGGCCCGTCGCCCTCGGCGGTCACATGATGATCCACCCCGTTGATGGTCAGGATCAGGTCGGCCGACTGCGGCGCCTCGGTGCCGCAGATGACGCGCAGGAACTTCACCTGCATCTGTCCCTCGGCCGAGGTGGAATCGGTCATCAGCGCCAAGAGGTCGTCGTCATAGACCTCCTTCTTGCGGTCGGCGAGCGCCTTGAAGCGCACGAAGACATCGTTGAGCTGGTTGTCGGCAAGTTCGTAGCCGAGCTGGCGCAGCTTGTCGCGCAGCGCGGCGCGGCCCGAGTGCTTGCCCATCACGAGGTTGGAGGCCGACAGCCCGACATCCTCGGGGCGCATGATCTCGAAGGTCTGGGCGTTCTTCAGCATCCCGTCCTGGTGGATGCCGCTCTCGTGGGCGAAGGCGTTCTTGCCGACGATGGCCTTGTTGAACTGCACCGGAAAGCCCGAGACGGCGGCAACCCGGCGCGAGAGGTTCATGATCTTCGTCGTGTCGATGCCGGTGGTGTAGGGCATGATGTCGTGACGCACCTTCAGCGCCATCACCACCTCCTCCAGCGCGGTGTTGCCCGCCCGCTCGCCCAGCCCGTTGATGGTGCATTCGATCTGCCGCGCGCCGGCCGCGACGGCGGCGAGCGCGTTGGCCGTCGCCATGCCGAGGTCGTTGTGGCAGTGGGTGGCGAAGACGATCCCGTCGGCGCCCGGCACCCGTTCCCGGAGCATCCGGATCAGGTCCGCCGATTCCCGCGGCGCGGTGTAGCCGACGGTATCGGGGATGTTGATCGTGGTGGCGCCGGCCCTGATCGCGATCTCGACCACCCGGCAGAGATAGTCATGCTCGGTCCGCGTCGCGTCCATCGGCGACCATTGCACGTTGTCGCAGAGGTTGCGGGCGTGGCTTACGGTTTCGTGAATCCGGTCGGCCATCTCGTCCATCGTCAGGTTCGGGATGGCCCGGTGCAGCGGCGAGGTGCCGATGAAGGTGTGGATGCGCGGCCGCTTCGCGTGGCGCACCGCTTCCCAGCAGCGGTCGATGTCCTTGAACTGCGCGCGCGCAAGACCGCAGATCACGGCGTTCCTCGTCTGGCGGGCGATGGCGCTGACCGCCTCGAAATCGCCTTCCGAGGCGATCGGGAAGCCCGCCTCGATGATGTCGACGCCCATCTCGTCGAGAAGCTCGGCGATCTCGAGCTTCTCGTCGTGGGTCATCGTCGCGCCGGGCGACTGTTCGCCATCGCGCAGCGTGGTGTCGAAGATCAGCACGCGGTTGTCGGGTCGTTTGTCGGTCATCGTCTCATCTCTCTTTTGTCCCTAGCTGTCCCGGCGCGATGGTCACCTCTGAGCGGTCGCGCCCGGGGGCACGCTCAGAGGCGGCTAAGGAGGAGAAGGAGGCCACGAAGCGGCGCCGCGCGGGATGCGCGGGCGGTCAGGGCGATATGCAGGCTCCGTGTCATGGGGCGCGACTATACGCGGCGCGCGGCGAAGGAAAAGGGAAAAATGCGGGAAATGCGCAGGGCCGGCCGCTGTCCCATCGGGCGCAGGGTGCGGCACAAACGACATGGCCGGCCGGAATCCGTGCCCCGGCGCAGGCGGAGGTGGAGCGGCGGATCGGCCGCCGGTATGGTGGCGGCAGCGGCAGCGGCAAGGGCGAGAACGACGTGAGCGCCGGCAAGACACCTTATTCGGATCTGCCCCCGCAGGCCTTCTGGCGGACGGGTGTGGCCGAACCCGGCATCGCGGGTCTGCGCGGGCTCTGGTCATCGCGCTGGGCGCTGCCGGCGGATGCCCGCTTCGCCACCTTCGGGTCGTGCTTTGCCCAGCACATCGGCCGGGCGCTGACGGCGCGGGGCATGAACTGGCTCGATGCCGAGCCGGCGCCAGGGCGGACGCCGCCCGACATCGCGCGGGCCTTCAACTACGGCATCTTCTCGGCCCGGACGGGCAACATCTACACGGCGGCGCAGCTTCTCCTGCTGGTGCGCATGGCGGCGGACGGGGACGATCCGGATCTGGCGGAATACTGGGCGGAAGGTGCGCGGGTGGCGGATTCGCTTCGCCCGGCGATCGAGCCCTCGGGCTTCGCCTCGGCCGAGGAGGCGCGTCTGAGCCGCCTGTCGATGGTCAGGGCCTTCCGGCGGGCGATCGCCGGGGCGGATGTCTTCGTCTTCACTCTGGGCCTGACCGAGGGCTGGGAGAATGCGGCGACCGGCCAGCCCTATGCGATGTGCCCCGGCACCGTCGCCGGAAGCTTCGACCCGGCGCGCCACCGGTTCCGCGAATACCGCTTCGGCGAGATCCGTGGGGCGATGGAGCAGGCGCTGGACCTTATGCGGCGGATCAACCCGGCGCTGCGCCTTCTGCTGACGGTTTCGCCGGTGCCGCTGACGGCGACGGCCTCGCGCCGGCATGTGCTGGTGGCGACGACGCAGTCCAAGGCGGTGTTGCGCGCGGTGGCGGGCGAGATGGCTGCCGCCGACGAAGGTGTGGACTACTTCCCCTCCTACGAGATCATCGCCGGCGCCCCCGCCGCGGCGCGGTTCTACGAGGCGAACCTTCGCTCGGTGACCCGGGAAGGTGTCGACACCGTGATGGGGCACTTCTTCGCGGGTCTCAGGCTGGACGCGCCTGCGGCCCATGCGGACGACACCCTGCCGCAAACGGCGTCCGAGGCCGAGGCCGAGGCGCGCATGGCCGCCGACGACCTGGTCTGCGAGGAGCAGCTTCTGGAGGCGTATGCGCGTGGCCGAACCTGATCTTCTCATCCTCGGGGACAGCCATTCGGTGGCGCTGAAGGCAGGGTGCGACGCTCTGGGCGTCAGGGCCGAGATGTTGTCGTTTTCCGGCAACATCTGGCATCAGGGGCTGGTGTCGCTGCACCGCAATCGCGGCGTCTTCGTGCGCAACCGCGCCTTCCAGCAGCGGGTGGCCGAGCTTGCCGCGCGGCTCGGTCGGGGCAACGTGCTGTCGGCCGAAGTGCCGGTTCTGGCATCCTTCGGGTTTCATCTCGGACGGATCGTGCCACCCTTCGGTTTCAACGGCCACCGGATCGACGCGGCCGGCTTTCTTGCAGACGGGAGCAGCCAGTTCGCCTCGCGCGCGCTGGCCGAAGCCTATGTGCGGCACTTCCGGCAGGGCCATGTGCGCATGCTCAGGCGCCTTTCGGACGTGGTGCCGACCGTCGCCGTCGCCCCGCCCGACATCTTCGGCGCGGTCAACTATCCCCTGTTCGTCGCGATCGTGAAGGAGATGATCCGCGACGCGGGCGTGGCCCTCTTCGATCCCTGTGAAGAACTCTTCCCGGGGCAGGGGGGTCTGCCTGCCGAATTCCTCACCGAGGACGGCGTGCATGGCAACGCCGACTACGGCGCGCGCGTCATCGGGCTCCTGCTCGACCGCGGGCTGATTGCGCGCCGCGTCGCCTGATCCGGCGCCGGGCCGGCGGACTCAGTTGCCCTGGGTGCCGGCGGCGGGCGCTGCCGCGCCGGCCGGGGCGGTTCCGTCCGCCGCCCCCTCCGCCGTCCCCTCCGCCGGCGGTGGCGCTTCCTCGGTCAGGGCGCCGTCCGTCCAGGTTCCGGCCGCGGTCTGGCCGGTGGCGTAGCGCATGATCCCCTGGCCCTGGCGCTTGCCGGCCTTGAAGCTGCCTTCGTAGACATCGCCGTTGGGGTAGGTGGCGATGCCCTGGCCGTCGATCTCGCCGGCCTTCCAGCCGCCGGTGTAGCGGAAGCCGTCCGCCATCACGATCTCGCCCTGGCCCTCGCGCTGGCCGGCGACGAAGTCGCCGGTATAGACCGACCCGTCGGCGTATTTCGCCACGCCCTTGCCCTCGCGCTGGCCGTCCTTCCAGTCGCCTTCGTAGGTATAGCCGTCGGGATAGGTCATCTTGCCCTTGCCGTGGTTCTTGCCGCCCTTGAACGCGCCTTCGTAGACGAGCCCGTTGGCATAGCTGGCGCGTCCGGTCCCCTCGATCACGCCGTCCTTCCACGCGCCTTCATAGGTCGAGCCGTCGGCATAGGTGATCTTGCCCGTGCCGTTCGCGAGGTCGTTCACGAACCGGCCTTCGTAGACGGAACCGTCCGGGTAGGTGACCTTGCCGGCGCCCTCGATCCGGCCCGCGGCCCAGTCGCCGTCGTAGACATAGCCGTCGGTGCCGCGGAAGATGCCCTTGCCCTGCCGCTGGTCTGCCGCAAACTCGCCCTCGTAGGTGTCACCGTTGGCATAGGTCACCCTGCCCTTGCCCTGCCGCTTGCCGTTCTGGAACCCGCCTTCGTAGACATCGCCGTTGGGCTGGGTCAGCTTGCCCTGGCCGTTCATCTCTCCGTCGGCCCAGCCGCCTTCGTAGGTCAGTCCGTCGGCAAGCGTCAGCCTGCCCTGGCCCGCGCGCTGGCCGCGCAGGATGTCGCCCTCATAGACGGCGCCGTCGGGATAGGTGATCTTGCCCTTCCCTTCCTTCACGCCCATCACCCAGCCGCCGTCGTAGACATAGCCGCCGGGGTTCTCCATGCGGCCCTTGCCGTTGTGCAGCGCCTTGCTGAAACCGCCGGTATAGGTGGTGCCGTTGGCATAGTGCGCGGTGCCCTGGCCCTCGATCTCGCCCGCCACCCAGTCGCCTTCGTAGGTGCCGCCGTCGGCGAAGGTGATCTTGCCCTTGCCCTGAGGCTTGCCCTTCACGAAGGCACCCTCGTAGACCGATCCGTTGGGATAGCGCGCCTTTCCCTGGCCGAGAATCTCGCCCTCGACCCAGTCGCCGCTGTATTCGTAGCCGTTCGGCAGCCGGTAGGTGCCCTGGCCGTGCTGCTTGCCGTCCTTGAACGTGCCTTCGTAGATGCCGCCGTCGTCGTATTCCTTGGTGACGACCTCCTGCGCGGCGGCGACGCCGGCCGCCGTCACGGCAACTGCCCCCGCCGAGATCGCCAGCGCGGCGAGACCCGCCGCCGTCAGACCGTGACCGCCCATCCGCTTCATGATCGCCTCTCCGTCCCCACCTTCGGTCCGCACTCGCAAGCGCTTCCATCCACGCGTTCGCACGACACGCATTCGCACGGGCGGGAACCATATTTCCCGGACCCCGCGGTGACAAGCCAAAGGCGGCGCGGCGGGCGATGATCGGCGGCGAAGGGGTGGCCCCTTTCCGCCCATCGGCGCTTCCCCTCGGCGGCAGGTCTGCTAAGACAGGGGCGCCACGAACCCGGAGATGCGCATGGCCGGCACCTTCCGCCTGACCCTCGCCCAGCTCAACCCGACCGTCGGGGATTTCGCCGCGAATGCGGCGAAGGCCCGCGCCGCCTGGGAGGAGGGAAAGGCGGTCCGCGCCGACATGGTGGCGCTGACCGAAATGTTCATCACCGGCTACCAGACGCAGGATCTGGTGATGAAACCCGCCTTCGCGGACGAGGCGATGGCCTGGATCGCGCGGCTCGCGGCAGAATGCGCCGATGGTCCCGCGCTGGGGATCGGCGGGCCCTGGCGCGATCCGCAGGGGGGTCTCTACAACGCCTGGCACCTGCTGAAGGGCGGCAAGGTGCACGCGCGGGTGCTGAAGCATCACCTGCCGGACGACACTGTCTTCGACGAGGGAAGGCTGTTCGAATCCGCACCCGTGAGCGGCCCCTATGCGGTGAACGGCGTGCGCATCGGCACGCCGATCTGCGAGGACGCGTGGTTCGACGACGTGACCGAGACCCTGGCCGAGACCGGGGCCGAGATCCTGCTCGTTCCGAACGGATCGCCCTATTACCGCAACAAATACGACCGGCGCGTGAACCTGATGGTGTCGCGCGTGATCGAGACGCATCTGCCGCTTGTCTACCTCAACATGGTCGGCGCGCAGGACGACCAGGTCTTCGACGGGGCGAGCTTCGTGCTCAATCCCGGGGCGGAACTGGCGCTCCAGATGCCTGCCTTCGAAGAATGCATCCGGCATGTGGATTTTGAACGCGGCGCGCATGGCTGGCGGGCGGCGCGCACCGAACTGGTGCCGCTGCCGGACGAATGGGAACAGGACTACCGCGCGATGGTGCAGTCGTTGCGCGACTATTGCGGCAAGTCGGGCTTCGGCAAGGTGCTGCTGGGGCTGTCGGGCGGCGTCGATTCGGCGCTGGTGGCCGCCGTCGCCGCCGATGCGCTGGGCCCCGGGAACGTCCGTTGCGTGATGCTGCCGTCGGAATTCACCTCGGTCCATTCGCTCGAGGATGCCAAGGCGGTGGCGCAGGCGCTCGGCTGCCGGCTCGACACGGTGTCGATCGAGGGCGCGCGCGAGGCCGTCAAAGGCGCGCTCGCCCATCTGTTCGAGGGGCAGAAGCCCGGGCTTGCCGAGGAGAACATCCAGTCCCGCCTCCGCGGCCTGATGCTGATGGCGATCTCCAACAAGTCCGGCGAGATGCTGCTGACCACCGGCAACAAGTCCGAGGTCGCCGTGGGCTATGCGACGATCTACGGCGACATGGCGGGCGGCTACAACCCGCTGAAGGATCTCTACAAGACCCGGGTGTTCGAGACCTGCCGCTGGCGCAACGCCAATCACCGGTCGTGGATGAAGGGGCCGGAGGGCGCTGTGATCCCCGAGCGGGTGATCGACAAGGCGCCCTCGGCCGAGCTGCGCGCGAACCAGAAGGACGAGGACAGTCTGCCGCCCTATGCCGTGCTCGACGCGATCCTCGAGCGGCTGATCGAGGGCGACCAGTCGGTCGCCGAGGTGGTCGCCGCGGGCTTCGACCGCGCCGTGGTGAAGCGGGTGGAGCATCTGATCTACACCAGCGAGCACAAGCGCTTCCAGTCCGCCCCCGGGGTGCGGCTGACACGGAAGGCCTTCTGGCTCGACCGCCGCTACCCGATCGTCAACCGCTGGCGCGACGGAAGCTGAGCGGCGTCGATTGCGACGCCACCTGCCGCCCCGGGCAATGCATGCCGCCGTCCGGCAGCTAGGATCACGTCACCATGACAGCGGGGAGGTGGCCATGCAGGGCAGGATTCTGGCGGGGCTTGTCGCGGCTGTGCTCGCAGCCGGGCCGGCGGGTGCGGAGACCAAGCTTCGCATCATGAGCTTCAACATCTGGGGCGGCGGCGGCAACGAGGGCAAGGGCATCGGGGAGACGGTGGCGGTGCTGAAGGCCGCCGATCCCGACATCGTCGGCATCCAGGAAACCCGGCTCGAGGGCGCGGACTGCCACGCCGACCATTGCCCGCCGCAGGGCGCGTCCGTGGCGAAGGCCATCGCCGAGGCGCTGGGCTACCACTACCACGACCAGACCGCGGAGAACGCCGCGCTCTGGTCCAACGCGATCCTGTCGCGCCACCCGATCGGGCCGGCGAGCCCGCATGACCTCGGCGTGCCGATCGACGTGAACGGGGTCACGGTCTGGGCCTTCAACATCCACCACGACGACGAGCCCTACCAGCCCTACCAGCTTCTCGGCATCGAATACGGGCCCGCGCCCTTCATCAAGACCGAGGCCGAGGCCGTCGACTGGGCCAACCGGACCCGCGGGCCGGCGATGGACCTGCTGTTTCAGGACATCGCGGCGGCCGGGGATGCGGCGGCGGTGCTGGTCTTCGGCGATTTCAACGAACCCTCGGAACACGACTGGACCGAGGCGGCGGTGGCGGCGGGCCAGCAGCCGGTGAAGGTCGTCTGGCCGACGACGCACCGGCTGTCGGAGGCGGGGTTCGTCGACACCTACCGGGCGGTCTGGCCCGACCCGGTGGCGAGGCCCGCCTTCACCTGGACCCCGCAGGGCGACGAGAAAGATCCAGAGGACCATCACGACCGGATCGACTTCGCTTTCGTCCGGGCGGCGGGGCTGAAGGTGCTCGGTGCCTGGATCGTCGGCGAGACCGGGCGGCGCACCGACCTCGCGGTCGATCCCTGGCCGTCGGATCACCGGGCGGTGCTGGCGGAAATCTCGTTCTGACCGCGCCCGGGTTGTGCGCCCGGGCACAGGCACCGTTCGGCCAGAGGGAAACTCCCGGCGGGCGGGATGCGTTAGTGTCCCGTCACATCCGAGGAGATCCTGTCATGAGCAAACCGAAAATCGCCGTCATCTTCTATTCCACCTACGGCACCAACCACGCCATCGCCGAGGCGGCCGCCAAGGCGGCCGGGGAGGCGGGCGCCGAGGTGCGCCTGCTGCGCATCGCCGAAACCGCGCCCGAATCGGTGGTGAACGGCCAGGACGCCTGGAAGGCGCAGGCGGAAAAGATGGCCTCGATCCCGCTGGCGACCCCCGACGACATGGTCTGGGCCGACGGCTACTTCATTTCCTGCCCCACCCGCTACGGCGTCTCGGCGAGCCAGCTCCGCGCCTTCATCGACACGTTGGGACCGGTCTGGCAGAAGGGCGGCCTGTCGAACAAGGCCTTCACCGCGACGACCAGCGCGCAGAACGCCCACGGCGGGCAGGAGGCGACGCTCCTGTCGCTCTACACCACGGCGATGCACTGGGGTGCCATCATCGTCGCGCCGGGTTACACCGACCCGTCGATCTTCGAGGCCGGCGGCAATCCCTATGGCTATTCGGCGAACGCGGGCGGCTTTGATGAAAAGGGCAGGGCGGCGGTCGCGCATCAGGCCCGCCGGCTCGTTGATATGGCGAAGAAGCTCTCCGCCTGACGATCAGACCGGCCCGACCGGGCAGGCGGCGACCAGGCGGCGGGCATCGGCGGCGCGGGCCAGGTCCGTCGCCTCCGTCATCACCGCCGCGCTCGCCGCGGCCATGCCTTCCTGGAGCGCCCGCGGCAGGGCGCGTCCACGCGCCAGTGCCAGCGTGAAGGCGGCGACGAAGCTGTCGCCCGCCCCCACCTTGCTTTTCACCGGCACCGCCGCGGCGGCGGCGAACCAGCGCCCGTCGCGCGTCGCCATCACCGACCCGTCCGGCCCCCGCGCGACCACCACGATCTCGGCCGCGCCCCGACGCACCAGGCTTTCGGCGAAATCGGCGGTGTCGCCCCGCGTCCTGAGGCGGCTCGCCACCAGCGCCTCGGCCTCGGCCCCGTCCATCCTCAGCACGTGGACGGGCCGCGGCGGGCGGGCGGCGCGGGCGAGCGTCTCGCCCGAGGTATCGAGGACCAGCCGCGCGCCCCTGGCGGCGATGCGGCGGGCCAGCGTCGCCGGCAGGTCGTGCGGCAGGCCGGGCGGCAGGCTGCCGGACAGGACGACGAGCGCGCCGGGGTCCGCTGCGGCCGCGATGGAGGCAGTTGCCGCCCGGCCCGCGGCGCGCCCCCATGTCGGCCCCGGCATGACGAAGCGGTATTGCGCGCCGCTCTCGCGGTCGGTGACCGAAAGGCTCTCGCGCGTCTCGCCCGGCCCGTCGAAGCGCAGGACGTCCAGCCGCTCGCGCTCCATCAGCCGGGCGAGCCGGGTGCCCGTCGCGCCGCCGAGCGCCGTGAAGGCGCGCACCTCGCCGCCGAGCCTGCGGATCATGCGGGCGACATTGATCCCGCCGCCCCCCGGATCGGCGCGCGGCTCCTCGCAGCGCAGCTTCGGGCCCGGCCGCACCGTCCCCGCCGAGGTGGCGAGATCGAGTGCGGGGTTGAGCGTGACGGTCAGGATCGGGATCATCGCGGGCCTCCCGCGCTCAGGGTGCGGGCAATCGGGCGCCGGGACAAGGGGGCGCGTCGGCCGAAGCCGCAGCCGCGCCCGGGCAGGCCGCCCTAGCGGAAGAGCGCGAGCACCAGCGGCGCGATGAAGGCGGTGGCGACGGCGTTCAGCGCCATGCCGAGGCCGGCGAAGGCGCCGGCGGTCGGGTTCACCTGGAAGGCCCGCGCGGTGCCGATCCCGTGGCTGGCAACGCCGGTGGCGAACCCGCGCGCCCGCCAGTCGCGGATGCGGAGCGCGTTCAGCACCGGCGTGGCCACCACCGCGCCGGTGATGCCGGTGAGGATCACCAGCACCGCCGTCAGCGTCGGCGACCCGCCGATGCTTTCGGAAATGCCGATCGCCACCGGCGCGGTCGCCGACTTGGGCGCGAGCGAGGCCAGTTCCGCCGGGCGCACGCCGAGCAGGGCGGCGATGGCGACGGCGGAGCCCGCCGCGGTGGCCGAACCGGCGATGAGCGCCGCGACCACCGGCAGCGCCGCCCGCCTGAGCCGTGCGAGATTGTCGTAGAGCGGCAGCGCGAGCGAGACCGTCGCCGGGCCGAGGAGGAAGTGGACGAACTGCGCCCCCTCGAAATAGGTGCCGTAGGGGGTGCGGGTGACCCAGAGGATCGCCGCCAGGATCACCACCGCCACCAGCACGCTGTTGACCCAGGGCTTGCGCCCCGACCGGCGCCAGGCCGCGTCGCCCGCCGCATAGGCCATGAGCGTGAGCGCGAGCCAGAGGAGCGGCCCTTCCGACAGGTAGCTCCAGAACGCGGTAAGGTCATTCATCGGCGGCTCCCGTCAGGCGCGCGACCAGGACGAAGGTGCCGGCGCCGGCCGCGATGGCGAGGACCGTCGAGGCGACGACCGCGAGGAGCAGCGAGAGCGTCTGGGGGCCGAGCGTCGAGATGTGGCCGACCACGCCCACCCCTGCCGGCACGAAGAGAAGCGAGAGATTGGCGAGGATTCCTTCCGCCGTCGGGCGGAGGGCGACAGCGAGGCGCGGCAGGAGGATGACGAGGCCGAGCATCAGCAGCATCCCGACCACCGGGCCGGGCACCGGCAGGCCGAGAAGCCGGGTGCCGGCCTCTCCGGCGAGCTGGCAGAGAAGGATCGCGATGAGGGCGTGGATCATGGGCGGCTCCGGACTGTCCGCGCCGAGACTAGGCGCAGGCGCGCCCGCCGCCAATCGCCCGCGTGCGCCTCACTCCCACCAGCGGTCGATCTCGGCGATCTCCTCGTCGGACCAGCCGAAGTGGTGGGCAAGCTCGTGGATCATCACATGGGCCACAAGCTGGCCGAGCGTGACGTCGCCACGTTCGGCCCATTCGTCGAGGATCGGGCGGCGGAAGAGCCAGATCGTGTCGGGCCGGTCGACCACGTCCATGACCGATTTCTCGGTCAGGGGGATGCCGTCGTAAAGTCCCGTCAGGTCGAACGGATCGTCGACGTTCATGTCGTCGAGGATGTCGTCGGGCGGGAAGTCCTCGACCCGGATCACGACGCCGCGGGCGGGCGTGGCGAAACGTTCCGGCAGGTCGGCGACCGTCGCTTCTGCCATCTGTTCGATCGTCTCGAGGTCGGGCGCAGTGCGCCCCAGCCAGTCGTTCATGTCCGCCTCCTTGCCAGCCCCTCATATGGACAAAACGGGCGTGTTGTGAAAGAGCAAGGCGCCCGAGGAGTTCCCGCCATGACCGTCACCCGCTTCGCCCCCTCGCCCACCGGCTACATCCATGTGGGCAACCTGCGCACCGCGCTGATGAACTACCTCATCGCCCGCAAGGCCGGGGGCACGTTCATCCTGCGCCTCGACGACACCGACCAGGAACGATCGAGGCAGGAATACATCGACGGGATCAAGGCCGACCTCGACTGGCTCGGCCTGCACTGGGACCGGATCGAGCAGCAGTCGCTGCGTCTCGGCCGCTACGCCGAGGTGGCGGCCGGGATGCGGAAATCCGGCGATCTCTACGAGGTGTTCGAGACGCCGGTCGAGCTGGACCTCAAGCGCAAGAAGCTTCTCAACATGGGGCGTCCGCCGGTCTATGACCGCGCGGGTCTGGCGCTGACGGCGGCGGAGAAGGACAGACTCAGGGCCGAGCGCGAGGGCTACTGGCGCTTCCGCCTCGACCAGCAGCGGACGGATTGGTCGGACGGCATCCTCGGGCCGGTCTCGATCGACACCGCCTCGGTCTCCGACCCGGTGCTGATCCGGGCGGACGGGCAGGTGCTTTATACCTTCGCGTCCTCGGTCGACGACGTCGACATGGGCATCACCCATATCGTACGCGGCGCCGACCATGTGACCAATACCGCGACGCAGATCCAGATCATGCGGGCGATGGGTGGCACGCCGCCGGCCTTCGCGCACCATTCGCTGCTGACCGGCCCGCAGGGCGAGGGGCTCTCGAAGCGGCTCGGCACGCTCAGCCTGCGCGACCTTCGCGCGCAGGGCGTGGCGAAGGAGGCGCTGCTGAGCCTGATGGCGCGGCTCGGCTCGTCGCAGCCGGTGGAACTGCGGATGACGCTCGACGAGATCGCCGAGGGCTTCGACCTTTCGCAGTTCGGTGCCGCGCCGACCAGGTTCGACGCCGACGATCTGTGGCCGCTGACGCGGGCGCGCAACCAGGCGCTGCCCTTCCCCGCAGTCCGCGAGCGCATCCTTGCGCTCGGCGTGCCGGCGGAAATGGCCGAGCGGTTCTGGCGCGTCGCCTCGGCCAACATCACCACGCTGGCCGACCTGGAGCACTGGTGGCGGCTCGCCCGCGACGGGGCGGAGCCGGTGGTCGCGCCGGAGGACAGGGCCTTCGTCGCCGAGGCGATGGCGCTGCTGCCCGCGCCGCCCTACACCGAGGCGACCTGGGCCGAGTGGACGGCGCAGGTGAAGGATGCGACGGGGCGAAAGGGCAAGGCGCTCTTCATGCCGTTGCGGCTTGCGCTGACCGGCGAGGCGAGCGGGCCGGACATGGCCGACCTGATGCCGCTTCTCCGCACGGTTCGCAGCAGGGGCTAGACAGAGCGGGGCGCGGGTGCCACGCCCCCGGGGCGGCCAGGGGACGTCAGGCGCGCTGCCGGGGCAGGCCGAGGACGTCCAGATGCGCATCCCCGACCGCGCGTTCCGCGGCGGTCAGCGGCTGGTGGCGGGGGTAGAGCGGCGCCCGGCGGTCGTCGAGGAGCGCGGTCCAGCCGGCGGTGGTCGCGAAGAAGCGGGCAACGCCCCTCTCGCCGAATTCCCGCAGGAAGCCCTGCACGACCGTGTCGAGATAGCTGAGGAGGATGGATCCGGACCGCGCCGGAAGCGCATGGGCCGGGTCCACCGCGTAGATCTCGACGGAGGCGGCCCAGTCCGGGGCGGGCGACAGCCGGACGTGATCGAGCGGGTGGCGGCGGTAGGCGGATTCGCGCGCGTCCAGCGCCGCCCAGTCACCCCCTGGAACGGCGGCGACAAGGCCGTCGATCTCGCCTGCGGCAGGTTGCACGGAGAGGAAGGGCCAGGGGCGCAGGCATGTGTGCCGCCAGACCCGCTGCCATCCCGCAAGGCGGACCGGTGCGGCGGGGACATGGCCGTGCGTCGCCCGGTTGACGAGCGAGCCGTAACCGAAGAACGCGGGATGCCGCAGGGTCATGGGCGCGACAAGAACAGCCGGCGGCAGGATGCGCAAGGGGACGATCCGGTCGCCGGGGCGGGGCAAAGTGTCGTATTCCATTGCATACCCTCTTGCCGGGCCCGGGTGTTCCGGGCTAACCAGTCGGGGTCAGGATCGGGAGAATCCGGTGGGGCTCGGACCCGGCCGGTGCCGAAGGAGCAACCGCCCCGGTAAACTCTCAGGCGCAAGGACCATCCTGGCGACGGAACTCTGGAGAGACCGCGGATGCAATCCGCGGCGCCGAAGGGATAACGATCTCAGGCGGAAGGACAGAGGGGGCATCGGGACGGGCGGAGGTTTCCGCCTCATGCGATGCCGGGTCAGTGAACCGGCCTGAACGAGAGGGGAGGACGGCGATGGCCGACCTTGAACGGACGGTTCTTTATGATCTGCACGTGGCGCTCGGCGCCAGGATGGTGCCGTTCGCGGGCTACGAGATGCCCGTGCAATACCCGATGGGCGTGCTGAAGGAGCATCTTCACACCCGCGCCTCGGCCGGACTTTTCGATGTCAGCCACATGGGCCAGATCCTCGTTACGGCGAAGTCGGGCCGGCCGGAGGATGCCGCACTTGCGCTCGAGCGGCTCGTGCCGGTGGATGTGCTGGGAATCAGCGAGGGCCACCAGCGCTATGCCATGTTCACCGACGCCGAGGGCGGCATTCTCGACGACCTGATGGTCGCGAACCGTGGCGACCACCTGTTCCTGGTGGTGAACGCGGGCTGCAAGGCGGCCGACCTCGCGCATCTGAAGGCGGGGCTGCCGGATTGCGACGTGGGTATGGTCGAGGGCCGCGCGCTTCTGGCGTTGCAGGGGCCGAAGGCCGAGGCGGCGCTGGCGCGGCTGGTGCCGAGTCTCGGCGAGATGAAGTTCATGGACGTGGCGATCCGCACCTGGGACACGGCGGAGCTGTGGATCTCGCGGTCGGGCTATACCGGCGAGGACGGGTTCGAGATTTCGCTGCCCGACCGGTTCGCCCGCGCCTTCGCCGAGCGGCTGCTGGCGATGGAGGAGGTCGCGCCGATCGGCCTCGGCGCGCGCGATTCGCTCCGGCTCGAGGCGGGCATGTGCCTTTACGGCCACGACATCGACACCACCACCACCCCGGTCGAGGCCAACCTGTCCTGGGCGATCCAGAAGCCGCGGCGCCGGGGCGGCGCGCGCGAGGGCGGCTTTCCCGGCGCCGGGCGCATCCTGAGGGAGCTGGCCGAGGGCCCCGCGCGGCTGCGCGTCGGTCTCAGGCCGGAAGGCCGGGCGCCGATGCGTGAAGGCACGGAGTTCTACGCCACGGCCGAAGGTGGCGTCCCCATCGGGCGGGTGACCTCCGGCGGCTTCGGCCCCTCGATCGAGGCGCCGATGGCGATGGCCTATCTTCCCGCGACGCTCAAGGCAGGCGATACCGTCTATGGCGATGTGCGGGGCAAACGCATGCCCGCCACCATCGTGGCCCTTCCTTTCCAACCCACCAACTACAAGCGCTAACCAGCAGGAACCAGACAGATGAAATACACCGAAGACCACGAATGGCTCCGCCCCGAGGGCGATCTGGTCGTCGTCGGGATCACCGCCCACGCGTCAGAACAGCTCGGCGACGTCGTCTTCGTCGAGCTGCCCGACGCCGGGAAAGCGGTGTCGACGGGCGACGAGATCTGCGTCATCGAAAGCGTCAAGGCGGCCTCGGACATCCGCGCGCCGCTCGACGGAGAAATCGTCGAGGTCAACCAGGACATCGTCGACAATCCCGGCCTCGTGAACGAGGACCCGCAGGGCGCGGCCTGGTTCTTCAAGATGAGGCCCGCCGACATGGCCGCGCTCGACGGCATGATGGACGAGGCCGCCTACAAGGACCTGATCGGCTGATGCAGGTCACGCGGATCATCCCGAACCTTCCCGCGCCGGACCCTGCGGCCCTGGCGACCTTCTACCGGGATGTGTTCGGGCTGACCGCCGAGTTCGACATGGGCTGGATCGTCTTCCTCGCCGGTCCGGCCGAGAAGCCCGTCCGGATGCAGATCGCCTCCGAAGGCGGCTCCGGCACCGAATTGCCGGCAGTGTCCATCGGCGTCGACGATCTGGACGAGGCACTGGCCCGCGTCCGCGCCGCCGGGATCGAGCCGGACTACGGCCCCGTCGCAGAGCCCTGGGGCGTCCGCCGCTTCTATCTCCGCGATCCGGCCGGAAATCTCGTCAACGTCGTCACCCATATCTGAGAACCGCCATGCCCTTCACCCCCATCGACTACCGTCCCTACGATTTCGCCAACCGCCGCCACATCGGCCCCTCGCCGGCCGAGATGGAGGAGATGTTCAAGGTGCTCGGGGTGAAGAACCTCGACGAGCTGATCGACCAGACGGTGCCGAAGTCGCTCCGCCAGGAAAAGCCGCTCGATTTCGGCAAGCCGAAGTCGGAGCGCGAGCTTCTGTGGTTCCTGCGGCAGGTGGCCAAGAAGAACAAGGTCTTCTCGACGATGATCGGGCAGGGCTTCTACGGCACCGTCACGCCCCCGGCGATCCAGCGCAACATCCTCGAGAACCCGGCCTGGTATACCGCCTACACGCCCTACCAGCCGGAGATCAGCCAGGGCCGGCTCGAGGCGCTCCTGAACTATCAGACGATGGTCTGCGACCTCACTGGGCTCGAGGTGGCCAATGCCTCGCTTCTCGACGAGGCGACGGCGGCGGCCGAGGCGATGACGATGGCGCAGCGGGTGGCGAAATCGAAGTCAATGAGCTTCTTCGTGGACGAGAACTGCCACCCGCAGAACATCGCGGTGATGAAGGTGCGCGCCGCGCCGCTCGGCATCGAGGTGGTGGTGGGCGATCCGGCGAAGCTCGACGCCGCGAAGGTCTTCGGGGCGATCTTCCAGTATCCGGGCACCTACGGCCACCTGACCGACTTCACCCCGCATATCGCCAGGCTCCACGCCGCGGGCGCGATCGGCATCGTCATCGCCGATCCGCTGGCGCTGACGCTTCTCAAGGAGCCGGGCGCGATGGGGGCCGACATCGCCGTCGGCTCCACCCAGCGCTTCGGCGTGCCGATGGGCTTCGGCGGGCCCTCGGCGGCCTACATGGCCTGCAAGGACGCCCACAAGCGGCAGATGCCGGGCCGCATCGTCGGCGTCTCGATCGACGCGCAGGGCGGCATGGCCTATCGCCTCAGCCTCCAGACCCGCGAGCAGCACATCCGGCGCGAGAAGGCGACGTCGAACGTTTGCACGGCACAGGCGCTTCTGGCCAACATGGCCTCGTTCTACGCGGTCTTCCACGGGCCGGAGGGGCTGAAGGCGATCGCCCAGCGCATCCACCGCAAGGCGGTGCGCGTGGCGCGGGTGCTGGAAGGCGCGGGCTACGAGGTGCAGCCCAAGACCTTCTTCGACACGATCACGGTCGAGGTCGGCGCGCTCCAGCCGGTGATCCTGAAGGCGGCGCGGCGCGAGCGGATCAACCTGCGCAAGGTGGGCGAGACGCGGATCGGCATCGCGCTCGACGAGACGACGCGCAACGAGACGGTGGAGCGGCTCTGGCGCGCCTTCGGGATCGACCGCAAGGACAACGACTTCACCCCCGAATACCGCATCCCCGAGGCGCTCCTGAGGACCAGCGACTACCTGACCCACCCGGTCTTCCACATGAACCGGGCGGAGACGGAGATGATGCGCTACATGCGCCGGCTGGCCGACCGCGACCTCGCGCTCGACCGGGCGATGATCCCCTTGGGCTCCTGCACGATGAAGCTCAACGCCGCGGCCGAGATGATGCCGATCACCTGGCCGGAGTTCGCCAACCTCCATCCCTTCGCGCCGGCCGACCAGACGGAAGGCTATGCGGAGCTTTTCCGCGACCTCTCGGCCAAGCTCTGCACGATCACCGGCTATGACGCGATGAGCCTCCAGCCGAACTCCGGCGCGCAGGGTGAATACGCGGGGCTTCTCACCATCCAGGCCTTCCACCGGGCGCGGGGCGAGGGGCACCGCGACATCTGCCTGATCCCGGTCAGCGCCCACGGCACCAACCCGGCCTCGGCGCAGATGGCGGGGATGAAGGTCGTGGTGGTGAAGTCGGCCGAAAACGGCGACATCGACGTGGAGGATTTCCGCGCCAAGGCCGAGGCGGCGGGGGCCAGTCTCGCGGCCTGCATGATCACCTATCCCTCGACCCACGGCGTCTTCGAGGAGACGGTGCGCGAGGTCTGCGCGATCACCCATGAGCACGGCGGCCAGGTCTATATCGACGGCGCCAACATGAACGCGATGGTCGGGCTCGTCCGGCCGGGCGACCTCGGCGGCGACGTGAGCCATCTCAACCTGCACAAGACCTTCGCCATCCCGCACGGCGGCGGCGGCCCGGGCATGGGGCCGATCGGCGTCAAGGCGCATCTCGCCCCCTATCTGCCGGGCCATCCGGCGACGGGCGGGCAGGAAGGCCCGGTCAGCGCCGCGCCCTGGGGGTCGGCCGGCGTGCTGCCGATCTCCTGGGCCTATGTGCTGATGATGGGCGGCGCGGGCCTGACGCAGGCGACCAAGGTCGCGATCCTCAACGCCAACTACATCGCCAAGCGGCTGGAGGGCGCCTATGAGGTGCTCTTCAAGGGCGCCGGCGGCCGGGTCGCGCATGAATGCATCCTCGACACGCGGCCCTTCGCCGACAATGCCGGGATCACCGTGGACGACATCGCCAAGCGGCTGATCGACAACGGCTTCCATGCGCCGACGATGAGCTGGCCGGTGGCCGGGACGCTGATGGTGGAGCCGACCGAGTCGGAGACCAAGGCCGAGCTTGACCGCTTCGTCACCGCGATGCTGGCGATCCGCGAGGAGATCGCGGCGGTGGAGACGGGCGCGATCGACCGCGAGAACAACCCGCTGAAACACGCGCCCCACACCGTCAGCGCGCTGATCGGCGAGTGGGACCGGCCCTACAGCCGCGAACAGGGCTGCTTCCCGCCCGGATCGTTCCGGGTGGACAAATACTGGCCGCCGGTCGGGCGGGTCGACAACGTCTACGGCGACCGCCACCTTGTCTGCGTTTGCCCGCCGGTGGAAAGCTACATGGAAGCGGCCGAGTGAAGTGACGGCGCCCGCCTGGCGCGCCGCCGGCCGGTTCCGGCGGCGCGCCAGGCGGTGCGGAAGAGGTGCCCGACGTGACGACGCTTCGCGAAATGCGCGCGATCCTGAATTGGCACGTCGGCAGCGCGCGCTGGCTTTTCGTTCACATCCCGAAAAACGCCGGCGTGTCGATCCGCAAGGCGCCGGAACTGGCGGGCCGTATCGTCTCGGCCGAGGCCTATTTCTATCGCAGCCGGGCGCAGGTTCGCGCGGTGCGGGCGTTCATGGCCGGGGAGGGCGAACACCACGGCATCCAGCACGCGCGCTGGTGCGACCTGGACCCGAAGGTCACGGGCCGGCTCTCGTGTGTCGCCATCGTCCGCAATCCCTGGGCGCGTACCGTCTCGCGCTGGCGTTTCGCACGGCTCGTGGCCGAACAGGGCAAGCTCGACCCGGCCGATGCGCCCGAGCGGTTCGAGGACTTCCTGGAACAGTGGCATGTCTACGGGCAGAAGCCCTATTTCTGGCACCGCGCCATCAAGGGCTGGTATCCGCAGGCGGACTATGTGACCGACGAGTCCGGCCAGGTGCGCGCCGACCTCTTGCGATTCGAGCATCTGGATCGCGATTCGACCCGCTATTTCGGCCTCGATCACCCGCTCAGGAAGCGCAACGCCACTGCCGCGCGGGCCTTCGACTATCGCGGGGTCTACGATGCGCGCACCATCGGCATCGTGGCGGAGTGGTATGCGCGCGACATCGAGCTTTTCGGCTTCGATTTCGACACGCCGGCGCGGCGGCACACGCTTTTCGATGATTGAGCCGCCGGCGGGTGCCGGCCGCTCCGCGCAGCCGTCCGTGCGGCTGCCGGGTCAGCCCTGCCGCTTCTTGAGGAAGGCCTCGAAGGCGGCGAGCGTCGTTTCCGAGACATGGTGCTCGATCCCTTCCGCGTCGAACTCGGCGGTGGCCGCCGGCACGCCCACGGCCATCAGCAGTTCGATCACCATGTGGTGCCGTGCCCGGACACGGGTCGCGAGCGCGGCCCCGGCATCGGTGAGGAACACCCCACGGTAGGGGCGGGAGGTGGCGAGCCCCTCGCGTCTGAGCCGCGCCACGGTCTTGGTCGCCGTCGGCTGGGCGACGCCCATGCGGTTCGCGATATCGGCCACGCGCGCCTCGCCGGTTTCCGCGATGAGGTCGCCGATCAACTCGACATAGTCTTCCAGCAGCGCCAGCGACTGCTTCTCGCGGGCGCGGGCGAAGCGATCGGCCTCGTTCGGCGATCCGGCGTGTTCCTCGGGCATCGGCATCGGTCAATATCTGTCGGGAATGACTTATAGCCGCGGCTTCAGATCGAGGCCAGCGGAATGTCCGTGCAGGCTTAGCCGCGCCTCATTCGTATTTATGGTTGCAGAAACTATAGCAGCGGCTATATTTTCATGAAACAGACCGCGAGCCCCCGATGCACAGCCTGAGCGACCGCACCCGCCACACGATGTCCGCCGTCCTTGCCGGCGAAACCGGCGGATGGCTGCGCCGCCTTGCCTTCGCGGGGCCTGCGATCATCGCCTCGGTCGCCTACATGGATCCGGGCAACTATGCGACGAACATCCAGGCGGGGGCGGGCTATGGCTATGCGCTTCTCTGGGTCGTGCTCCTGGCCAACCTCATCGCCATGCTGTTCCAGGCGCTGTCGGCGCGGCTCGGGATCGTTACCGGCAAGAACCTTGCCGAGCTCAGCCGCGACAACTTCCCCAGGCCCGTCGTCTGGATCATGTGGGTGGTCAGCGAGGTGGCGGCGATGGCGACCGACCTCGCCGAGTTCCTCGGCGGCGCGATCGGTCTGGCGCTCCTGTTCGGCCTGCCGCTGATGGCCGGCATGGCGATCACCGCGGTCATCACCTACGCGATCCTGATCATGGAGCGTCAGGGCTTCCGGCCGATGGAGCTGATCATCGGCGCGCTGGTCGGCGTCATCGGGCTTTGCTACCTGGCCGAGATGCTGATCGCGCCGGTGGACTGGGGGGCGGCGGCGGCCGGGCTTGCTTCGCCCGTGCTGCCCGATGCCGCGGCGCTGACCATCGCCGTGGGGATCATCGGTGCCACCGTGATGCCCCATGCGATCTACCTGCATTCCGGCCTGACCCAGGGCCGAGCGCCCGTCCGCAGCGAGACGGAGCGGCGCAAGCTCCTGCGGTTCTCCAACGTCGAGGTCGTTCTGGCGCTGGCCGTCGCCGGCATGGTCAACATGGCGATGGTGATGATGGCGGCCTCGGCCTTCCACCAGGGCCATACCGAGGTGGCCGAGATCGAGACCGCCTATCACACGCTGACGCCGCTTCTCGGCGCGGCGGCGGCGGGGATATTCCTCGCGTCGCTCATCGCCTCGGGCATTTCCAGCTCGGTCGTCGGAACGATGGCGGGGCAGATGATCATGCAGGGCTTTCTCCGGTTCCGCGTGCCGATCTGGGTGCGCCGGCTGGTCACGATGCTGCCCGCCTTCGCGGTCGTCGCCGCAGGCGTCAACGCGACCGACGCGCTGGTGCTGAGCCAGGTCGTGCTGTCGATCGCGCTGCCGGTGCCGATGATCGCGCTGCTGATCTTCGCCACCCGGCGCGACATCATGGGGGAATTCGCCGTGGGGCCGGTGACGAGGGTTCTGGCGGGAATGGGGGCGGCTGCGGTGCTTGGGCTGAACTTCGTGCTGCTTGCGGCGTTCTTCGGCCTGGAGGTGCCCTTCCTGGCGGGGTAGGGCCGCGGCGCGGCGATTTGATCCGGGACAAGGTGACGCGGGGCCGGGTATGGTTGGATCGGCCGTGTCAGGAAGGGAAACGCCGTCATGCCGGAACTCGAAATCTCGCCCGCCAATGTCGTCCAGGTCATCCTGTGGTCCCGCGAAGGGCCGTCGGCGGGCGCGCAACTCCGGGAATTCATCGCGGCGCTGAACGAGGACGAGCAGGCGCAATTGACCGCGATCGCCTGGGTCGGGCGCGGCGCCTTCGAGCCGGAGGAGTTCGACGAGGCCGTGGCCACGGCCGTGGCCGAGGCCACGACGCCGACCGAGGACTACCTGATGGGGATGCCGCATCTGGCCGAGAACCTCGAGGCGGGGCTCGAGGCGCTCGGCATCGACGTGACGGGCGAGGAGGAGGATCTGCTCTGACCTCCCGCCCTTGAAGCACGGGAGGCCCCATCCGATATATTCGGCAAGCTGAATATGGGGTGACCAGATGGCCGAATCGGTGAAACTCACCTGCGCGACCTGTGGCCAGATGAACCGGGTGCCGGTGGCGCGGCTCATGGAGGCGCCGAAATGCGGTTCCTGCGGCGACCCGCTGGTCACGGGGAAGGTGGCCGAGCTTGACCTCGCCACCCATGACCGGCTGGTCACGGGCGACGAACTGCCGGTCGTTGTCGACTACTGGGCACCCTGGTGCGGCCCCTGCCGCATGATGGCGCCGGAATTCGCCCGGGCGGCGGAGGCGCTGAAGGGCCGCGCGCGCTTCGCCAAGATCGACACGCAGGATCACCCGGCGGTGTCGCAGCGGCTGGGCATCCGCGGCATTCCGCTTCTGATCCTGTGGAAGAACGGGCGCGAACTGGCGCGGCTTGCCGGCGCCCGGCCGGCGGCCGAGATCGCGGATTTCGTGAAACGGGCGAGTTGATCGCCCGCGCGCGCGCCCCGAACGGGCGCAGCGGCGGGAGCTGCGCGCGCGGCGGCAAAAGGAATATCCGCGCGCGCCCCGGCCCCGCTTGACATCCCCCGAATTCTGCCCCAAGTAGCGCCCCGGTGCGGGGCAGTAGCTCAGTTGGGAGAGCGCGTCGTTCGCAATGACGAGGTCAGGGGTTCGATTCCCCTCTGCTCCACCAGACCTTCCGAAATGCTTCTTGATCCGGGGACTGCGCATCGCATCGCGTCGCGGATCGCGTTGACAAGGATCAGTGTCTGCACCGATGCTTCGATCCAGGATGACGGTGCAAATGCCGGCACGATCCGGTGACGCCCGGCAGATGGCCCGTGTGCGTCCCGTTCGTGGCCAGCCCTGGAAGGAGACCGAAATGCCCAACAAGCAAACGCTTCTCGTCGCAATGCTCCTGAGCACCGCGCTGACCCGTCCCGCGGTCGCGGAAACGACGCTGAACGCCCTGTTCATGGCCCAGGCCGCCTACAGCGAGGCCGATGTCCGTGCCATGACCGACGCGTTCACCGCCGCCAATCCCGAGGTCAAGGTGAACCTGGAATTCGTTCCCTACGAGGGTCTGCACGACAAGACCCTGCTCGCGCTGGGGTCGGGGTCGGGCTATGACGTCGTGCTCTTCGACGTGATCTGGCCGGCCGAGTTCGCCGAGAACAAGGTGCTGGTCGACGTCACCGACCGGATCACGCAGGAGATGAAGGACGGGGTGCTGCCCGGCGCCTGGACCACGGTCGAATTCGACGGCAAGCGCTACGGGATGCCGTGGATCCTCGACACCAAGTATCTCTTCTATAACAAGGACATCCTCGCCCAGGCCGGAATTGCCGCCCCGCCGGCGACCTGGGCCGAACTCTCGCAGCAGGCGCAGGCGATCAGGGACAAGGGCCTTCTTGACCATCCGATCGTCTGGAGCTGGGCGCAGGCGGAGGCCGCGATCTGCGATTACACGACGCTTGTCAGCGCCTATGGCGGCGCTTTCCTTGCCGACGGCAAGCCCGCCTTCCAGACCGACGGCGGGCTGGAGGCGCTGCAATACATGGTCGACAGCTACAACTCGGGTCTCAGCAACCCGAACTCCAAGGAGTATCTGGAAGAGGACGTGCGCCGCGTGTTCCAGAACGGCGAGGCCGCCTTCGCGCTGAACTGGACCTACATGTATAACCTCGCCAACGACCCGAAGGAAAGCAAGGTCGCGGGCAAGGTCGGCGTGGTTCCGGCACCGGGGGTCGAAGGCAAGAGCACGGTATCCGCCGTCAACGGCTCGATGGGCCTTGGCATCACCACGACCAGCCAGCATCCCGACGAGGCGTGGAGCTACATCACCTTCATGACCTCGCAGGCCACGCAGAATGCCTATGCGCGCCTCAGCCTGCCGATCTGGGCCGGTTCCTACGATGACCCGGCTGTGACCGCGGGGCAGGAGGACATGATCGCCGCGGCCAAGGTCGGGCTTGCGGCGATGTATCCGCGCCCGACGACGCCGGGCTACCAGGAAATGTCGGCGGCGCTGCAACAGGCGATCCAGGAGGCGCTGCTGGGCCAGGCAAGCCCCGCCGACGCGCTCTCCGCGGCGGCCGGGGGCGGGCTCTGATCCCCGGCGACAGATCGGGCGGCGGCGCATATCGCCGCCCTTCCATCCGCCGCAGGCGCGCGCGGCATCGTCCGGGCCGCCGATGAACGCCGGCTGGACGACGATGCGGGCGTGGCTGCTGATGCTGCCGCTCCTCTTCGTCATGCTGTCGGTGATCGGCTGGCCGTTCCTCGACACGGTGCGGCTGTCGTTCACCGATGCCCGATTGGTGGGGACGGGGGGCGAGTTCGTCGGGGCCGGGAACTACCGGCGCCTGTTCGCCAGCAGCGCCTTCTGGCGGGCCTTCGTGGTGACGACCGAATTCGCCGCCGTCTCGGTCTTCGTGGAGATGGTGCTGGGCGTTCTCGTCGCGCTGCTGCTCTACCAGGACTTCCGGGGGCGGAACGTGCTCAGGGCGCTCCTGATCCTGCCCTGGGCGCTGCCGACGGTCGTCAACGCGTTGCTGTGGCGGCTGATCTACAACCCCGAATACGGCGCGCTGAACGCCGCGCTGGTCCAGACAGGGCTGATCGGGGCCTACCGGTCCTGGCTTGGCGATCCCGATAGCGCGCTTGCCGCGCTGATCGTCGCGGATGCCTGGAAGAACTTCCCGCTCGTCGCGCTCATCTCGCTCGCCGCGCTTCATGCGGTGCCGAATGACATCAAGGCGGCGGCCATCGTCGACGGGGCGGGGGCGCTGTCGCGCTTCCGCTTCGTGATCCTTCCCTTCCTTGCCGGCCCGCTGATGGTGGCGCTCGTCCTGCGCACGATCGAGGCGTTCAAGGTCTTCGACATCATCTGGGTGATGACCCGCGGCGGGCCGGCGAACAGCACGCGGACGCTCTCGATCCTCGTCTATCAGGAGGCGTTCTCGTTCCAGCGCGCGGGTTCTGGCGCATCGCTCGCGCTCATCGTCACGCTTGCGGTGACCGTGCTGGCGGTGGCCTATGCGGCGCTGATCCGCCGCGCCGCGGGAGCGAGGTTCTGATGGAACGGAAAAGCGCGGGCTTCACCGTCTTCCTCTACGTCAGCGCGGTGCTTCTTGCCGTCATGATCCTTGCCCCCTTTGCGTGGCTCTTCCTCATGAGCATCTCGTCCACGACCGACCTCATCTCCAAGCCGCTGCGCTGGTGGCCGGAGGTGACCGACTGGTCGCGCTACCGCATCCTGACCGACATGACGCCGAACACCCACGGCGCGGCGCTGATGTCGGCGCTTGCCAACAGCATCAAGATCGCGGCCATTGCGACGGTTGCCTCGCTTGCGGTCGCGGTTCCGGCCGGGTGGGCGGTGTCGCGCACGCCCGCGGTCGGCTGGTCGCTCTGGCTGGTGATCGGCACCTACATGCTGCCGCCGGTGGCGCTCGCGGTGCCGCTCTACATGGGGCTCGCGGGCGTGGGCATGCTGAACACCAAGCTCGGACTTGCCGTCGTCTACCTGACGGTCCTTGCGCCCTTCACCGCCTGGCTCCTGAAGTCCGGCTTCGATCCGATCCCGCGCGACCTCGAGATGGCGGCAGCGATCGACGGGGCGCGGCTCGACCAGACGCTGAGACTCATCATCCTGCCGCTGGCCGCACCCGTCATCGGGACGGCGGCGCTTTTCGCCTACCTGCTGGCCTGGGACGAGTTCTTCTATGCGCTCCTCTTCACCTCGGACCAGCGGGCCAAGACCGTGACGGTCGCGATCGCCGATCTCGCCGGCGGGCGCATCGCCGACTACGGGCTGATTGCCACGGCAGGCGTCATCGCGGCATTGCCTCCGGTCGTCTTCGGCCTGATCATGCAGCGCAGCCTGATTTCGGGTCTGACGACGGGAGGCGTGAAAGGATGAGCGGGCCCGCCGGCACACATGACCCGGGAGGCCGTGCCGCGATCGAGGACGAGATGGCGCGCCAGTCGCGGGACGCGGTCCGGAGCTTCGCCGACGCGGCGGCGCGCGCTGACGGCATCGCCCGGTCGATCCGGCGCACCGGCCGCGTGCTGATGCTCGGCATGGGCGCCTCCCATGCGCTCAATCGCGCGATCGAGCCCTTCTTCCGCGACCTCGGAATCGAGGCACTGGCCATCCCGGTTTCAGAACAGCTCGACCGGCCGCTGGCGACGGACGGGCGCAGCGTCATCGTCGCCTCGCAGTCGGGTGAAAGCGCCGAGGTCGTGCGCTGGCTGCGCGAGGCCCGGCCCGGCCCGGACTGCTTCGGCCTGACGATGGATCCGCAATCCACCCTTGCCGCGGCGCTTCCCGGCCTTGTCGGGGCGGGGGGTGTGGAGACCGGGTTTGCCGCCACGCGCAGCGTCCTGGTGGGGCTTGCCCTTTATGGCGGCCTGCTGTCGACGCTCGGTGCCGACGCGGCGGGGATGGCCGATGCCCTGCGCGCCCCGGTGCCCGCCGACACCGGCGGCGCGCTTCGGGCGCTTTCGGGGGTTCGCTGCATCGTGACTTCGGGCCGCCGCCTTGCCGGTCTGGCAGAGGGGCTGGCGCTCGGGTTGATCGAGCTTTCGCGCGTGCCGGCCCTGGCGCTCGAGGGCGGGCAGTTCCGGCACGGGCCGATGGAGATGCTCGGACCCGAGGTCGGCGCGGTGTTCTTCCGCGGCGCCGACGCGACGGGCGATGCGATCGGACGGCTTGCCGAGGCGGTCGCGGAGGCGGGCTCGCCCGCCGTGGTGCTCGATGCCTCGGGCGGGGTGCCGGCCGCGGGGGCGGAGACGATTCCGCTCGGGCGCCACGAGGGGCTTGCCGGCCTGGCCATGCTCATCCCCGCCTCGCAGCGGCTGATGGTCGATTTCGCGGCGACGCGGGTGGCCGAGGTCGGCCGGCCGCTGCGGACGGCCAAGATCACGCGCGTCGAATGACCGGGCCACCCCCCCTCGCCGTCGCGGGCAACGTCAATGTCGACCTGATCATGGGGCCGGTGGTGCCCTGGCCGCGCGCGGGCACCGAGATCATGGTGGAGGGAAGCGAGCTGAGATACGGCGGCGCGGCCGGAAACGTGTCGCTGGCCTGGAGCGCGCTCGGGCGCGACCACCAGATCGCCGCGAACACCGGCCGCGACGCGTTCGGCGCCTGGCTGCGGGAAGGTTTTGCCCCGTATTCCGTGCGTTGGCCGGTCGCCGGCACGGCCACGACGATTTCGATCGGGCTGACCCACCCGGACAGCGAGCGGACCTTCTTCACCACCCGCGGCCATGTCGATGCGCTTTCCTGGGCCGAGGTCTGCGCGATGATCGACTGGGCGAGGCTGGCCGGGGGGCAGCTTCTGGTCTGCGGGTCGTTCGTGGCCGGGCGGCTGGCGGGTGAGTATCACGCGCTTTTCGCCCATGCGGCGGCCGCCGGCGTCAGGATCGCCCTCGACACCGGTTGGCCCGTCGGCGGCTGGTCCGCGGAGACGCAGGCGCGGGTGCGAGGGTGGGTCGCGCAGTGCCACTGCCTGCTTCTGAACGAGGTGGAGACTGCCGGCTTGACCGGCGGCTGCACCCCCGAGGCGGCGCCCGCGGAACTTCTGCCGCAGATGCCCGAAGGCGCGGTCGTCGTCGTCAAGTGCGGTGCCGACGGCGCGCTCGCCCAGACCCGCGGCGGGGCGCTGCACAGGGTCCGCGCGCCAAGGGTGACGGTGGCCGACACGATCGGTGCGGGCGACATTTTCAATGCGGCCTTTCTTGCCGCGCTGAGCGATGGCCTGCCGCTCGGCAGATGCCTCGAATCGGCGGTGCAGGTCGCATCCGCGGCGATCTCGACCTCGCCCCGCCGCTATGGCACCGCGGCGGCGGGCAGCGGAGGAACCCGGCCATGAGCGCGCTGGAGCTGAAGGCGATCAGCAAGTCCTACGGCAGCACCCAGATCCTGAAGGACGTGAACCTCGCGCTTGACAGCGGCGAGTTCCTGGTGCTGCTCGGCGCCTCGGGCTGCGGCAAGTCGACGATCCTCAACATCATCGCGGGGCTTCTGACCCCCACCACCGGCGAGGTGAGGATCGACGGCAAGCGCGTCAACGAGGTGCATCCGAAGAACCGCGACATCGCGATGGTGTTCCAGTCCTACGCGCTCTATCCGAACCTGACGGTCGAGCGGAATATCGGCTTCGGCCTCGAGATGCGCGGCGTGGCGAAACCCGCGCGGCAGGCCGCGGCGGCCAGGGTGGCGCGGATGCTGAAGATCGAAGGGTTCCTCGACCGCAAGCCGGCGCAGCTTTCGGGCGGGCAGCGCCAGCGGGTCGCGATCGGCCGCGCCCTTGTGCGGGAACCGAAGATATTTCTCTTCGACGAGCCGCTCTCCAACCTCGACGCCAAGCTCCGGATGGAGATGCGGGCAGAGCTGAAGCGCCTGCACCGGATGCTCGGGACCACCGTCGTCTACGTGACGCACGACCAGATCGAGGCGATGACGCTCGCCACGCTGATCGCGGTGATGCGCGACGGGCGGATCGAGCAGATCGGCACCCCCGAGGAGATCTACAACCGGCCGGCCACGGCGTTCGTGGCGGAATTCGTCGGCGCGCCGCCGATGAACATGATCGAGGCGACGATGGACGCCGAAGGCCTCCGGCTCGACGGCTCGGGAGAGCGCCTCGCGCTGTCCGGATCGACGGGCGCTCCGCGGCGGGTCATCCTGGGGCTGCGGCCTGAAGACGTTCACCTGGCCAACCCCTCCGACGACCATGTCATCGAGGCCACCGTCGATTTCGCGGAACTGACCGGGCCCGACATCATCGTCTTTGCCCGGCATGGCGGAAATCCGCTTGTGGCGAGTCTTGCGCCCCATTCGCGGATCGAGCCGGATACGCGGGTCCGATTTTCCTTTGCGCAAAGGAACATGCATATCTTCGACCGGGAGACCGGCAGGCGGATCACGCCCTGACGCGATTCCGCCACAAAAAATCCACTGTTGCAGTTTAGGAAATCCTTTCGACATGTGACAATTCGGATACAGTTCCGGATCGTCCCGGCGCAGTCGAAAGGATCGGGCAATGCAGCAACGCCTTCACGGGTTTCTTCTGGCGGCGGTTTCCGCGCTTTCGCAGCCGGCCTTCGCCGAGCCGGAGGTCAGCCGTGCGCGGGGGCTCGATCTGAACACCTCGGCGGCGACGCCGGCAGAAACCCGCGTCGCCGCCGGGTCGCGCCAGTTCCCGATCTACCTGACCGGTTACACCTGGTGGGACAACACGCCGCCGGGGTCGGCGGAAATCGCCCGCCCGGTGCTGCGGCAGCGGGCGGGCGGCACCGGCACCTTCGCCAACCCGATCACCATCGCGGTGGGCCACAGCATCGTGAACGGCCGCCAGACGCTCGACTACCCCGAAGGTACGCGGTTCTATCTTCCGCGGCTCAGGAAATACGCGATCGTCGAGGATGTCTGCGGCGATGGCCCGAACCCGCAGGGCGGTCCCTGCCACACCGGGCACAACGGCCACCCCTGGCTCGACATCTGGATCGGCGGCAAGGGCGTGTCTCCGGCGGAGTCGGATTCCTGCGCGCGCCGGATCACGGCGGTCCAGTCCGCAATCATCAATCCGCCGCGCGACCTGCCCGTCCATGAGGGCGAGATCGCCACGCAGGGCTGCAAGGTCTTTCTCTGATCTCCGGCGCAGGCGTTACCGTCACGGCGCCGGTTTCCCGACGCTGCCCAGCCGGATCAGCTTTCCCCAGCCGGCGATCCGGCCGGCGAGCGCATGGCCGGCCGCGCGGAAGACGGTAATATAGAGAAGCTGGCGATAGAAAAGCCGCTGGAACGGCACCAGCAGCAGGAGCCGGCGGCTTTCGCCGCGCTCGAACCCGAACGCCGCCAGCGCCACCACAAGGTCGAGCGCGGGCAGGATCGCCCAGCCGGCGATCATGGCGGCCGTGGCGCCGCCACCGTCCGGCGGCTGGCCCCTAAGGAAATCAAGCGCGCCGCGCGCCACGGCGCCTGCCAGAATGGCGTCGGCAAGGGGCGCGATCAGCCCCATCACGATCCCGGTCAGCCACAGGTCGGGGATCGAGAAAAGGCCCACGCCGCGCGCCGTCCGCACCGCGCGGCGGTGCTTCCAGGCCGTCTGCATCATGCCGAACGTCCAGCGAAGCCGCTGCTTCATGAAGCCGGGCAGGGTGTCGGGCGCATCGGTGAACGACAGTGCACGTTCCTCGAAGACGACCCGGTATCCGGCCCGGAGGACCGAGATGGTGAGGTCGGCATCCTCGGTGATCGTGTCGGGCGAGTAGAGGCCGACCTTGCGCACCGCCTCGGTCCGCCAGGCGCCGATCGAACCGGGGACGACCATGATCGCGTCGAGCGATTCCGCCGCCCGGCGGTCGATGTTCTGCGCCGTGATGTATTCGAGCGCCTGCAAGCGCGTCAGCAGCCCGCGGCGGTTCGCCACCTTCACGTTGCCGGCGACCGCGCCCACGCGCGGGTCCGCGAAATGGCCCAGGAGCGCCGACACCGCGCCCGCATGCAGGATGGTGTCGGCGTCCACGGCAACGACCAGCGCGGTCCCGACCTCGCCATAGGCGGTGTTCAGCGCGCTCCACTTCCCGCCGTTCGCCTGCCGGACGAGCTTGACGCGCGGATCATCACCGAAGGCGCGCGTCACCGCCGCGGCGGTGCCGTCGGTCGATCCGTCGTCGACGACGATGACGCGAAGCCCGGGATGGTCGGAGGCGAGCGCCGCCGCGACCGCATCGACGATCACCAGTTCCTCGTTGAAGGCGGGGATCAGAACGCTCACGCCTCCGGGGCTGGCGACGATACCCGGCGGGACGGACGGATGGCGCCGGCGCAGGAGGGCGAGCGACAGGATGAAAAGCGACCTTGCCACGCCATAGCCGATCACCGCCCAGAACAGCCAGACGAGGGCACGGCCCAGGGCGGCGACGGCGGCGAAGCTGGCGCGGTCGAGCGGCGTGAGCCCGTCGGTGGCGGGCGGCATCACCTCGTCGCGGGTCAGGCCGAGGAAGTCGGACAGGGGAACGAAGCGGTAGCCCGCCGCCCGCAGCCTGTCGATCAGCATGGGCACGGCCGCGACCGTGGCGGAACGGTCGCCGCCGGCGTCATGCAGGATGATGACCTGTCCTCCATCCCCCCGAATCTCGCCGATCACGTAGCCGGCGATCTGACCGGCCGTCATTCCTTCCCAGTCGCGCGGCACGATATCGGCGCCCGCCACGACGTAGCCTTCCCGCTCGAACGCCACCTGCTGCGCGGCTTCGGCCTGCGTCGCCGGCCCTTCGCTGCGTCCGTAGGGGGTGCGGAACAGGTAGGTCGTGCGCCCGGTCACGCTGGCCAGAAGGCGTTGGACCGCGTTGAGTTCCAGCCGGGACCGCTCTGCCCCCGTCTCGACCTCTTCGGGATGGAAGAACGTGTGGGATCCTACCTCGTGCCCCTCGTCGACCATGCGCCGGACAATGCCGGGGTTCGACACCATGTTGCTGCCGATGAGAAAGAAGGTGCCGGGAACTCCGGATCGCTTCAGGGTATCGAGGATTGCGGTGGTGTAGCCCGGATCCGGCCCGTCATCGAAGGTGAGCGCCACGATCTTCTCGTGACGCATGCCGAACCGCTCGATGGTGGCCGGGCGGGGGACCGGATCATAGATCACACCGGTGATGCGGCCTGTTCCGGGGTCGCTGAAAAACCGGCGATGGCCCGCTACGGCGCTTTCGGTGACACGGCGAAACGGCCCTTCGCCCTCATAGCCGACATAGTCCGGGAAGGTGACCGTCTCCAGCGTCGCGGCGGGTGGCGCCACGCCTCCGCGCTGCACCAGAAGCCAGGCGCCGGGATCTTCAAGCCCTGCGGCCCAGAGCGCGACGCCGGACACATAGCGCCCCCCGAGGGCCAGGAGTTGGTTGTGAAGCGACGCCGTGTCGAGAAGCCAGATCTCGGACTTCCGCCCGGCCGCGTCGGTGAAGGTGATATGGGTGTTGAGTGTGGCCCCGTCCAATGCGATCGTGCCGCCATGCCGCGCGGCCAGCCGCATCGCCTCTGCAAAGGAAACCGCGGCCGGCGCGGCTTCGCCCTCGGTCCAGAGATAGCCGAAGGCTCCGAGCGCGAGCCGCAGCTTTTCCGGGCCGACGGCGGCGAAGGCGTCGCCGAGAAGCGCCTCGAACCAGCCCTGCGGGGCAAGCGGGCCGGGGGACGCGCCAGCCCCAGGTTCGCGAAAGGCGCGCAGAAGCACCGAATCGACCGCCTCGACCAGACCCGCATCGCGCCAGAGCGCCCCGTCCGCGTCGGTGACGAGGCAGCTTCGGACGCCATGCGGCAGGGCCGCCCGCAAATCCCGCACAAGCGCCCGCAGACCGCCGAGATCGCCGAAGCCGGCGCGGTCGGGATAAAGGCAAAGGCCCGCGTAGGAGCCGTCCGCGATCTTCGATGTCAGCCCGGCAATGATCCGCGCGCGCGCTTCGGGGCGATCGAGGACGCTGTCACCTGCCCCGGGAGGGGGCAGTTGCAGGCGCGCCACCATCTCGAGAGCCAGTCCGGGCCGGGCGCGCCCCAGGCCCCTGAGCGCCTCGCCGGAGCCCGCCTCGTTCAGCCATTCCACCGTCTGTGTTCCGGCGTCGACCGACAGCCATTCGGCGAGAACGCCGTCGAGCCCGCCGCAATGATGCGCGAGCGCCTCGAGCGCGCCGTCGGGCCAGACCCTGAGATAGGCCGAGGTTCCCGACCGCGCCGCGCCGGCCAAAAGATCGGTGGCGGCGATCGGCCGGCCCGAGCAGGCAGGCTGGGTCACGGCGTTCGCGGCGGCCTCCTGCCCCTCACCCGAAAGCGACTCGCGCCGGATCAGGTCCAGCCGTTCGCTTTCGGGAAGGATGTCGATCGAATAGACCCCTACCGCGAAGGTCGTCAGCCAGGCCAGCAGGACAAAGCCCGACAGCGCGACGACGAAGCCGAGGCGGTGCGCGCGGCGCTGCCGGGGATCGAGAAACACAGGATGGCGTTTGTGCGACCGTTTCCGCATGGCTCGCCCGTTTGATCCATCCGCACGGGTGGCGCTGGCCCCCCGGCCGCACGCGCGCAATGGCCGCTGTGCGCCCCCGGCCTTCACTGCTATAGGCTTCGGCCAGGATTGCGGCTCTAATATGCCGTTTGGATGGCGATCGCCAGTGATGGCGGTGGGAAACGGGAAAGGGCGTGGCGGTGGACCGGAGAACCTTCCTCGGGCTTCTCGGGCCGGCGGTCCTGTCGGCGGGCGCACCCTTTCCGGCCGGTGCCGAAGGGGCGAACGACGCGCTTTTCCTGATCGTGGAGGGCATCACGCCGGCCACAGCCGCGGACCGGCTTCGCGCCTTTGCCGAACCCTTCCTCGCCGAGGGCCTGCCCATCGGGATCATCCCGGCCCTGGCGCCCGGAGCAGAGGCGGCATTGCCGCCCGCTCTTGCGGGCGAGCTGGCGCGGCTCTTTTCGGCAGCCCCGCGACTGGCCGAACCGGTGCTCTCGGTGCCCGGCCTGGCTGGCCTGTCGCCCTATTTCCAGAGACGCGCGGCAAGCGACGCGCTGGGGCGGATGCGGGCGCTCACGCAGGGCGGCACCGCCGCGGTGCCGCCGCCGGTGACGGTGGCGACTGACGCCCCGCTCTCGGCCAGTCTCGACGCGCTTCGCTGCATCGGCATCCGCAGTGTCCTGGTGCTCGCGGCGGCGGAGGCGGTGACCTCGACGGGCTGTGCCGACCTCACGGTCTGCCTGCGCGGCGCGAGGCGGCTGGCCGTGGCCGACACGCCCGACCCTGCCCGCTGGCTCGAGGACGTGCTGGAGGCGCCGGGGTGGCGGCAGATCGTCCTGTCCCTTGCCGGCGCCGAACGCCTGGCGGTCGGGGACGTCCGCCTGCGCGCCCGGCGGGTCTGCGACGCGATCGGGCGCGAGATCGGGTCCGGCCGCCGCTTCGCCGCGCTTCCGCGCGACCATGCCCGGTGGTTCGGAGCGGACCAGATGCGTTTCGTGGCCGTCCGCCTGGAGCCCGGCGCTGCCGCGTCCGCCACGCCGATGGCGCGGTTCCGGGCGGACATCGCGGCGCTCGGCATTCCTGTCACCGACACGGTACAGCCCGAGGCGGGGAGATGGGCCGAAGGCCTCTGCGCGGCGCCTGCCCTTCCGTCCGCGGGCGGTGGCGGCGACGCCTGGCCGTTCCCGCTGCCGCAGGGCCTGCGGTGCGTCGCCGCTGCCGCGGGGGCAGGGGCGCTGCCGGCGGGGCTCGGCCGCGCGATCGACCTTCTCCTGGTTCCCGGCGCCGATCCGGCATTCGACGGGCGGGGCCCGTTCCTTCGGGGGGAAACCGGGGTTGCCGGGATTGCGGCATTGCGGGCGGATGCGGGGCTGATGCGCGACGCGGTCCTTTCGCTCGGCCCCGAGGACTGCGCCTCGGAATTCGCGCGGGGCACGAGCCTTGTCGCGCTGCGCCGGCTGCGGGAGGATGCCGGAACGACATTCGTCGACATTCCGGCGTTCCACGCCGCGACGGTGGCGCCCGACCCGGTCTTCGATCTTCTTCATGCGGCCCGCCGCGACCCGGCGGACGGCGCGGACCCGGATGCACTTGCGGCCGAAGACCTCATGGATGACGCCCGCCAGGCATGGACCTTCTTCGAACGCTTCTCGGTTGCCGCGACCGGGCTTTGCATCGACACCGCCGACGTGCAGGGCGGCGAGGAATGGTTGCAGCGCGAAATGACCATGTGGGACATCGGCAGCCTGATCGCGGCCGTGATGGCCGCGTACGACTGCGGATTGATCGACGATGCTGCCTTCATCGCGCGTTGCGCGCGCATCGTCGAGGCGCTGCCGGTCGCGCGGATCGGCGGCCTCCTGCTTCCGGCCGAGGTGATCTCGCCCGACACCGGCGCCGCGCTTTCGGGCGACTTCAACGCCTGCGACACGGGCCGGCTCTTGAGCGTGCTCGGCGAGTTGAACCGGCACCCGCTGACGCGGGGGATCGCCGAGGAGAAGATCGCGCGATGGGATCTTGCCGGCGTGGTGATCGGCGGCCACGCCCATTCGGTCGTGGACGGGAGGTTCGTCGACCGGTTCCGGTCGCATTGCGCCCATTACACCGCCCGCGCCTTCCGCAGCCGGGGCATCGAGGCCGCGTCGCCCTACGAGGTGATGGGCGAGGGGCCGGAAACCGACCGGCACATGCGCCTTCTCGAGGCGCTCGCCGGGTTCGATCCGCTCGGCGCCGAACCCCTGCTCCTGGAAGCGCTCGAGATGGGGCTGTCGGAGCCGACGGCGCTTCTGGCGGACGTGCTTTCCTGGGCGCAGCGGCACGACCATGCGAGAAGCGGCACCCTCTACTGCGTCTCCGAAGCGCCGATCAACCGGGAGCCCTGGTTTTCCTATCAGGGCCTGAACGTCACCTCGGCCGCGGAGCGGTGGGTGGTGAACGCAGCCTCGGCCGACCCCCGCTTCAACACGCCCGCCTTCCGGAAGGAGACGCTGCTTGTCAACACCAAGGCGGCCTATCTCTGGACAGCGGCGCGGCCCGGCAGCTATGCCACGATGCTGGCACGCCATGTGCGGGATCGCGCCCGGCTGGAAGGCATGGGCTTTTCGCCCGGTGTCTTCACGGCCACGGGGAAAGCCATGCCCGGATACGCCGATGTCAACACCAACGGCATCGTGCTCGCGGCGATCGCCTTCATCCTGCGCGGCCGCAGACAGCGCGGGGGCTGACGCCACCGTGGCCGAGGTTCCGTCCGGGTGCCGATGAGGAGCCGGAGCGGTCGCCGCCGGCTCCGCCCGCCTCAGGTCCGCACCAGCGTCTCGATGAACCGGGCGAACAGCTCGCCCTGCGACCTGATGCCAAGCTTGGCGTAGATGTTGCGCCGGTGAATTCGCACCGTTCCCGGCGAGATGCCGAGCACCCGGCCGAGCGCCTCGGCCGAATGGCCCTTGAGCGTGTATTCGGCGACTTCGCGTTCGCGTTC
Organism: Paracoccaceae bacterium; assembly: GCA_039808285.1. Classification (GTDB taxonomy): domain Bacteria; phylum Pseudomonadota; class Alphaproteobacteria; order Rhodobacterales; family Rhodobacteraceae; genus Albidovulum. The sequence goes on from JBDHSQ010000006.1 coordinate 61,642, forward strand.
CGTGAGCAGCCCGGCGCCGAAGCGCTGGAAGCTGCGCGCGATCTCGCCGCGGGATCCTTCTTCTTCCGCGCCGGCGGGCCGGTCGAAGGTTTCGGCAAGGGTGCGCCAGTGGCGCGCGACGGCCGCCTCGACGACCGGCGCGGCCTGCGCCAGCGCCGCGAAGTCGCGGGACGAGAAGGGCTTCTTCGCGCGCATGAGCGAGACGACGACCATCGTGCCGCGGCCGGTATCGACGAAAAAGCCGATCTCCTCGGCGAGCCCGGTCTGGATGTAGTAGCTGCGGAAGTATTCGCCCTGATAGAACCGGTCGGGGGCGAGATCGCGCATCCGGTAGAGCGCGGGCGCCACGGGCCTGGTCGCCGCGAGGCAGAACGGATCGAGCAGGTAGGGGCCCGCCTGGTAGTCCGTCACGAAAACCGCACGCTTGCGCGCGGGGAAATCGTCGAACAGGTCGATCGGCCGGGCGGTTCCGCGATACCCGAAGATCACCGTGAAGTCGTAAGGTGTTATCGTGCGCAGGAAGGCCGCGAGTCGGATCGGGAACTCGTCGGTTCCCTCGGCCGCGATCAGGGCGCCAATGGCGGAAAGCAGCGGGGACTCAGTCATGAAACGCGCGTTCCTGATCCGGAATATGCGTTTTGTGGTATATACAGGTTCCGGGCCTGTTTCTACGATTTCCTGCATTGCAGGGCATATGTCGCGGACGGGGGCAGCGTGACGGACGCAACGGAAACGCCGATTGCCGAACTGCGCGGCGCCACCAAGCGCTATGGCGCGGTGGTTGCGGCGCGGGGGCTGAGCCTTGCCATCCGCCGGGGCGAGTTCCTGTCGTTCCTCGGCCCCTCGGGCTGCGGCAAGACCACGGCGCTGAGGATGCTCGCGGGCTTCGAGGCGCCGACCGAGGGCGACATCCTCCTTGACGGCCAGCGGGTGAACGACCTGCCCGCCCACCGCCGCCCGGTGAACATGGTGTTCCAGCACTACGCGCTCTTTCCCCATCTGACGGTGGCCGAGAACATTTCCTACGGCCTGCGCCAGCGCCGCCCGCGGCCGCCCGGCGCCGAAATCGCGGCCGCCGTCGACCGCGCGCTCGACACGGTGCGGCTTCCGGGCTACGGGGCCCGCCGGATCTGGGAAATGTCGGGCGGCCAGCAGCAGCGCGTCGCGCTGGCACGCGCCATCATCAACCAGCCGAAGCTCCTCCTCCTCGACGAGCCGATGGCCGCGCTCGACAAGAAGCTGCGCCACGACATGCAGATCGAGTTGCAGACCCTGCAACGCAACCTCGGCATCACCTTCATCCTGGTCACCCA
>JBDHSQ010000007.1:0-61259 GCA_039808285.1 Paracoccaceae bacterium
ATCGGCCCGGTGCTCGCCGTCGATTTCGCCATGATGGTCATCTCCTGGCTCCTCGCCCGCGTGGTGCTCCGCGTCTGATTGCATTTCGCGCCTCCGGGGCTTATTTCAGGGCCGACCCGCCGCAGGCACCGCACCGCCGATCCCGCCCGCGTGCGGCCCGACAGAAGGCAGACCGCCGATGAACTGGATCACCAACTACGTCCGGCCGACGATCAACTCGCTCTTCTCGCGGCGCGAGGTGCCCGACAACCTCTGGACCAAATGCCCGGAGTGCGGGACGATGCTCTTCCACCGCGAGCTCGCCGACAACCTCCAGGTCTGCACCAACTGCGACCACCACCTCGCCATCACCCCGCGCGACCGTTTCGCCGCGCTCTTCGACGGCGGCCTCTTCACCGAGGTGAAGGTGCCCGAGCCGATCGCCGATCCGCTGCATTTCCGCGACCAGAAGAAATATCCCGACCGGCTGAAGGCGGCGCAGAAGGCCACCGGCGAGAAGGAGGCGATGCTGGTCGCAGAGGGCGAGATCGGCCGCACCCCCATCGTCGCCGCGGCGCAGGACTTCGCCTTCATGGGCGGGTCGATGTCGATGTATGTCGGCAACGCCGTGATCGCCGGGGCGGAGCGGGCGGTGAAGCTGAAGCGGCCCTTCGTGCTCTTCTCCGCCGCCGGGGGTGCGCGGATGCAGGAAGGCATCCTCGGCCTGATGCAGATGCCGCGCACCACGATCGCGGTCGAGATGCTGAAGGAGGCGCGGCTTCCTTACGTCGTCGTCCTGACCCATCCGACCACCGGGGGCGTGACCGCCTCCTACGCGATGCTGGGCGACGTGCAGCTTGCCGAGCCCAACGCGCTGATCGGCTTCGCCGGCGCCCGCGTCATCGAGCAGACCATCCGCGAGAAGCTGCCCGAGGGCTTCCAGCGGTCGGAATACCTGCTCGACCACGGGATGCTCGACCGGGTCACCCACCGCAAGGCGCTGAAGGAGGAGCTGACGGTGATCCTCAGGATGCTCACCCGGCAGGGCCCCGCGATCAGAGGCGACCTGCCAAGGCCCGAGGCCGCGACCTCCGAGGCGAGATAGCCCCTTTCTGTCCGGAAATACTCTCGGGGGTCCGGGGGGCAGACAGCCCTCCGGGTGCCCGACGCCAGAACAACGAGGCCACGATGTCCCAAGGCTCAGACCTGATCCTCCAGCGGATGATGGCGCTGCATCCGAAGATCATCGACCTGACGCTCGACCGCGTCCACCGGCTCCTGGCCGCGCTCGGCCATCCCGAACGCGCGCTGCCGCCAGTGATCCACATCGCCGGCACCAACGGCAAGGGATCGACCCAGGCGATGATCCGCGCCGGGCTGGAGGCGGGGGGCGGGCGCGTCCACGCCTATACCTCGCCGCATCTCGCGCGGTTCCACGAACGCATCCGGCTGGCGGGGGAACTCATTTCCGAGGACTATCTCGCCGAAATCCTCGAGGAATGCGAGACGGCCAACGCCGGCATCCCGATCACCTATTTCGAGATCACCACCTGCGCCGCGCTCCTGGCCTTCGCCCGCACCCCGGCGGACTGGACGCTGCTCGAGGTCGGGCTCGGCGGCCGTCTCGACGCCACCAACGTTGTGGAAAAGCCCCGGCTCACGATCATCACGCCCGTGTCGATCGATCACCAGCAGTATCTCGGCGAGACCCTGCCCGAGATCGCGGGCGAGAAGGCGGGCATCCTCAAGCGCGGCGTGCCCTGCGTCGTCGGCCCGCAGGAGGAAGCCGCGCTCGCGGTGATCGAGGCGAAGGCCGCGCGGCTCGGCGCCCCCCTCCTCGTCCACGGCCAGCACTGGACCGCCTGGGAGGAACGCGGACGGCTGGTCTTCCAGGACGAGACCGGCCTTCTCGACCTGCCGCTGCCCGTCCTGCCCGGCCCCCACCAGATCGACAACGCCGGCGCCGCGCTGGCCGCGCTGCGCCACCTCGGCGCCGGCGAGGCCGCCTGCGCGGCGGCGGTGACGAAGGCCCACTGGCCCGCGCGGATGCAGCGGCTGACCCGCGGCCCCCTCGTCGAGGCCGCCGGCACCTGCGAGCTTTGGCTCGACGGCGGCCACAATCCGGCCGGAGGCGTCGCGGTGGCCGCGACGCTGGCGCGGATGGTGCGCAAGCCCACCCATCTGGTGCTGGGGATGCTGAACACCAAGGACATCGCCGGCTACCTCCGCCCGGTCGCCGCCGAGGCGCGAACGCTCACCGCCGTGTCGATCCCGGGCGAGGCCAATACGCTGAGCGCGGAGGAGACCCAGGCCGCCGCCGCGAGGGCCGGGATCGAAGCCGACACCGCCGGAAGCGTGCTGGCCGCCGTGACCCGGATCGCCGCCGCCGACCCCGGCGCGCGCATCCTGATCTGCGGCTCGCTCTACCTCGCCGGCGGGGTGCTGCGCGAGAACGGCTGAGAGGCCCGCACGGCGCCTGTGCGCCGAACGCGCTTCCACCGGCCGGGCCGTGCCCATAGATTGGCCCGGCAACGGACGGAGCCCGCGATGACCCTCGAACTCGCCCTCGACACCTTCGGCGACGTGACGCTGGCCCCCGACGGGCAGATGAAGCCGCAGGACCAGGTGATCCGCGACGTGGTGGAACAGGCGGTGCTGGCCGACCAGACCGGCGTCGATTTCATCGGGCTCGGCGAGCACCACCGCGACGATTTCGCCATCTCGGCGCCCGAGGTGATCCTCGGCGCCATCGCCGCGAAAACCACGCGCATCCGGCTCGGCACCGCCGTCACGGTGCTGTCCTCCGACGATCCGATTCGCGTCTTCCAGCGGTTCTCCACGCTCCACGCGCTGTCGCAGGGCCGCGCCGAGGTGATCCTCGGCCGTGGATCGTTCACCGAAAGCTTCCCGCTCTTCGGCTTCGACCTCAGGGACTACGAGACGCTCTTCAACGAGAAGCTCGACCTCTTCACCCGGCTCCTGCGCGCGCAGAAGGTGACGTGGTCAGGCACCACCCGGCCCGCGCTGAAGGATCAGCCGGTCTATCCCGCGCTCGCCCGGCCGCTCCGCGCCTGGATCGGCGTCGGCGGCACGCCGGACTCGGTCATGCGCGCGGTCCATTACGACCTGCCGATGATGCTGGCGATCATCGGCGGGCCGGCCGCGCGCTTCCGCCCCTTCGTCGATCTCTACCGCCGCGCCGCCACCGAGGCCGGCCATGCGGCGCAGCCGGTCGGCGTCCATTCCCCCGGTCACGTCGCCGACAGCGACGAGGCGGCGAAGCAAGACCTCTGGCCGCACTACAAGAAACTGCTGGACCGGATCGGGCGCGAGCGCGGCTGGTCGCCGATGGGCCGCGACCAGTTCGAGGCCGAGGTGGCGCAGGGCGCGCTCTACGTCGGCTCGCCCGAGACCGTCGCGCGCAAGATCGCGGCCACGGTGAAGGCGCTGGGGCTCGCCCGGTTCGAGATGAAATATTCCTCCGGCCCGATGCCGCACGACCGGCTGATGCGCTCGGTCGAGCTTTACGGCAGCCGCGTCATGCCCCTGGTCCGCGACATGCTGGCCTGAGGCTCAGCCCGCGGCGGCAAGGATCGCGACGAGGTCGTCCACCCCAAGCTCCACCGGATTGGCGCGCATCGAGGAAGCGCCGCGCGCGGCCTCGGCGACGGTTGCGTGGTCGGTGGAGGCGAGTCCCTGCGCGGAAAGCCGGGGCAGGCCCTCGGCGTGCATCCATTCTTCAAAAGCCGCGATCCCGTCGGCCGCACCGAAGGCCGCCGCGATCCAGCGCTGAACCCCGGCCATCCGGCCGGAGGACATGCGCGCGGCGTTGGCCCGGAGCACATGGGGCAACAGCGCCCCGCAGATGGCACCATGCGCCGCCCCGGTCATGCCGCCGACGACGCCCGCAAGCCCATGTGCGGCGCCAAGCCCCGCATTCGCCAGCGCGAGCCCGCCACACAGGCTGACCCAGGCCATCGTATCGCGCGCGCCCGCATCCTCGGCCGTCATCAGCCGGCGAAGCGCCGCAAGGCCGGCGGGAATTGCCGCACGGCAGAGCGCGTCGGTATAGGGGGTGGCACGGGTCGAAAGCCAGGGTTCGATCACCTGCGTGATCGCATCGAGGCCGGAGCCGAGCGTCACCGGCCGGGGGCAGCCATCGGTCAGCGAAGGATCAACCACGGCCAGCCTCGCGATCATCCGGCCGTCGCGGAGCGAGACCTTGCGCCGGTGCGCGGGCACCTCGATGACCGCGTTCCTCGTGACCTCCGCGCCGGTTCCCGCCGTTGTCGGGATCGCGACAAAGGACAAGGGCGGGTGCACAAGGGGCAGACCGCGGCCCGCGACCTCCAGGTGATCGAGCGCGCCTCCGGGCGCGGGGACAAGCGCCGCCACCGCCTTGCCAAGGTCGATGGCCGCCCCGCCGCCAAGCGCCACGACGGTCTCGGCGCCCGCGGCGGCCGTCACCGCCGCCTCCAGCATCGGAAGTGTCGGCTCCTGCGGGCAGGGATGGGACGCGACCGGAAGCCCCAGCGCACGAAGCCCCGTCACCAGCCACTCCGCCCGCCCCGGATCGCGATCGTGCACCACGAAGACGCGGCGCCCGAAGGCGGCGATTTCCGGCAACGCCGCCCGCGCCTCGCCACGCCCGAAGCGGATCCGGCCGGGCTGGGCGATGGCAAAGGGGGTCATACCGTCATCGTCGCGGCGACGGCACGCCTCCAGCGGGCATATTTCGCGTCGCGCGTCTCCTCCGCCATCCCCGGCGCGAAGCGGCGGTCGAGCGCCCAGGCGCGGGCGAAGCCCTCCGCATCCGGGTAGACGCCGGCCCGCGACCCGGCGAGCCAGGCCGCGCCGAGCGCCGTCGTCTCCAGCACCCTCGGCCGGTCCACCGGCGCGCCGATGATGTCGGACAGGAACTGCATCGCCCAGTCGGAGGCGGTCATGCCGCCATCGACGCGCAGCACGCCCTTTGCCGCAGCGCCCCAGTCGGCGCGCATCGCCTCCAGCAGGTCGCGGGTCTGGTAGCCGACGCTTTCGAGCGCGGCGCGGGCAAGCTCCGCGGGGCCGGAGTTGCGGGTCAGCCCGAACACCGCGCCGCGGCAGTCGGGCCGCCAGTAGGGCGCGCCGAGGCCGGTGAAGGCGGGCACCAGCACCACCTCCTGGGCCGGATCGGCGGCTTCGGCCAGCCCTTGCGTCTCGGCGGCATGGCGGATGACCTTCAGCCCGTCGCGCAGCCACTGCACCACCGCGCCGGCGATGAAGATCGAGCCTTCCAGCGCATAGGTCGGCTTGCCCGCGAACTGATAGGCGATCGTCGTCAGCAGGCGGTTCTTCGAGGCCACCGGCTCCGCCCCGGTGTTCAGGAGCGCGAAGCAGCCGGTGCCGTAGGTCGATTTCATCATGCCGGGCGCGAAGCAGGCCTGGCCGATCGTCGCCGCCTGCTGGTCGCCCGCGACGCCGAGGATCGGGATTTCCCGGCCGAAGAGATCGGCCCGGGTCACGCCGAAGTCGGCGGTGCAGTCGCGCACCTCCGGCAGCATGGCGGCGGGGATGTTCAGGAGCCGCAGCATCTCTCCGTCCCATTCGCCCTTGCGGATGTTGTAGATCAGCGTTCGTGCCGCGTTGGTGGCATCCGTCGCGTGCACCCGGCCGCCGGTCAGCTTCCAGATCAGGAAGCAGTCGACCGTGCCGAACAGGAGGTCACCCGCCTCGGCCCGCGCCCGCGCGCCGTCCACATTCTCCAGCATCCAGGCGAGCTTGGTGCCGGAGAAATACGGGTCGAGCAGCAGGCCGGTGCGCTCCGCCACCATCGGCTCAAGGCCCTCGTCCTTCAGCCGCCGGCAGAGGTCCGCGGTCCGCCGGTCCTGCCAGACGATCGCGCGATGGACCGGCTCGCCGGTCTTGCGGTCCCAGACCAGCGTCGTCTCGCGCTGGTTGGTGATGCCGATCGCCGCGATGTCCCCGGGCGCGATCCGCGCCTTCTCGATCGCCGCCCGCGTCGTGGCCGCGACCGTGGACCAGAGGTCGGAGGGGTCGTGTTCCACCCAGCCCGGGGCGGGGAAGTGCTGCGCGAACTCCTCCTGCGCTACGGCGGCGACCTGCATCGCGCCGTCGAACAGGATCGCCCGGCTCGACGTCGTCCCCTGGTCGATCGCCAGAACAAAGGTCATGCCGCCCCCTCCTCCGCCATCCAGCCGTCGAGTGCCGCGATTTCATCCGCCGTCATCCTGAGGCCGAGCTTGGTGCGCCGCCAGACCACATCCTCCGCCGTCCGGGCGTATTCCCGCACCATCAGCCAGCGCACCTCGGCCCCGGTCAGACCGGCGCCGAAGTCCCGGCCGAGATCGGCCGCGCTGCGGGCCTCGCCGAGCACCGCCGGCGCCTCGGTGCCGTAGCTGCGGACCAGCCGGCGGGCGGTGAAACCGTCGAGGAACGGGTAGCGGGCGGAAAGGTCCGCGATCAGACGCGGCACGCCGTCCACCGGGAAATCTCCGCCCGGCAGCGGCACGCCCGCCGTCCAGTCGCCCCCGGTCACGCCGAGAAGCGGCGCGAGCTTCGCCATCGCCGCCTCGGCCAGCCTGCGGTAGGTGGTGATCTTGCCGCCGAAGACATTGAGCACCGGCGCGCCCGCGGTATCCACGGTCAGCACGTAGTCCCGCGTCGCCGCGCTCGCCGACCGCGCCCCGTCGTCATAGAGCGGGCGGACCCCGGAATAGGTCCAGACGATGTCGGCGCGCGTCACCGGACGCGCGAAATAGCGCGAGGCGAAGGTGCAGAGATAGTCCTGCTCCGCCTCGGTGCAGCGCGCCGCACCCGGGTCGCCCTCGTGGTCCACGTCGGTGGTGCCGATCAGGGTGAACTCCTCCTCGTAGGGGATGGCGAAGATGATGCGGCCGTCGGACCCCTGGAAGAAATAGGCCCGGTCGTGGTCGAAGAGCCGCCGGGTGACGATATGCGATCCGCGCACCAGCCGGATATGCGCCTTGGGCATAAGGTGCGTCGTGTCGCGCAGTATGCGCTCCACCCACGGTCCCGCCGCATTCACCAGAGCCTTGGCGCGGAACCGCTTTTCGCGGCCGCGCATCGCCACCGTCACCTCCCAGGCGTCGCCCATCCGCCGTGCCCCCGTGACCTTCGCCCGGGTCAGGATTTTTGCCCCCCGCGCCTCGGCGTCGCGGGCATTGAGGACGACAAGGCGCGCATCCTGCACCCAGCAGTCGGAATATTCGTAGGCGCGGGCGAATTCCGGCTTCAGCCACCTGCCCGCCGGATCGCTCCGCAGGTCGAGGCTGCGGGTGCCGGGCAGGATCTTCCGCCCGCCGAGGTGGTCGTAGAGCAAGAGGCCGAGGCGGATCAGCCAGGCCGGGCGCCGGCCCTTCAGCCACGGCAGGAAGACGGTCAGAAGCCGCGAGGTGGGCGTCGCGCCCTCGAACCGCATCTCCGCCGACAATGGCAGGACGAAGCGCAGGGGCCAGGCGATATGGGGCATGGCGGAAAGCAGCACCTCGCGTTCCACCAGCGCCTTCCGCACCAGGCCGATCTCGAAATATTCCAGATAGCGCAAGCCGCCGTGAAAGAGCTTGGTCGAGGCCGACGACGTCGCCTGCGCCAGATCGCCCATCTCGGCCAGAACCACCGACAATCCCCGTCCCGCCGCATCGCGCGCGATTCCCGCGCCGTTGATGCCGCCGCCGATGACGAAGAGATCGAAGGCGGGCTCGGGAATGTCTTCGGAAACCACGTCACCCTCCGGGTAGCGCCCCCATATCGCGCTTGGGTGCGCGTTTTGTCAACTTTTTCATTCGCAAATGTTCGTTTCCAGTGGTAGAGGAAGCGCCTGGGGGGGGCCCGCGATGGCACTGAGTTTCCGGCAAAGCGAAATCCTCGATCTTGCCCGCAGCGAGGGGCGCGTCGCGGTGGAGGATCTTGCCGCGCGCTTCGGCGTCACGCTCCAGACCATCCGGCGCGACCTGTCGGAGCTTGCCGATGCGGGAAAGCTCGACCGGGTGCACGGCGGCGCGGTGCTGCGCGCGGGCGTGGCCAACATCGGCTATGCCGAACGACGGTCGATGAACGCCGACGCCAAGGCGGCGATCGGCCGGTCCTGCGCGGCGGCGATTCCCGACAACTCCTCGCTCTTTCTCAACATCGGCACGACGACCGAGGCGGTGGCGCGCGCGCTTCTCCATCACCGCAACCTGACGGTGGTCACGAACAACATCAACGTCGCCAACATCCTTGCCGAAAGCGAGGGCTGCGACGTGATCGTGGCGGGGGGCGTGCTGCGGCGATCCGACGGCGGGCTGGTCGGCGATCTGACGACCGAGGCCATCGGGCATTTCAAGGTCGACTACGCCATCGTCGGCACCTCGGCGCTCGATGTCGAGGGCGACCTTCTCGACTATGACCCGCAGGAGGTGCGGGTGGCGCAGGCGATCCTGCGGCAGGCGCGGGAAAGCTGCCTTGTCGCCGATGCCTCAAAACTGTCCCGCCGCGCGCCGGTGCGCATCGCCTCCCTCGCCGCGATCGGCCGGGTGTTCACCGACCTGCCCTTCCCGCCCGCGCTGGCCGCGCGCTGCCGCGAATGGGGCTGCGAGGTGATCCTGCCCGGCTGACCGGTGGCCTGCGCCGGCCAGGTTGCTTCAGCGTCCCGCCTCGTCGAGAAGATGGCGAAGCCACCGCGCGGCCAGCCAGCTTGCCGGAACGCCCAGCGGCAACGAAAGCGCAAGCGACAGGATCGGCGACAGGGCGGGCAGGCCGACCGCCGGTCCCATCAGGCCGAGCATGAAGAGGTTGATCGCCACCGCGGCGGCCGCGAAGGGATAGAGCATCGCCCCAAGCTTCCACAGCGGCCATTTCCCGACCCCGTCAAGCTCAGTGCGAGGTGCCGTCCTCGAAGGTGATCTTGTTCCAGACATTGTATTTCCCCGAGGGTTTCCGCATCGGCAGGCGCTTCACCTCCTCAAGCGTCCGGGCATCGTAGACGATCACCGCGCCGTCGTCCTCCCAGATCGAGACGAGGGCATAGCGGCCGTCACGGGTGAACTCGGTATGCGCCACGGTCTTGCCCGGCGCGGGATTGAGCGTCCTGACGATCTGCAAGGTCTCCTTGTCGATGACGTGCATCTCGTCCTTGTGCGGGCCGAGGAAGACATCGGCCCAGACGTAGGGCGAAGCGTCGTGGCTGCGTAGGAAGAAGCCCGGCCCGTCGGTCCTGATCGTCGCCACGAGCGACCAGGACTGCATGTCGATGACGCTCAGCATCCCTTCCTTCAGGTGCGGCGTCGCCATCACCCGGCGGCCGTCGCGCATCCAGCTTATGCCGGAGCCGAGATGCGGCATTCCCGGCAGCGGCAGATCGGCGATCTCGCGGCCGACGTCGAGGTTGACCACCACGCCCTTGTCGCCCTCGCGGCTGGCGCCGATCAGGTTGTGATAGCCGGGGTCGAAGAAGAAATCGTCGATCGGCGCATGGACCGCGATCCGCCGGCGGGCAAAGAGGCCCGCCTCGCTGGCGAGGCTTTCCTCCATCCCCTTCTCGTAGCTGTGCACGAAGCCCTCGTGGAAGGGCCCGGCCTCCGGGTCGGTCGCCACCTCCCAGATTTCCGGCACGTCCTTCAGCGCCAGGACGAAGCTCCTGCGGTCGGGCGCCTGGTAGACCGCCGAGACGCGCGAGGGCGTGCCGTCGCGGCCCGCGACCTCGATCACCCTTGCCACCGAGAGATCCGCGGTCGACAAGATCGTCAGCGTGTTCGGCAGGTAGTTGGCGACGGCGAGCCATTTGCCGTCGTGGCTCATGGCGATGTTGCGGCTGTTCAGCCCGGCACGGACCCGGCCGACCTCGGCCAGCGACCAGATGTCATATTTCTGCACCCAGCCGTCGCGCGACATGATGAAGACGAAGCGGCCGTCGGGCGAGAACTTCGGCCCGCCGTGGACGGCGAAGGGCGTGGCGAAGCGGTCGAGCACCGCAAAGCTGTCGCCGTCGAGCACGCTGACATGATGGTCGCCGGTCTCCACCACCAGCGTGATGTTCATCGGGTCGCCGGTGAAGACCGGCGCCGCGGCGGGGCTGTAGTCGTCCCGCATCTCGCGCGTCGCCGCGATGTCTTCCTCGTGCCATTCGGGCGTCTCGGCCAGGGGCTCGCCGATCCAGGCGGCGACGGCGGCGATCTCCGCCTCGTCCAGCGTCCCGGAAAAGCCCTGCATCTGGGTCGCCACCCGGCCGTCGCGGATGATCTCCTGGAGCGCCTCCGGCTTGATCCGGCCCAGCGTCTCGGGGATCAGCGCCGGCCCGGTGCCGCCGAGCCGGGTCTCGCCGTGGCACGACGCGCAGTGGCCGGCGAAGATCGCCTCCCCCGTTGTCCCGGCCAGGGCCGGCGCGGCGGCGAGGAGGCTAGAGAAAACGATGTGCCGGATCATGGCTCTTGCCCCGGAACGGCGTGACGGAAAGGCGCTCGGCCTCCTCCACGCCGATCTCGCGGTTGGTGAGATAGCAGGCCGGATCCTCGGCCCAGGGATCGCCCGTCACCTGCAACGCGCGGATGCGGGTGTTGCCGCCGCAGACGGACTGGAAGGCACAGGCGCCGCAGCGCCCCTTGAGCGGCCGCGGCCGCTGGCGGAGCGCGGCGAGCATCGGATCGTCGCCGGTCCAGAGGTCGGAGAACGGGCGGTCCTTCACCGAGCCCACGGTGTAGTCCGACCAGTAGGTATCGGGATGCACCCGGCCCTGATGGTCGATGTTGGCGACGCCGAGGCCGGAGGAGTTGCCGCCCCAGGCTTCCAGATGCGCGCGCAGATGCGCCACCTTGTCCGGCGCAAACCCGCGTTCGGCCCAGCGCAGGAACCAGACCGCGTCGGCGTCGTTGTTGCCGGTCACGATCTCCAGCGGCCCTCCGCCCGAGACGGCGGCCCAGGCGCGGTCGATCAGGAAATCCATCGCCTTGCGGGTATGGGCGTGGGCGGTGTCCTCGCCCCGGTTCTTGTCGCCCCGCCCGGCATAGACGAGGTGCGAGAGATAGAACTTGTCCACACCTTCCGCGTCGCAGAGGTCGAGCATCTGCGGCAGGGTGTGGGCGTTGTCCTCGGTGATGGTGAAGCGCAGGCCCACCTTCACGCCCCGCGCCTTGCAGGCGCGGACCCCGGCCAGCGCCGCGTCGAAGGCGCCGTCGACGCCGCGAAACCAGTCGTTCACCCCGCCGATCCCGTCGAGCGAGATGCCGACGTAGTCGAAGCCCAGATCGGCGATCCGGTCGGCGCAATCGGCCAGCTTCGTGCCGTTCGTCGACAGCGACAGGTGGCGGAAGTCGAGTGCGCGCGCGCGTTCGGCAAGCTCGAAGAAATCGAACCGCGACAGCGGCTCGCCGCCCGACAGGATCAGCGCCGGGATGGCGAAGGCGGCGAGATCGTCGAGCACGGCCATCGCCTGGTCGTGGCTGAGTTCGCCGGGGAAGGGAACATCCGCCGAGGTCGTGTAGCAGTGCCGGCAGCGCAGGTTGCAGCGGCGCGTCAGGTTCCAGATCACCACCGGCTTCGGCGCACCCGCGCGCCGCCGGACCGGCGTGGGCGCCACCAGTTCCCGCATGTATTGGGTCAGACGGAACATCGCTCAGCCTCCGTCGGTCAGGCGCAGCCCGGTCTTCTTCAGGATGCGGGTGGAATAGAGGATGTCGGCCGCCCGGCAGGCCGGGCCGAGAAGCGCCGCGATCTCCTGCCGCTTGGTTTCCACCTCGCCCCGGTCGCGGCCGTGGATCATGGCGAAGAGGTTGTAGGGCCAGTCGGGCAGCGCGCGCGGCCGGAGGTAGCAGTGGCTGACGAAATCGAGTGCGCCGACCTTCGCGCCGAGCGTCTCGGCCATGTCGTCGGCCACGTCCCAGACGCTCATCCCGTTGGCGGTGATGCCCAGCGCATAGTGGTTGGGCGCCAGCGCGATGCGCCGGATCACGCCGCTTTCCTGCATCGCCGCCAGCCGCGCGATCACCTCGGCCTCGCCGATGCCGAGCCAGCGGGCGACCTCGGCATAAGGCGCCGGCGCAAGGGGCAGCCCGCCCTGCGTCGCGTTGATGATGCGCCTGTCGTCTGCGTCGATCGTCATGCCTTCACGCGGAATCCGATGAAGAATTCCCTGAGTTTCGGGAATCGCAGCACCTTCAGGCCGGTCTCGGTCTCGATGGCGCGTGCGATCCGCTCGATTGCCTCCGGCCGGTCGGTCGCCAGGACGAACCACATGTTCAGCCGGTGGGCGCGTTCATAATTGTGCGCCACTTCAGGATGGGCATTGACCAAAGTCACGACCGCGTCGAAGCGATCCTGCGGCACCTCCATCGCGCAGAGGCAGAAGGCCCCGCCCATCGCCTCGACGTCGAAGAACGGTCCGAAGCGGGTGATCGCGCCTTCCTCGCGCAGGTTGCGGATGCGGGCGATGAGGTCGTCCTCGCCGATGCCAAGCGCGCGGCCGGCTTCCTCGAAGGGGCGGTGGCTGAGCGGAAACCCCTCCTGCAAGGCGTTGAGGATCGCCCGGTCGGTGGCGTCGAGCGCCTCGGGGGCGGGGGCCGCGCGTCTCATGCCGCGTCCGCCTTCAGGAGCGCCCCGGTCTGCTTGAAGCAGCGGGTGGAGAAGAGCGCGCGGTGGGTGGCGCCGGCCAGTTCGGGCAGCGCCGCGGCCCCCGCCAGCACCGCCAGCGCCTCGGCGCGGCTGCGGGCGTGGATCATCGAATAGAGCGGATAGTCCCAGACGCCGGGCACCGTCCTTCGCTGGTAGCAGAGCGTGATGCCGGGGTGGCGGGCCAGCGCCGCACCCGCGGCCGCGATGCGGTCCTCGGGCAACGCCCAGACCACCATCGCGTTGGCGCTCCAGCCCACGGCGCGGTGGCGGACGATGACGCCGACCCGGGTCAGGATGCCGGCCTGAGAAAGTTCGGCAATGCGGGCGATCACCTCCGCCTCCTCGCGGCCGAGTGATTCCGCCAGAGCGGCGAAGGGCCGCGGCACCAGCGCCAACCCTGCGGTCAGCGCCTGAAGAAGCGGGCGGTCGCTGCCGTCCAGCGCATCCGCGGCAAGCGGCCGCGGCGCCGGCATCGCCCGGGCGCCGGCGAGGCGGAAGCCGAGGTCGATGTTGAACGGCCGCACCAGCCGGAGGTCGAGCACGCGCAGTCCCGTCGCCCGGCCGATCCGCGCCAGCACGGCGTCCAGCGCCGCCGCGTCGGGCGCGGTGGCGACGAACCACAGGTTCCAGCCGTCCTCGCGCAGGTAGGAATGGTTCACCCCCGGCTCGGCGCCGACGATGGCCGCCACCTCCTCGATCCGCGCCGCGGGCACCGCCATCGCGGCAAGGGTCGAGGCGCCGGCGGTGTTCGGCCGCACCGTCGCGCCGACACGGGCGATCATCGCGCGGGCCTGGAGGTGAGAGAGCCGCGCGATCACCTCGTCCTCCGCCATGCCCAGTGCCCCGCCGATCGCCGCGAAGGGGCGAGGCACCAGCGGCAGGTCGCGCTGGAACTCGTCCAGCAGGCGGCGGTCGAGGGGATCGAGCCGGTCGAACATGGTCAGAGCCCGATCCTGTGCGCCCGCGCGGTGAAGAAGATGCCCGAGGGGCTTTCGGCCGCGATCTCGCCCAGCTTCTCGAGGCTGCGGGTATCGTAGATCATCACCCGGTTGTCGTCGCGCGCGGAAATCCAGACCTCGGCGCCGCGGGGGGCGAATTCCATGTGCAGCACGGCCGCGCCGGGCGTCAGCGTCCTGACCACCTGATGCGTGCGGCTGTCGATCACCTGCACCGTGTCGTTCAAGGGCGTGGCGAAGTTGACCCAGACGAAGGGCGAACCCGGCTGGGCGATGATGAAGACGGGCTGGCCGTGGACCGGCGTGCGCGCGACCTCCTCAAGGCTTTCCCGGTCGACCCAGAGCAACTCGTGCCGGCCCACGGCCGGCAGCACATACTGGCCCTCGGTGAAGGCCCAGCCCTGAAGATGCGGCATCTTGTAGACCGGCAGGTCGTCCTCGGTCTTGCCGTAGTCCTTGAGGAACCGCACCGGTTCGGGATGCTCGTCCCAGAGGTCGATCGCGGTCACGCCCTTCTCGCCGAAGAGCCCGACGAGGAAGGTATGGGCGTCGTCGGTCAGCACCGCGTCGAACGGATTCCTGCCGACGTCTCCGAGCTTGGTCACCGCCATCTCGGGGCCGGAGAAATCGGCCAGGAAGGCCTCCCCCGTCTCCCATGTCGCCCAGGCGAAGCGGCGGCCGGGCACGTCGACAAGGCCGATGGTCTTGGCGCCGGCGGGGATGTCGGCGACCTCATCGAGTGTGTCGGCATCGAAGACCTTCACCCCCCCGGGCTCATAGTTCGAGACCGCGATCAGCCGGCCGTCGTCGGAAATCGCCCCGCCGATGGAATTGCCGCCCTGCACGATCCGCCTGGCGATGGTCTGCGTCACCATGTCGACCTTGGTCAGCCCGCCGTCGCGGCCGAAGACATAGGCGAAGCGTTCGTCGGGGCTGTAGGTCAGCGTCGCGTGGGACAGATCGCCCAAGCCCTCGATCCGGCCGATGGCGGCACGGTCGGACCGGTCGACGACCAGAAGCGAGCCGGTGGCGCGCTCGATCACCAGCCCCAGATCGCCGGTGGCGCGGATCTCGTCGGCCAAAGCCGGGGCGGCGGCGAGCATCAGGGCAGCGATCAGCGCCTTCATCGGGTCTGTCCCTTCAGGTAGTCGGCGATCCAGAGCGCGTCGTCCTCGCTCAGCACCGGCCGCCAGCGCGGCATCGCCGTGCCCGGCACGCCGTCGAGGATGATCATGGCCAGCCCCTCCGGCTCGGCATCGGCCAGCGCCTCGGGCGTCAGCGCAGAGCCGAGCCCGCCCTTCATCGTCAGCCCGTGGCAGGAGCCGCAATCCTGGATCACGATATGCTCAAGCTTTCCGGCCCGCTCCGGCGTGACTTCGGCGTGGGCAGGCAAGGCAAGAACAAGAATGGCCGCGAGCCTATGCATAGGCGGCCATTCCCGCTCCCTCGCAGGCGAGCGCGTCGGCCAGAACGATCTCGTCGTAAAGCGCCACCACCCGGCCGATCACGAACAGGACCGGTGCTTCGGGCGTCGTGGCGGCCACGTCGGCCGCGACGCTGCCGAGGGTGGACAGGATGCGTTGTTCGCGCCGCGTGGTCGCGGAGGCCACCGCCAGGACCGGCAGCGAAGCGGGCATTCCGTGCCGCATGAGCTGGAAAGCAATCTCGGCAATGTTCGCCACGCCCATGTAGACGACGAGCGTCGTGTCCTGAGAGGCGAGCGAGGTCCAGTCGAGGTCAAGCCTGGCGTCCTTCGCCCGGTGGCCGGTCACGTAGCGGACTCCGGTCGCGAGGCCGCGGTGGGTGAGCGGAACGCCGGTCGACGCGGCCGCGCCCTGGGCGGCGGTGATGCCGGGGACGTATTCCACCGGAATTCCCGCGGCCCGCAGGACGGCCGCCTCTTCCGAGCCGCGGCCGAAAATCTGGGGATCGCCCCCCTTCAGGCGTGCGACCATCCGGCCGTCGCGGGCAAGCCCGACGAGGAGCGCGTTGATCTCGCTCTGCGAAAGCTTGTGGTGACCGGCCATCTTGCCGACGTCGATGCGACGCACACCGGCCGGGACCAGCGCCATGATCTCGTCCGAGACGAGGCGGTCGTGCACGACGACGTCCGCCTGCTGGATCAGCCGCGCCGCCTTCAGCGTCAAAAGGTCCGGGTCGCCCGGCCCCGCGCCGATGAGAAAGACCCTGCCCGGACTGAAATCTCGCATCTCGCCTGCTCCGGTGCTGATGGACGGGCGAAGGGGAGGAAACGCTCGGTCCCTCCGCCCGTCCGGGTGACGTCAGTAGACGTCATTCCTGGTGTTGTAGACGTTGAACTTGCCGGTCGGGGTGATCAGGCGCGGATCCTTGATCACCTTCTTCAGCTCGAGCGTCTTGTCATCGACCACGACGATGGCCGATTCCTTGTCCTTCGCGTTCCAGACCGAGAACCAAACTTCCGTGCCGTCCTTGTTGAACTCGGGCTGCACCACGCGCGGCTGGCCTTCCGGGATGCCTGCCCACTCGCCGATCGGCAGCGAGGTGAATTCCGGGTCCACATCGGGATCGCCGCCCATCTTGGTGATGTCGAAGACCGCGACCGAGGCCGAAATCTCGGCGTCGGGGTTGAGCGGCGCATCGACATAGAGATGGGTGGAGTTCGGGTGCGTCTTGATGAAGAGAGAGCCGCCACCCAGGGCAAAGAAGCTGTCGACGATCTTCCAGGCCTGGTCGGGGTGGCCTTCGGGGTCGGTGCCGATGAGGGCGACCGACTCGTCGCCGAGGTGCGACGTCGCCCACACCGGGCCGTAGACCGGATGGTTGAAGTTCGCGCCCCGCCCGGGGTGGGGTGTCTGCCCGCCGGTCTCGATCAGGGCCGTCAGCTTGTCTTCCTTGGTGTCGACGACCGCAACCTTGCCGCGCGCGTTCGCCGCGACGAGGAAGTAGCGGTGCGTCGAGTCGAAGCCGCCGTCATGCAGGAACCGCTCGGCCTCGATCTCCACCGTCTTGAGGTTCTTCAGGTCGGTGTAGTCGACGAAGAGGATCTTCCCCGTCTCCTTCACGTTGACGATGAACTCGGGCTTGTAGTGGCTGGCGAGGATCGACGCCACGCGGGGTTCCGGGTGGTAGGTCTGCTCGTCGTAGATGTTGCCGCGGGTCGACACGATCTTCAGCGGCTCGAGCGTCTCGCCGTCCATGATCACGTATTGCGGCGGCCAGTAGGATCCGGCGATCGCATACTTGTCTTCCCAGCCCTCGAACTTCGAGGTCTCGATGGACCGTGCCTCGGAGCCGACCTTGATCTCGGCGACCGTGGCGGGCGTCTCCATCCAGAGGTCGATCATGTTGACCTTGGCGTCGCGGCCGATGACGAAGAGATAGCGGCCGGAGGCCGAGATGCGGCTGATGTGCACCGCATAGCCGGTGTCGATCACCGCCTTGATCTCGTAGCTGCCGGCGTCGACCAGCGCCACCTGGCCCGAGTCGCGCAGCGTCACCGACATCAGGTTGTCGATGTCGATGTCGTTCATCTTCTCGGTCGGGCGGTCCTTCGGATCGACCAGAACCTTCCAGGAGGTCTTCATCTCGGGCATCCCGAATTCCGGCGGCGCCGGCGGATCGAGGAGCACGTAGCGGGCCATCAGGTCCACCTCCTGCTCGGTCAGCGCCCCCGAGGTGCCCCAGTTCGGCATCCCCGCGGGCGAACCGTAGGTGATGAAGCTCTGAAGGTAGTCGTAGCCCAGCTCGCGGGTGATGTCGGGCGTGAGCGGCTTGCCGGTCGCGCCCTTGCGCAGCACGCCGTGGCAGCCGGCGCAGCGTTCGAAGTAGATCTTCGCGCCCTGCTGGAATTCCTCCTGCGTCATCACCGGATCGTCGGCCTTGCGGCCCGGAATCTCGACATGGATCTGCGCCAGAGTGGTCATCGACGGCTCGTAGGCCGCCGCAGGCGTATCGCCGTGGCCCTTGGGTTTTTCCTGCGCGAACGCGGGGGCCGCGATCACGGCGAGCGCCAGCGCGGCGCTGCTCAGCAGCACGCGCCTGGCATGAGAGGCTCGGGGTGTCATGGATGGTCTCCGTCAGCTGGTGAGGCTGCGATCCATCTGTCGCGGCTCACGGGAAATTTCCTTGACTTTCGTTAAGGCGGCGCCCGCGGCCCGGCAGCAGGGTCGTGCCACATCCCCCGGAAGGCCCCCATGCGACGTCTTGTCTCGCTTCTTGTCGCCGTGACGATCCTCGCCGCGCCCGCCTGCGCCGCCGGTCCGGGCGGCAGCCAGGGCGGGGCGCTCGGCGGGCTGTCCGCGGACGCGCTGAAGGTCGCCGCGCCCGATGCAGCGATCGCGGCGGCGATCTTCGGCCGGGAAGGCCTCGTGGTTAGCCGGCACGACAGCGGCGTGCCGGGCTGGACGGCGCGGCAGGGCGGCACCGTGGTGGGCGAGATCGGCTCCACCTGGGAAATCGCGGGCTCGGTCGGCTACTCCGGCCGGCCGCTGGACGTTCTCGTCGGCGTGACGCCGGATGCCAGGATCGCGGGCGCCCGGCTGATGGCCCACAACGAACCCGTGCTCACGCTCGGCATCTCCGATGCCGACATCGCGGCCTATGTGAACGGCTTCGCGGGCTACGACCTCGCAGCGCCGCGCGACGTCGCACTGGAACGGACGCCGGGCCTGCCCGATGTCATCTCGCGCGCCACCGTGTCGACCGGCGTCATCCGGGACGGCATCCTGCGCACCGCCCGCACGCTCGCCATCGCCCGGGGCTACCTTGCCGGCGGCGGCGGGATCGACCGGCTGACCTACACGCCGGCAGACTGGCCCGCGCTGGTCGCCGCGGGTGCGCTCGCCGAGGCGCGGATCGGCATGACCGAGGCGGCCGGCGCGCTTGCCGGCGCGAAGGTGGCGCTGACACCGGGGCCCGGCGATTTCCTCCACATCTGGACCGGGCTCGTCGATCCGCCCGCCGTCGGCCAGAACCTTCTCGGCCAGCAGGTCTTCACCCAGGCGATCGGGTCGCTGGGGGCAGGCGAAACCGGCCTCGTCCTCGTGTCTTCGGGCCTCTATTCCCACCGCGGGACCGGGTGGAAGCGCAGCGGCGTCTTCGACCGGGTGACGATCGTCCAGGGCGACACGCGGCTGCATCCCGAGGCGGACGGCTACCAGATGGTCAAGCGCCTCGCCATCGCGGGAGCGCCCGAGGTGAAGGAGGTTAGCCTCTTCCGCCTGCCGCCCGCCATCGACCCGATGCAGCCCTTCAGCATCGAGGTGACGGCGACGCGGGAGGCCGATGCCGGCGACGTGGCCCTCACGCTCGGCGCCGACTACCGCCTGCCCGATGCCTACCGCTTGGCCCCGCCGGCGGAGCCTGCGCCGCTCTGGGAGGAGATATGGCAGAAGAAGCGCCTCCACACCGGCGTCGTCGCGGCGATGCTTGCGGTGCTCACGCTGATCCTCTTCGCGCAGGAATGGATCACGCGGCGGCCGCGCCTGTGGTTCCTGAGCCGCGCGGGTTTCCTGACCACGACGCTTCTCGTCCTCGGGTGGGGGCTCAACGGCCAGTTGTCGGTGGTTCAGGTCGTCGCCTTTGTCCATTCGCTCCTCACCGGTTTCCGGTGGGAGACGTTCCTGATCGAGCCCGTGATCTTCCTGCTGTGGTCCTTCACCGCGCTGGGGATGCTGTTCTGGGGGCGCGGGGTCTATTGCGGGTGGCTCTGCCCGTTCGGCGCCTTGCAGGAGCTTGTGAACCTCGCCGGGCGGCGGCTTGGCGTGAAACAGATCGCCGTGCCGCAGGCCCTGCACGAACGCCTCTGGGTCATCAAATACACACTCTTCATGGCCATCCTCGGCGTCTCGTTCTACTCGATGCACGACGCGCTGGTCCTGGCCGAGGCCGAGCCGTTCAAGACCGCGATCTCGTTGCGGATGCAACGCGAATGGCCCTTCGTGCTCTTTGTCCTCGCCCTGCTCGGCGCGGGGCTCTTCATCGAGCGATTCTTCTGCCGCTACCTCTGCCCGCTCGGCGCCGGCATCGCGATTCCGGCCAAGCTGAAGATCTTCGACTGGCTGAAGCGCCGCCCGCAATGCGGCCGCGAATGCCGCCTGTGCGAGACGAAATGCACCGTCGGCGCCATCGACCCCTTGGGCCGGATCAACGCCAACGAATGCGTCCTCTGCCTGCGCTGCCAGGTGGTGATGAACGACCCCGGCATCTGCCCCGTGCTGAAACGCCGCGCCCGCGCACCGGAGGGGGCGGCCCAATGACCCCGCTGCCCCCTTCCCGTCGCGCCGGCGGAACCGGCGTCCCCGGGCCCGGCGCGCAACACCCCGGGGCCAGCCGACGGAGCGCACCATGAACCGCCGCAGAGTCCTGACCATCGCGGCCGCCGGCCTTCTTGTCGCACCCGCCCGCGCCATGCCGACCGCGGTGTGGACCGGTCGCGCTATGGGGGCCGAGGCGCGCATCGTCCTGCGCGGCGCCGATCCCGTCCGGTCACGCCGTGTCTTCGCGCGGGTGGAGGCCGAGCTTCGGCGGGTGGAGGCGCATTTCTCGCTTCACGCCGATTCGGCGCTGGTCCGATTGAACCGCGATGGCCGGCTCGCCCGCCCCGCGCCGGAAATCCGGGCGGTCTTCGACCTTGCCGGGCGGGTGTGGCAGGCAAGCGGCGGCGTGTTCGACCCCTCGGTCCAGCCGCTCTGGCTCGCCACCGCCACAGGTGGCGACACCGACGCCGCGCGCGCGCTCGTCGGCTGGCAGGGGGTGCGGATCGACGCGGACGAAATCGCGCTCGCCCCCGGCATGGCGCTCACCTTCAACGGCATCGCCCAGGGACACGCCGCCGACCGCGTCGCGGAGATGCTGCGTGCCGAGGGCTTCGGCGACGTGCTGATCGACATGGGTGAGGTCATGGCGCTCGGCCGCAGTGCGCGCCGGGCCTGGCAGGCCGCCATTGCCGCACCGGACGGGACAGAACTTGCCCGCGTCGAGCTTCAGGACCGGGCGCTCGCGACCTCCTCGCCGGCGGGAACGCGGATCGGCGGGGGCAAGCCCCACATCCTCCACCCGGCCGGCCTGCCGCCCCGCTGGGCCACCGTCGCGGTCTCGGCCCCCGACGCGGCCGCGGCGGACGCGCTGTCCACCGCCTTCTGCCTGATGGAGGCGGCCGCCATCGGCCACGCCCTGCGGCAATTCCCCGGCGCCCGGATCGAGGCGATCACGGACGATCACGGATGCGCGATTGACTTTGGTTAAGGAGCGAGCCCGCCCGAGTCACCAGAGTGCGCGCACGATCAACCGCTCCCTCGAAGGAGAAAGCGCAATGCGCGAAGTCATGACCAAGAGCATGGCCCGAAACATCTTCTATGGCGGGTCATTGTTCTTCATCCTCATCTTCGTCGGGTTGACGGCGCACAGCCACCGTTACATCCGCACGACATCGACCGACGCCGCCGGGCTGACCGACAGCGTCGCGGCAGGCAAGCACATCTGGGAAAAGAACGCCTGCATCAACTGCCACACGATCCTGGGCGAAGGCGCCTATTACGCACCCGAACTTGCCAACGTGATGACGCGCTGGGGTGTCGCGGACGACCCGCAGGGCGCCTTCGACGCGCTGAAGGGCTGGATGGACGCGATGCCCACCGGCATCGAGGGCCGCCGCCAGATGCCGCAGTTCAACCTGACGGACGAGGAATACCGCCAGCTTGCCGACTTCCTGCTGTGGGTGAACAAGATTCGCGCGCAGGACTGGCCGCCGAACGACGCCGGCTGAGGAGACAGCACCATGAAATACCAGACACAGAAAATCGCGCTGGCCTACTTCATCGTGGCCATGACGCTCTTCGCCGTGCAGGTCTCCCTCGGCCTGATCCTCGGCTGGATCTACGTCAGCCCCAACTTCCTGTCGGAGATCCTGCCGTTCAACATCGGCCGGATGCTGCACACCAACAGCCTCATCGTCTGGCTGCTCCTGGGCTTCTTCGGCGCGGCCTACTACCTCCTGCCCGAGGAGACGGAACGCGAGATCTACTCGCCGAAGCTCGCCTGGCTGCAACTGGCGATCTTCGTGCTCGGGACCGCGGGCGTGGTCGTCACCTACTACTTCAACCTGTTCGAGGGGAACTACCTGCTCGGCAAGCAGGGCCGCGAATTCCTTGAACAGCCGACCTGGGTGAAGGCCGGAATCGTGGTCGCCGCGCTGATCTTCCTCTTCAACGTCACCATGACGGTGCTTTCGGGCAAGAAGACCGCGATCACCAACATCCTGCTGCTCGGCCTCTGGGGCCTCGCGCTTCTCTTCCTCTTCGCCTTCTACAACCCGTCGAACCTCGCGCTTGACAAGATGTACTGGTGGTATGTCGTCCACCTCTGGGTCG
Organism: Paracoccaceae bacterium; assembly: GCA_039808285.1. GTDB lineage: Bacteria > Pseudomonadota > Alphaproteobacteria > Rhodobacterales > Rhodobacteraceae > Albidovulum. Next base: position 21,893 of record JBDHSQ010000007.1, read on the forward strand.
AGGGCACGTGGGAACTGGTGATGGCGTCGATCCTCGCCTTCCTGATGCTCAAGCTCACTGGCGTGGACCGCGAGGTGGTGGAGAAGTGGCTCTACGTCATCGTTGCCGCGGCGCTCTTCTCGGGCATCCTCGGCACGGGGCACCACTACTACTGGATCGGCACGCCGGGCTACTGGCAGTGGATCGGCTCGATCTTCTCGTCGCTCGAAGTCGTGCCGTTCTTCGCGATGATGGCTTTCGCCTTCGTGATGGTCTGGAAGGGCCGGCGCGACCACCCGAACAAGGCCGCGCTCCTGTGGTCGCTCGGCTGCGCCACGCTGGCGTTCTTCGGTGCCGGAGTCTGGGGCTTCCTGCACACGCTGCACGGGGTCAACTTCTACACCCACGGCACCCAGATCACCGCCGCCCACGGCCACCTCGCCTTCTTCGGCGCCTATGTCTGCCTCAACCTGGCGATCATCAGCTACGCCATGCCGCACCTGCGGGGACGTGACCCCTACAACCAGGTGCTCAACATGGCCTCGTTCTGGCTGATGTCGGGCGGGATGGTCTTCATGACCTTCACGCTGACCTTCGCGGGCACGGTGCAGACCCACCTCCAGCGGGTGATGGGCGAGGCGTACATGGACGTCCAGGACCAGCTCTGGATCTTCTTCGCCATGCGCTTCGGCTCGGGCGTGGCGGTGGTCCTCGGCGCGGTGCTCTTCATCTACGCCGTGATGTTCCCGCGGCGCGAGATCATCGAGCCCGGCCCGGCCGAGAAGGCCCGGATCGAGGCCGAACATATGGCCGCGGAGTGAACGGGATGGACGGAACCTTCGAACGGAAGGGGGCGGCGGACGCCCCCTTCTACCTGCCGCAGGGCGACGAGTGCGACGTCTTCGCGGCGGCTTTCACGAACCGCCTTCCGCTGCTTCTCAAGGGCCCCACGGGCTGCGGCAAGACCCGCTTCGTCGCCCACATGGCCGCGAGGCTCGGCCGGCCGCTCCACACCGTCGCCTGCCATGACGACCTCTCCGCCGCCGACCTGATCGGGCGCTACCTGCTCAAGGGCGGCGAGACGGTCTGGGTCGACGGCCCCCTGACGCGGGCGGTGCGCGAAGGCGCGATCTGCTACCTCGACGAGGTCGTGGAGGCGCGCAAGGACGTGACCGTGGTGCTCCACCCGCTGACCGACGACCGGCGCATCCTGCCGATCGACCGCACCGGCGAGGAACTGGAAGCGGCGCCGGGCTTCATGCTGGTCGCCTCCTACAACCCCGGCTACCAGAACATCCTCAAGACGATGAAGCCCTCCACCCGGCAGCGCTTCGTCAGCCTCGACTTCACCTTCCCCCGGCCCGAGCACGAAATCCCCGTCGTGGCGCGCGAAAGCGGCCTGGCCGAGGAGCGGGTGAAGCCGCTCGTGCGGCTGGCGAACAAGTTCCGCGCGCTGAAGGGGCAGGATCTCGAGGAAGGCACGTCGACCCGTCTCGTCGTCTACGCGGCGACGCTCATCGCGCAGGGCATGGCGCCCGACCGGGCGATCCGGGTGGCGATGATCGAGCCCCTGACCGACGACGAAGACACCAAACGCGGGCTCCTCGATCTCGTCACGGCCGTTTTCGGGTGAGGCCGGCCGTGTCTGCCATCGAGATCGAGCCGTGGGAACCCGAGGAAACCGTCGGGAAACTGTGGCACGCCTTTGCCAGCCGTCTTGACGCCCCAAGCGTCTACGACGGAGCCCGTGTCGGCCTTTCCGAGGTCGGCGGACGGCTGGCAGTCCTTTTCCGCGGCCTGGGCGGCAGCGCCGCGGTCGAGATCAAGCCGGTCGCGCCGGAGCGGTCCGGCCATCGCCTTTCGCTGCGCCGCCGGCTGGGAACCGAGGCCGAGACGACGCCGCGCGCCTCCTTCGACGGCGAGGCGTTGCGCCTGCCCGAAAGCCTCGCGGTCTTTCCCGCCGCCGAGGCGAATGCCGCGCTCTATGTCTGGCTCGCGGCTGCGGCCGCACACGCGGGCGCCCCGCGGACCGAGGAAGACCCCCTGCGTGCCGATCTTCGTGCGCTGACCGCCGCGCGCGAGATGACGCGCGCGACGCTCGCCGAGGCGCCGGGGTTCGCGCGCCTTCACGCCGATCTCTGCCGCGCCTATCTCGACAGCCGCCGCGTGCCCCGCCTGCCCGAGGCCGAGCGCACCGTCGAAGCGGTGGTCCGCCATCTTCTCGGCGATCCCGCGCGTCTGTCGCCAAAGGCCGGACGCCTGCTCGTCGCCATCGGGACGGGCGACCTGTCCGCCTGGCGCGCCCCGCGCGGCTACCGCAGCTTCCAGCCGGTGCCGCTCTGGCCCGACCTGCGCCCGCTGGCCTTCTCGGCCGCGACCGCGGTCGAGACCCGCGCTTCCGACGGTACCGCCGAGCAGGCCGAGGGCCGCGCCCACCGCGCCCGCCGCCGCAAGTCGGACCAGATCGAGCGCAACGACAGCTTCATCCTCCACAAGTTCGAGGCGATTCTCTCCTGGGCCGAGTTCATCAACCTCAACCGCCGGGTCGAGGAGGACGAGAACGACGACGCCAAAAAGGCCGCCGACGACATGGACGAGATCGGCCTCGGCCAGATCTCCAAGGCCCCGGCCACGCGGCTCAAACTCCATCTCGACCTCGCCCCCGAGGACGTCGACCGCGAACGGCTTGCGGGCGAGGCGACCTACCCCGAATGGGATGCCCGCTCCGGCGCCTACCTGCCCGCCCACGCGCGCGTGCTGACCTCGGTCGTGGAACCGGGGCCCGAGGAGCCCGCCTTCCGCACCGATCCGAAGGCCGTCAGGCGCATCCGCGCCGTCAAGCGCCAGTTCGAGGCGCTCAGACCCGCGCGCATCCTGACCGCGGGCCACCGCGATGGCGACGAACTGGACACCGACCGGGCGATCCGCTCGCGCGTGGACCTTCTGGCCACCGGCGAGGGCGACGACCGGGTCTGGCTCCAGAACCGCACCGAAAAGCGCGATCTGGCCGTGTCGATCCTGCTCGACGTGTCGCGCTCGACCGAAAGCGCCGTTCCCGGCCACGGGCACGAGGGCCGCGCCGTCATCGACATCGAGCGCGAGGCGCTGGCGGCGCTCGCCTGGGGGCTTGATGCCTGCGGCGACGATTTCGCCATCCATGCCTTTTCCTCGCTGAAACGCGAGCGGGTCTATGTCCAGACCGCCAAGCGCTTCGGCGAGCCGATGACGGCGGCGGTGGAGGCGCGCATCGCCGGGCTGAAACCGGGCCACTACACCCGGCTCGGCGCGGCGATCCGCCATGCATCGGCGGGCCTTGCGCGCGAGGCGCGGCGGCGGCGGCTCCTCCTCGTCATCACCGACGGCAAGCCAAACGACCTCGACCACTACGAAGGCCGCCACGGCATCGAGGACAGCCGCAAGGCGGTCGAGGAGGCGCGGCGCATGGGCCATGCCGTCTTCGGCATCACCGTCGACCGCGACGGCAAGTCCTGGTTCCCGCGGCTCTTCGGCCAGGGCGGCTATACCGTGATTGCCCATCCGGAAAAGCTGACCCAGGCGCTTCCGCAGATCTACCGGCAGCTCGTGGGCGCATGACGCAACCGACCGACACCGGGCGCAGCCCCTTCGACGACCTTCCCGGCGATCTCATGATCTGGGTGCTGATCGTGTCGGAACTTCTGGTCTTCGGCGCCGGGCTTGCGGCCTTTCTCGGCGTGCGGCTCACCGATCCGGCCGGTTTCGCCGCCGCGCAGGACCACCTCCATCGTGCCGCGGCCGGGGTGAACACCCTCGTGCTCGTCACCTCGGGCTGGCTCGCGGCGCTTGGCGCGCAGGCGGTGGCGGCGGGGCGCGTGGCGCGGTCCCGCGCGCTCCTGACGGCGGCGGCCGGGCTGGGCGTCGTCTTTGTTGCGGTCAAATGGGCGGAGTATGCCGGCAAGGCGGCCCAGGGGATCGGCGTGGAGACACATCCGTTCTTCACCTTCTACTACCTCATCACGGGATTCCACGCCGCCCATGTCGCGGCCGGGATCGTCGTGCTTGTGCTGGTGGCGATCCGCGCCCGCCCTCGCGAGGTCGAGGCGGGGACCGCATTCTGGCACATGGTGGACCTCGTGTGGGTTCTCGTCTTCCCCGTGATCTATCTCCTGAGGTAGGCGATGGCACAGGTGACGAAGGCCTGGATCCTCCTTCTCGCGCTCTCGGGCGCGTCGACCGCGCTTTCGGTCGCGGTCATGCGGGGCATGCTGACCGGCACGGCGGCCACGCTCGGCGGGGTCGCGATCCTGACGCTCGCCTGGGCCAAGGCGCGGACGATCCTGAACGCCTACCTCCGGCTCGACGAGGCGCCGGCCTTCCGCCGCGGTTTCGGGCTCACGCTCGCGCTCTACGCGCTCCTCTTGCTGGCGCTCTACCTCGCCGGATAGCGCCGGGCGGTCAGCCGCGGTTCCACGCCTCGGCCGGGTCTTCCTCGGCATAGTCGCGCAACGCCGCCAGGTCGGCGATCTCGGCGTGGTTCTGAAGCACCTTCACGCCGACCTTGCGCAGTTTCTGGAAGGCGCGGCTCAGGCTTTCGGGCTTCATCCCCAGGCGGCCGGCGATCAGCACCTTGTCGTAGGGCAGCGTCACCTCGCAGCGCCCCTCGTCGCAATGCGCAAGCTCCAGCAGGAACTCCGCCACACGCTGTGCGCCGGTCTGCGCCTTCAACTGCTCCACCTGCGCCACCAGACTGTGCAGATGCGCGAAGGTCGCGGTCAGGATCGAGACGGCGATCTGCGGGTTGCTCTCGATCAGCCGCAGCACAGCATCGGCCTCGATCCGGATCAGCTCGCAGTCGGTCGCGGCCTCGGCGGCCACCGGATAGACGTCGTGGCGGAAGGCCACCGCCTCGCCGAAGCTGTGCCCGCGCGTGAAGACGCCGACGACCGCCTCGGCCCCGCTCGGCGCGACGCGGTAGAGTTTCACCCAGCCGCTCACGACGATGTAGATCGCGCTCGCCCGCTCGCCCTGCAGGAAGATCGTTGCGCCGCGGTCGAAACTGCGCAGCCGCGCCCAGGCCAGCACCTTCGCGGCGACCTCGTCGCCCGTCCCGGCGAGAAGCAGCGATTTCCGCGCGATCGCCTCGTGTTCGGGCGTCAACTGTGCCATTCGAGCCACCTCGTTTCGCCGTCACTGCCACAGAAGGCCCCGGACTGCCAGCCTTGATGCGCCACGGGACGAGTTTGACGCATCCGCCGACACCGCCCGAAGGGCTCGCCGGAGAGCGGCGGCACGCCCTGCGGTCGCCCGTCCACAGGCGCGACGCCCATTTTTTCATCACATAGCAGAAACCCGCCGACCGGGTAGTGCCGGAATCGGCAAGGAAACCCCGCCCCGCCGGGCCGGAGAGGCGATTTTGCACCCGCAGCATCTTCAAACCCCTTGCGAAATGCCCAGATGCCATGTGAATGCGCACACGAGGCCGGCAGAGTGAGTCGGCCCGCGGCTAGCCAGTTGTAAACAAAGTCAAATGATCTCCCCTGCGATCCCAAGCTCGTCGTCCACGCGGCGCCGGTTTCTGGCTGCCGCCGCAGCGTCTGTCTGTCTGCCCGCACTCCTGGCCGCCAGCCGCGCCGCCGCGCAGGACACGCCCTCCAGGCCGTTCAGCTTCGATCTCCTGACGGAAGAGGCGCGCAACCGTGCCGCCGGCCCCGCGCCCGAGGCCGAGGCGATTCCGCAGGTCTTCGCCGAGATGACCTATGACGACTACAATTTCATCGCCTACCGGCCGGCGCGGGCGCGTTGGAACGTGCCCGACATCACCTGGCGGTTGATGCCCTTCCACCTCGGCTGGCTGTTCAAGGAACCGGTGCACCTGTTCGAGGTGGTCGACGGCATGGCGACCGGAATGGACTTCACCACTGACGATTTCGAATATCGCCATCGGCTGAAGGGCATGGTTCCGCCCGGCACCGCGCTTCCCGGCGTGGCGGGGTTCAAGCTGACCCACCCGATGAACCGGGGGGACAAGATGGACGAGGTGATCTCGTTCATCGGGGCAAGCTATTTCCGCGCGCTCGGCCTTGGCAACGCCTACGGGCTGTCGGCGCGCGGCCTCGCGATCGACAGCGGCCTGCCGAAGGCCGAGGAGTTCCCCCGCTTCAGCGGTTTCTGGATCGAGAAGCCCGCACCCTGGGCCGACACGATGACCATATACGCCGCGCTCGACAGCGCCAGCGTGACCGGCGCCTACCGCTTCGTGGTGACGCCGGGGGTGGAGACAACGGTCGACGTCACCGCCAGGCTCTTCCTGCGCAGCGATGTCGAGCAGCTTGGGGTGGCGCCCCTGACCTCGATGTTCCTCTTCGCGGACATCAACCGCGGCGACTATGACGACTACCGCCCCCGCGTGCACGACAGCAACGGCCTGAGAATCGTGCGGGCGGACGGCGACGTGATCTGGCGCGCGCTCGACAACCCGCAGGCGCTGTCGTCCTCCTACTTCGCCGAGACCCAGCCACGCCGCTTCGGCCTTCACCAGCGCGGCCGCGACTTCGACGACTATCAGGACGCCGGCGCGCGCTACGACCTGCGCCCGTCGGTCGACATCGAGCCCGTCGGCGACTGGGGCTCGGGCAAGATCCGGCTGTTCGAACTGCCGACCGCGGTGGAGGTTCACGACAATATCGGCGCCTTCTGGATTCCCGACACGCCGATCAGGGCCGGGGATGCGCACGAATTCGCCTACCGGATGCACTGGGGTCGGCTGGAACCCGACTACGCCGACGACCGTGCCATCGTCTGGGCCACCCGGAGCGGCATCGGCGGTCCGGCGGGGCTTGAAAATCCGCCCGGCACGCACAAGTTCGTCGTCGACTTCAAGGGCGGGATGCTGGGCCGCTTGCCCGAGGACGACGCAGAGGTGAAACCGGTGCTGACGATCAACGGCGGAAAGGCCGATGTCACCACGCTGTCCAAGCTGCCCGGCAGCGACGTCTGGCGCCTGGTCGTCGATGTCGCCTCCGAGTCCGGCACGCTCGTCGAGATGACCGCCCATGTCGCGGGCTACGAGCGCAAGCTTTCCGAAATCTGGTCTTTTCAATGGGTGAAGCCATGACCCCTTCCGACCTGTCCGGCGCCGCCGCCTTTGAAGACGCCATGACCATCGCACGAGTTCTCGCCGCCGCCGGACTGCCTGACGCACCGCTGGCCATGCCCGAACAGCGGTTCGAGCCGGTCCGGCCGCTCGAGCTGCTGAGGGCGCTCATCGTGGCGCCGCAACGGCGCGCGGAACCGTGAGATGGACCGCGCCCGCACGCCCACCCTTCTCAGGACCGTCGCGGTCCTCGTGCCCCTTGTCGCGGGCGGGGGGGCAGCGGCGCTGTTTTTGCAATATTCCTCGGCCGCGGGGCTGACGGCCTGGGCCTGGCTCTGCGCCACGCTTCTCACGCTGTCGACCGCCTGGCTCGCCTGGGGCGCCATGCTGGCGCTGATCGGGCTCTGGCCGGCGCCGCGCCTTGCAGCCTCGGCGGCGCCGATCCGCGGGCGGACCTGCGTGCTCATGCCCGTCTGCAACGAGGATCCCGCGCCGACCTTCGCCCGCGTCGCCGCGATGATGGAGGCGCTTGCCGACGCCCCCGCGGTGATCCACTTCGCCATCCTTTCCGACAGTTCGCGGCCCGAAGCGGTGGCGGGCGAAGCCTACTGGTTTTCCCGGCTGATGGCCGAGACGGGCGGCGAGGGGCGGCTTTTCTATCGCAGGCGCGAACGGAACACCGGGCGCAAGGCCGGCAACATCGCCGACTTCTTCCGCAGGAGCGGTGCGGCCTACGACCATGCGCTGATCCTCGACGCCGACAGCCTGATGGAGCCCGGGACGATTCTCGAGATGATCCGGCGGATGGAGGCGGAGCCGCGGCTGGGGCTTCTCCAGACGCTGCCGGTGATCGTGCGCGCGGGCTCGCTCTTCGGCCGCGCGATGCAGTTCGCCGCCGCCTTCTACTCGCCGGTCTTCGCCCGCGGCCTGGCGCGGCTTCAGGGCGGCGCGGGGCCGTTCTGGGGCCACAATGCGATCGTGCGCACCCGCGCCTGGGCCGAAAGCTGCGGCCTGCCGGAACTGCCGGGCAAGCCGCCCTTCGGCGGGCACATCCTCAGCCACGACATCGTCGAGGCCGCGATGCTCGCCCGGGCGGGCTGGATCGTACGGGTGGACCCGGATCTCGGCGGCTCCTACGAGGAAGGGCCGGAAAGCCTGATCGAATACGCCAGGCGCGACCGGCGCTGGTGCCAGGGCAACCTCCAGCACAGCCGGGTGGTGACCGCCGCGGGCCTTCTCGGCTGGAGCCGGCTTTCGATGGCGCTCGGCATCGTCTCCTACATCGCACCGGTGTTCTGGGCGGGCTTCCTGATCTCGGCCGTGGCCGACCGCGCCACCCTGCCGCCGCCCGACTACTTCCCCGACCCGCACCAGTTCTTCCCCGTCTTCCCCAGCGACGAGACGGCGAAGGCGATCGGCCTCTTCATCGGCATCATCGGCCTTCTGGTCATGCCGAAGCTCCTGATCCTGATCGAGGCCTGGGCGACGGGGCGGGCGCGCGGTTACGGCAGCATGGCCGGGGTCGCGCTTTCCAGCCTCTTCGACCTTCTGCTTTCCAGCCTCATCGCGCCGGTGATGATGGCCTACCAGACGCGGTCGGTCGTCCAGGTGCTGCGCGGGGCCGACGGCGGCTGGCCCCCCAACCGGCGCGGCGAAGCGCGGCTGACCGTTTTCGAAGCCTTCGAGGCCAGCCATTTCATCGTGACGCTGGGCCTCGCCGGGCTGTTCGCGGCGTGGCACTGGGGGGCGGGGCTGCTGCCCTGGCTGCTGCCGGTTCTCGTGCCGATGATCCTCGCCCCCGTCCTGATCTCCTGGACCTCGCAGCCATCGAGGGCGTCGGCGCTTTTCGCCACGTCCGAAGAGCGCGCGCTGCCGCCGATCCTGGCGGCGCACGAGCAGACGCTCGATCGCTGGAATCGCGCGGGGGAGGCCCGCCGCGACACCGCCACGCAACTGAGGACCGGGGCCCATGCCTAAGCAGGCGCTGCGCCTCATACCGCGCGACGGGGCGGCGCCCGCGCTGCCCGCCGCGCCCGATGCGGCGGCAGGGTCATCGCCGGTCTCGCTGCCGAAGCGCCGGCGCGATTCGCGCATCGACGTGCTGCGCGGCATCGCGCTGGTGATGATCTTCGTCAACCATGTGCCGGGCACGGTCTTCGAACTGGCCACCACCCGCAACTTCGGTTTTTCCGACGCGGCGGAGGGGTTCGTGTTCCTCTCGGGCCTCTCGGCCGTGCTGGCCTATGCCGGCGGGCTTGCGGCGCGCCCGCTCTGGCCCGGCATCCGCCGGATCTGGAAACGCGCCTGGACGCTCTATCTCGTGCACCTCATGGTCACGTTCTGGGCGCTCGCGATCGTCGCGGCGACGCTGCGCTACGGCGGCAATGGAACGCTCTTCGGCAAGGACAACTTCCAGTTCCTGGTCAGCGATCCGCTCGGGGTGCTGATCGGTCTTCCGGTTCTGGGCCACCAGTTCGGCTATGTGAACATCCTGCCGCTCTATGCCGCGCTGCTGCTCGCCGCCCCGGCGATGATCATGGCGGCCGTCCGCTGGCCGCTGGCAACGCTCGGCGCCTCGGTCGCGCTCTGGACCGCTGCCGGGCTGACGCACTTCGACCTGCCGAACCTGCCGCTTCCGGGCGGCTGGTTCTTCAACCCCTTCGCCTGGCAGCTTCTCTTCGTCCTCGGCATCCTCACGGGGGTTGCGCTGAAACGGGGGGCGCGTTTCGTGCCGGCCAACCGGTGGCTCGTGATTGCGGCCACGGCCTATCTTCTCCTGGCGCTCGTCTGGCTCAAATGGCCGGCGTTGCAGACGCAGGGCAACGCGATGCTCGGATGGGCCGCGGCCCAGGGCGTGCCGAACCTGATCCGCGATTTCGACAAGACCTATGTCTCGGTCCCGCGGCTTCTGCATTTCCTGTCGCTCGCCTATGTGCTGAGCGTGCTGCCCTGGCTTCGCGCAGCCTGTGATTCCCGCCCGATGGCGCCGCTCGCGCTTCTGGGCCGCCACGCGCTGCCGGTCTTCGCGCTTGGAACCGTCCTGTCCTTCGCGGTGCGCGCGGCCAAGGAAGTCGCGGGCGAGGCGCCGGTCGCTTTCGATGCCATGCTGATCAGCGGCGGCATCGCCGCAATGCTGGTCTTCGCCGCAATGCTGGAAATCAGCCGCAAGGCAGGGATGACGCCGATCCGGGCCGCGTGAACCGGCCGCTCCGGCCTCAGGCGGGGCAGCTTTCCTGACCGGTCGCCGCCAGAACCCAGGCGGAAAGCGCCTCCTCCTCGGGCGGAAGCGGAACGGCGAGCCCGCCCGCGAACCCCTCGAACGCAGGAAGGTTCAGGCCGTTCAGGCCGACGAGAACGGGTATCCCGCGCGCCAGCGCCTCGGCGATCACCTCGCGGAATCCGCGACCCTCGGCCTCGTGCTTGCCGAACTTGTTGACGATCAGCACATCGGCATCCTCCGAGAGGCTGGTCGAGACAAGTCCCACCGCGGTCTCGAGCGACTGCGGATCAAGCCGGCAGCCGCGCGAATCCCGGCCGAGATCCTGCGAGATGCGCAGGACGGGCCCATCGGGCAGAACCTTCACATCCATGTCGCAGGGGCCGGCATCGGCCCGTTCGGTGTTGATCTGGACGGTGCCGCAGCATCTGAGCCCGCGCGCGGCAAGCCGCCGGGCAAGGCGGAAGAGGATCAGGTCGGTGTCGCCCCGTCCGGGGGCCATCGTATAGGCGATTTGCATGGTCAGTCCTTCGTTTCCGCCCGCAGCCGGCCCGGGCCGGCCGAACAATCCAGATCGCGAAGCCGGCCGTCCTTCAGCCCGTAGATCAGCCCGTGCACCCGGACATCGGCGCCGGCTTCCCAGGCGCGTTGCAGGATCGGGGTCTCGGACACCCGGCGCACGCCCTCGATGACGTTCAGTTCCGCCAGCCGGTCGCGCCGCGCGGCCAGGTCGGGCGCCTGCGCCAGATCGACCGCATAGGCGCGCGCAATCCGCCGGACCGGCTCCAGCCAGTGATCGGTGATCCCGTGCGGCAGGTCTTCGGTCGCGGCCCTCACGCCGCCGCAGCCGTAGTGGCCGCAGACGATGATCTCGCGCACCCGCAGCACCTCCACGGCGAATTCCAGCGCCGAGAGAAGGTTCATGTCGGTCGAATGGACGACATTGGCGACGTTGCGGTGGACGAAGACCTCTCCGGGATCGAGGCCGGTCACGACATTGGCCGGGACGCGGCTGTCGGAACAGCCGATCCAGAAATATTCCGGCGCCTGCTGCGCCCCCATCCGCGCGAAGAATCCCGGATCTTCCTCGTGCCGACGCGCCGACCAGGCCCGGTTGCCGCTGAGGAGGTCGCTCAGCACCCGAGGCCCCCGATCAGCCGGTCGAGCCCCCGCCGGTGCAGCATCGCCATGCGCATCCGGTCGAGATCCCTGCGCGTCAGCCGGGCGCGAGCCAGCGGCAGCACGATCGCGTTCTCGAGAATCAGGTGGCGCCGGGCATGCGACGCATAGCGGGTCAGCAGGCTGCGGTCCTCGGGCGTCAGCCCTGCATCACCCTCGGCCACAAGGCGCAGCAGCCTGACAAGGTCGGGCGTCTCCGCCCCGGCGTGGACATGGTCGGCCGAGAGCCGCGCCAGCGCGCGCTCGATGTCGTCCTCGGGCTCGCAGCGCTGCCGCAGAAGCGGGAAGAGATCCTCCTCCTCGTCGGCGAAGTGCAGCGGCAGTTCCTCGGCCAGGAAACCCGCCGCATGGGCAGCCGCATCCGGGTCCGGGCTTTCCGCCGCCGCGATCCGGTCCAGCATCACGCAGATCTCGCGCTCTCGCATGTGATCCCCGTGCAGGAAATCCAGCGGGTTGCCGAGCAGGCGCGGATCGGTCGGCGAAAGACCGTCGCCACGCCGGGGATCGTGTGCACGACGTGCCATCATGGCGCCGGTTCCCGCTCAGGCCCCCCGCAGGTCCGCGCCGGAAATCTCGGCCGACGCCAGCAGCCGCTCGGCGAACGACCGCGCTTCCCGCGCCCAGGCGGCCTTTTCCAGCGCGGCAGCGATTTTCGGCCGCACCGTCTCGAACGGCAGGACCGCGCCGGTCGCCACCGCATCCATCCGGATGATGTGCCATCCGTGGCGCGACAGGACCGGCTCGGCAGTGGTTTCGCCCTCCTCCAGGCCACGCAGCACGGTCTCGAATTCCGGAACCGTGTCTCCGGGGCCTAGCTGGCCCAGCGCCCCGCCCGAGGATTTCGAGCCGCAGTCGCTGTGGCTCGCGGCCAGGCGGGCGAAAGCACCGGGATGGGCGGCAAGATCGGCCAGAAGCGCCCGTGCCCGCGCCAGCGCCGCCTCCTTCTCCGCCGCATCGCGGGGGTCGCAGGCGCACAGGATATGCGACACCTCCCACAGGGGCGGCGCGCGGAACCGCGACGGATCACGCGCCCATTCGGCGCGAATTTCGTCCTCGGTCGGCCGTTCGGCCGCGACGGCGGCGTCCAGAAGGCCCCGGATCAGGGCCTCCTCCCCGGTCTCGAACCGCCCCGGGCCGACTTCGGCCGGCTCGGTGGCGATCCCCCGCCGGCGCGCTTCCTGCAACAGCAGCGTACGCATCGCGATGGCGTTGGCCGCCTTGCGCCAGGCGATGCCCGGCTTGCCCTTCGGCGCCGAATGGTTCTGCACTTCGGCGGCGACGACGGCGTGGGGCACGACCTCGCCGTTCACCACGAGGTCGGGAAAGAGGGCGGTCGTCATGAGGATCACTCCGCCGGTTGCGCGGCCTTGCGGGCCAGCGGAGCCTGGCTGGCCTGCACCGCCCTCACCGGACCGTCGTGTTTCGGCAGCGCCACGCTGCGGCGCGTGCGCACGATCTGGTAGCCGGTCCGCGTCAGCAGATAGCGGAACGGCGCCGCCAGCCCCGACAGCATGTGCACAAGCCGCGAGAACGGGAACAGCAGGAAGATCGTCAGACCGAGGAAGATGTGCAACTGGAAGAGGATCGAGGCGCCCTCCGTGTAGGCCGCGGCGTTCGGGTCGAAGGTGAAGATGCCCTGCGCCCAGTTCATGAAGCGCACCATCTCCTCGCCGTCGAGATGCTGGAGCGAGACGAAGATCGTCAGGAGGCCGAGCGCAAGCTGCACCAGGAGAAGCGACAGGATCACGATGTCCATCATGCTCGACGTCGCGCGGATGCGCGGATCGACAAGCCGGCGATGGATCAGGATGATCCCGCCGGCGAGCGCCATCACCCCGGCGATGCCGCCGACCGCGACGGCCAGCACCTGCTTCGCACCGTGGCCGATGCCAAAGAGTTCGATCAGCCAGAGCGGGGTCAGAAGGCCGAACAGATGGCCGACGAAGATCACCAGCACGCCGACGTGGAACAGCACCGAACCGAGGACGAGCTGCTTGCGGCGGAGAAGCTGCGAGGACGAGCTTTTCCAGGTGAAGGGATCGCGTTCGTAGCGCGCCGCCGAGCCGATGATCAGGACGGCGAGCGCGATGTAGGGATAGATACCGAAGATGAAGTTGTGCATGTTCCCTCTCCGTTACTCGGCGGCCACGTCGGGCGCGGGATTGATGGGCCGGTCCATCCGTGCGAGCAGGTCGCGGGTGGCCGGGCAGCCGGCATTGGGGTCTGGGCCGAAGAGAACCTCGCTTTCCTCCCAGACCGCGTCGAGCGCCTCGAGGTCGTTCGGGTCGACGTCAGCCTGGCCGAGAAGCTCGGCCACCGTCGCGGCATCTGCCGCGGCCCCTGCAAGTTGGCCAAGTGCGGCGAAGACCGCGGCATAGGCACTGCCGCGCCGGGCCAGCCGTTCGCGGAGTGCCTCGAAGATATGCGCGGCGTCCGCCAGCGTGTCGCGCGCCTCCTCCGCCGGCCGGGTGGCGAGGAATTCCAGGAGCACCGGCAGGTGGTCGGGCAATTCGCTGGTGGCGGGATCATAGCCGCCGGCGCGGTAGGTCTCCACCAGCGACACCATCGCGCCGCCCCGGTCGCGGCTTTCGCCGTGGACATGCTCGAAGAGGTTGAGCGAGAGGGTGCGCGACCGGTCGAAGAGCATCACGAACCGCTCCTCGAGGGCATAGAGGTCGTCGTCGCGCAGGCTTTCGACCAGCGGGCGCAGATCGCGCCGCGCCGCCGCGGTCAGCCGTGGCTCGGAGGCGAGAACGCCGCCGATCTCCGCCATCGCCGCCTGCAACTCGCGCGTCGGATAGCTGAGGATCAGCGACAGCGCCTTGAGCGTGCGGTCCTTCAGGGCCACGGTCATCGCTGAACCTCCTCGGGCATCCGGAGCGGCCGCTTGGACCCGCCGAAGAGCGAGCCCTTCGAGATGCCGGTCGAGCAACCGTTGGAGTCGGTGAAGCCGCAGCCGCCGCGCAGGTCGTAGGCCTCCTCGACCTGTTCGCGGTGCGTGGTCGGGATCACGAAGCGGTCCTCGTAGTCGGCGAGCGCCATGATCTTGTACATGTCCTCGATCACCCGGCCCGAAAGACCCACGCGCGCGGCGATGCCCTCGTCGATCACCCCGTCCACCGTCTTCGCGCGCATGTAGGCGCGCATCGCCAGCATCCGCTCCAGCGCCTGGGCCACCGGCCGTTCGTCGCCCGCCGTCAGCATGTTGGCGAGATAGCGCAGCGGGATGCGCAGGTTCTTCACGTCGGGCATCGCGCCGTCCATGCCGATCGCGCCGGCGGCGGCCGCGTTCTGGATCGGCGACAGCGGCGGGATATACCAGACCATCGGCAGCGTCCGGTATTCCGGATGCAGCGGGAAGGCCACCTTCCATTCCATCGCCATCTTCCAGATCGGGCTCGCCTTCGCCGCCCTGATCCAGTCCTCGGGGATACCGTCGGCGCGCGCCGTCTCGATCACCACCGGGTCGTTGGGGTCGAGGAAGACGTTCAGTTGCGCCTCGTAGAGGTCGGTCGTCGCCGGGGCGTTCGCGGCCTCCTCGATCTTGTCGGCATCATAGAGGATGACGCCGATGTAGCGGATGCGGCCGACGCAGGTTTCCGAGCAGACCGTGGGGTTGCCGCTCTCGATCCGCGGATAGCAGAGCGTGCATTTCTCGGACTTGCCGGTCGACCAGTTGTAGTAGACCTTCTTGTAGGGGCAGCCGGAGACGCACATCCGCCAGCCGCGGCACTTCTCCTGGTCGATCAGGACGATGCCGTCCTCCTCGCGCTTGTAGATCGCGCCCGAGGGGCAGGAGGCGGCGCAGGCCGGGTTCAGGCAATGCTCGCACAGCCGGGGGAGATACATCATGAAGGTGTTCTCGTATTCCCCGTAGATCTGCTTCTGCACCCCCTCGAAGTTGTAGTCCTGCGACCGTTTGGAGAACTCGCCGCCGAGGATCTCCTCCCAGTTCGGTCCCTTGACGATCTTCTCCATCCGCTCGCCGGTGATCTTCGACCGCGGCCGCGCGGTGGGGAATGCCTCCATCTCGGGGGCGGACTTCAGATGGTCGTAGTCGAAGTCGAACGGTTCGTAGTAGTCGTCGATCTGCGGCAGGTCGGGGTTGGCGAAGATGTTCGCGAGGATCCGCCACTTGCCGCCCTGCTTGGGCTGGAGCTTGCCGGCCCGGGTCCGTTCCCAGCCGCCGTTCCAGCGCGCCTGGTTTTCCCAGTCGGTCGGGTAGCCGGTGCCGGGCTTGGTCTCGACGTTGTTGAACCAGGCGTATTCGACGCCGTCGCGGCTGGTCCAGACGTTCTTGCAGGTGACCGAACAGGTGTGGCACCCGATGCACTTGTCGAGGTTCAGCACCATGCCGATTTGCGCACGAATTCTCATTGCGCCGACTCCTTCTGGCTCGCCGGACGGTCGAGCCAGTCGACCTTCCGCATCTTCCTGACAATGACGAACTCGTCCCGGTTCGATCCCACGGTGCCGTAGTAGTTGAAGCCGTAGGACTGCTGTGCGTAGCTGCCGATCATGTGGGTGGGTTTCAGCACCGCGCGGGTGACGGAGTTGTGGATGCCGCCGCGCTTGCCGGTCTTTTCCGACCCCGGCGTGTTCACGATCTTTTCCTGCGCGTGATACATGAAGGTCGTGCCTTCCTTGATCCGCTGGGAAACGACCGCCCGCGCCGTCAGCGCGCCGTTGGTGTTGTAAAGCTCCACCCAGTCGTTGTCGACGATGCCGGCGGTCTTGGCGTCGGTCTCCGAGATCCAGATCACCGGCCCGCCCCGGTTCAGCGTCAGCATCAGGAGGTTGTCGGTATAGGTGGAATGGATGCCCCATTTCTGGTGCGGCGTGATGAAGTTCAGCACCACGTGCGGCTGGCCCCGGTCGCTGTTCACCGCCTCGGTGATGGTCTTGAGGTCGACCGGCGGGCGGTAGGACATGAAGCCCTCGCCGAAGGCGCGCATCCACAGGTGGTCCTGATAGAGCTGCTGCCGCCCGGTCAGCGTCCGCCACGGGATCAGCTCGTGGACGTTGGTGTAGCCGGCGTTGTAGCAGACATGCTCGCTTTCCAGCCCCGACCAGGTCGGCGAGGAGATGATCTTCCTCGGCTGCGCGGCGATGTCGCGGAAGCGGATCTTCTCGTCCTCCTTGGGCAGCGCGAGATGGGCGTGCTCGCGGCCGGTGTTCTTCGACAGCGCCTCCCAGGCCTTCACGGCGACCTCGCCGTTGGTCTCGGGCGCCAGCATCAGCACGACCTCGGTCGCGTCGATGTCGGTCACGATCTTCGCGCAACCCTTCGCCGGTCCGTCGAGCCAGACGCCGTTGAGCTTGCGCAGCGCCTCGACCTCGTGCTCGGTCTTCCAGCCGATCCCCTTGCCGCCGTTGCCGAGCTTGTCCATGAGGGGGCCGAGCGCCACGAACCGGTCGTAGACCGCGGTATAGTCGCGCTCAACCGGGATGTAGTTCGGCGCCGTCTTGCCCGGAATCAGGTCGCATTCCCCCTTCTTCCAGTCCTTCACCTGGTCCTGTGCCAGTTCGGAAGGCGTGTCGTGCAGGGTGGGCAGGGCCACGATGTCGGTTTCCTGCCCGAGGATTTCCGGCGCGACCTCCTGGAACTTCTTCGCGATCGCCTTGAAGATTTCCCAGTCCGACTTCGATTCATAGGCCGGGTCCACCGCCGCCATGAGCGGATGGATGAACGGGTGCATGTCCGAGGTGTTGAGGTCGTTCTTCTCGTACCAGCTCGCGGTGGGCAGAACGATGTCGGAATAGACCGCCGTGGTGCTCATCCGGAAGTCCAGCGTGACGAGAAGGTCGAGCTTGCCCTTCGGGGCGTCATCGTGCCAGACCGCCTCCTTCGGCTTCTGCCGTCCCTCCTCGCCGAGATCCTTGCCGAGGACGCCGTTGTCGGTGCCGAGGAGGTGGCGCAGGAAGTATTCGTGGCCCTTGCCCGACGAGCCGAGCAGGTTCGACCGCCAGACGAAAAGGTTGCGCGGCCAGTTCGCGGGATCGTCCGGGTCTTCGCAGGACATCTTCAGCGCGCCGGACTTGAGCTGTTCGGCGACATAGGCGGGAATCTCCTTGCCCGCCGCCTTCGCCGCCCTGGCGACCTCCAGCGGGTTCGTCTTCAACTGCGGCGCCGAGGGCAGCCACCCCATCCGCTCGGCGCGGATGTTGTAGTCGATGATCGACACGTCCCAGTCGCCCTCGGGCGCCGTCGGCGACAGGATTTCCTTCGCCGACACCGTCTCGTAGCGCCACTGGTCGGTATGGGCATACCAGGCCGAGGTGGAGTTCATGTGCCGCGGCGGGCGCCCCCAGTCGAGCGCAAAGGCCAGGGGCAGCCAGCCGGTCTGCGGCCTGAGCTTCTCCTGGCCGACATAGTGGCTCCAGCCGCCGCCCGACTGGCCGACGCAGCCGCACATCACCAGCATGTTGATGATGCCGCGGTAGTTCATGTCCATGTGGTACCAGTGGTTCAGACCGGCGCCGAGGATGACCATCGACTTGCCCTGCGTCTTTTCCGCCGTCTGGGCGAATTCGCGGGCGACATGGATGATCCGGTCGCGCTTGACGCCGGTGATCGCCTCGGCCCAGGCCGGGGTTCCCGGAACATCCTCGTCATAGCTCTTGGCCACCCATTGGCCGCCGAGCCCGCGGTCGAGCCCGTAGTTGGCGCAGAAAAGGTCGAAGACGGTCGCGACCTTGACCTCTCCCGCCGCCGTCCTGACGGTCTTCACCGGAATGTTTCGCGTCATCACCTCGGGATGCGTCTGCCGGGTGGCGAAGGCCGGGGTGGCCGCGCCGCCGAAATAGGGCAGGTCGACGCCGGCGACCTCGTCATGGTCGCCTTCGAGGATGAGGGACATCTTCAACCGGGTCTGCGCCCCCGCCGCCTTTTCCTCGAGGTTCCATTCGCCGTGTTCGCCCCAGCGGTAGCCGATCGAGCCGTTCGGCGCGACCAGCCCCTTGCTGACCTCGTCCCAGGCGACGGTCTTCCATTCGGGATTCGTGGCCTCGCCGAGCTTGCCGTCCAGGTCGTCGGCGCGCAGGAAGCGGCCGGGAATGAGGCGGCCGTCCTTCTCGTCGAGCTTCACCAGCATCGGGAAGTCGGAATACTTGCGGCAATAGTCCTCGAAATACTCGGCCTGCCGGTCGAGGTGGAATTCGCGCAGGATGACGTGGCCGAAGGCCATCGCGAGCGCGGCATCGGTGCCCGCCTTGGGGTTCAGCCAGACGTCACCGAATTTCGCGGCCTCGGAATAGTCGGGGCAGATCACCGCCGACTTGGTGCCGCGATAGCGCGCCTCGGTGTAGAAATGCGCATCGGGCGTGCGCGTCTGCGGCACGTTCGAGCCCCAGAGGATCAGGTAGCCCGCATTGTACCAGTCGGCCGATTCCGGCACGTCGGTCTGTTCGCCCCAGGTCTGCGGCGAGGAAGGCGGCAGGTCGCAATACCAGTCGTAGAACGACATGCAGGTGCCGCCCAGAAGCGACAGATAGCGCGTGCCTGCGGCATAGGAGATCATCGACATCGCCGGGATCGGCGAAAAGCCGAAGATGCGGTCGGGCCCGTAGGTCTTCGTCGTATAGGCGTTGGCGGCCGCCACGATCTCGGTCACCTCGTCCCAGCTTGCGCGGACGAAGCCGCCGTTTCCGCGCATCTTGACGTAGGAGGCGCGCAGGACGGGGTCCGACTGGATCGCCGTCCATGCCTCGATCGGGGTCTTGCTCTGGCGAAGGTCGCGCCAGAGCCGCATCAGCCGGCCGCGCACGAGCGGATTCTTCACCCGGTTCGCCGAGTAGAGATACCAGCTGTAGGACGCCCCGCGCTGGCACCCGCGCGGTTCGTGGTTGGGCAGGCCCGCGCGCGTCCGGGGATAGTCGGTCTGCTGGGTTTCCCAGGTGACGATCCCCGACTTCACGTAGATCTTCCACGAACACGACCCGGTGCAGTTCACCCCGTGGGTGGAGCGCACGATCTTGTCGTGGCGCCAGCGGTTCCGATAGGTGTCCTCCCAGGCCCGGCTCTCGCGCGTCACCTGTCCGTGGCCACCCGAGAACTGCTCCAGCTCCTTGGGCTGGAGAAAGTTCAGACGGTCGAGCAATTGGCTCATGGCGTTTCCTTTCCTGTCAAGCCGGCTGGGCGATCTTGGCCGCCCGGCCGCGTTCGATGTCGTGAAGCAACCCGCCGGGCCGGGTATAGACCGCCCAGGTCACGATGAGGCAAAGCACGTAGAAGCCGAGGAAGGCCCACAGTGCCGCGCCGGGGGTTCCGGTCAGCGCGATCGCCGTGCCATAGGCTTTCGGGATGAAGAAGCCGCCGTAGGCCCCGATTGCCGAACTGAAGGCGACGATGCCGGCGCTTTCCATCGCGATCTGGCGCGACATATCCACGCCCGCGAGCTTCGGCATCAGCCGCGGCACCTCGCGCCCCATGATCACCGGGATCATCTGGAAGGTCGAGGCATTGCCGACCCCGGTGAAGAAAAAGAGCGCGATGAACGAGGCGAAGTAGGCCGGGAAGCTCATCGTATGGCGCGCCCAGATCACCCCGAGCGTGGCGAGGATCATGCCGGCGAAGACCCAGAACGTCACCCGCCCGCCGCCGAAGCGGTCGGAGACCCAGCCGGTGCCGGCCCGCGCCAGCGCACCGACCAGCGGCCCGAGGAAGACGTATTGCAGCACGTTGATGTCGGGGAAGGTCAGCTTGCACAAGAGCGGGAAGGCCGCCGAGAAGCCGATGAAGCTGCCGAACGTGCCGATGTAGAGAACGCACATGATCCAGTTGTGCGCGCGCCCGAAGATCACTGCCTGCTGGGCAAAGCTTGCGCGCGCGTCGGCAAGGTCGTTCATCCCCAGCCAGGCGGCGATGGTCGACACCAGGATGAACGGCACCCACACGAAGCCCGCGTTCTGGAGCCAGAGCTGGCCGCCCTCGGTCACGGTCTGCGCCCCGCCGCCCACGGCGCCGAAGACGCCCGCGGTGATCACCAGCGGCACCAGGAACTGCATCAGCGACACGCCGAGATTGCCCAGCCCCGCGTTCAGCGCCAGCGCATGGCCCTTCTCGGCCTTCGGGAAGAAATAGCCGATGTTGGCCATCGACGAGGCGAAGTTGCCGCCGCCCAGGCCGCAGAGAAGCGCGAGGATCAGGAACACCAGATAGGGCGTCTCGGGGTTCTGCACCGCATAGCCGATACCCATCGCCGGGATCAGCAGCGAGGCGGTCGAGACCGTGGTCCACAGCCTGCCGCCGAAGATCGGCACCATGAAGCCGTAGAAGATCCGCAGCGTCGCGCCCGAGAGCGAAGGCAGTGCCGCCAGCCAGAACAACTGGTCGGGAGTGAAGTTGAAGCCGACCGCCGGCAGTTTCGCCACCACCATCGACCACACCATCCAGACCGAGAAGGCGAGCGTCAGCGCCGGGATCGACAGCCACAGGTTGCGATGCGCGATGCGCTTGCCGGTCGCCCCCCAGAAGGACGGATCCTCGGGCTGCCAGTCGTCGATGACACGCGGCATCACCGTCTTGCCGGGAACGTGGATTTCGGCCATTTCCGGCAGTTCCGGCAGCGTATCGAGCGCCTGGCCGATCGCACGCCGCTCCATCGCCCGGATCGACAGGTGCATCCAGGCCAGCGCCATCGCCACCAGCGCGAACAGCAGCATGAAGCACGAGGTATAGACCCCGGTCACGTCGAGGAGCGCACCGAAGACGATCGGCAGCACAAAGCCGCCAAGGCCGCCGATCATGCCGACGAGGCCGCCGACGGCGCCGACGTTCTGCGGATAGTATACCGGGATATGCTTGTAGACCGCGGCCTTGCCGAGGCTCATGAAGAAGCCGAGCGCGAAGAGCGTCACCACGAAGGGCCAGAGCCCCATCGAGGTGGAGAAGGTGATCGCCCCGTCGCGGCCGTGGATGATATAGTCCGACGGCGGATAGGACAGCATGAAGAGGAGGATCATGCTGAAGCCGAAGGTCCAGTAGAGCACGGTGCGCGCGCCGAAACGGTCGCTCAGATGTCCGCCATAGGCGCGGAAGATCGAGGCCGAAAGCGAGAACATCGCCGCCGCCATGCCGGCGGTGCGCACGTCGACGCTGTAGACATCGATCAGGTAGTGCGGGAGCCACAGCGCCAGCGCCATGAAGGCGCCGAAGACGAAGAAGTAGTAGAGCGAGAAGCGCCAGACCTGCACCTTCATCAGCGGCGCGAACTGTTCGGCAAGCGAGGGCGCCTTGATGCCGCGCGCCCGGCGTTCGGCGAGTTGCGGGTCATCCTTGGCAAACAGCAAGAAGACCACCGCCATGATCGCCAGCCCGGCGGCCCAGACTTCGGCCACACCGCGCCAGCCCATCGCCACCATGACGAAGGGGGCGAGGAACTTGGTCACCGCCGCGCCGACGTTGCCCGCTCCGAAGATGCCCAGCGCCGTGCCCTGGCGGTCGGCCGGATACCAGCGGCTGACATAGGCCACGCCGATGATGAACGAGCCGCCCGCGAGGCCCACGCCCAGCGCGGCGAGCAGATAGCCCGTATAGGTGGTGGCCCAGGTCAGCACGAGGGTCGCCGCGGCGGCCGCCAGCATCTGGAGCGTGAATACCAGACGGCCGCCCCACCGTTCGGTCCAGACGCCGAGGATCAGCCGGATCACCGAACCGGTCAGGACCGGCGTGGCGATGAGAAGGCCGAACTGGAACTCGTTCAGGCCAAGCTCTTTCTTGATCTCGACACCGATGATCGAGAAGATCGTCCACACCGCGAAGCACGCGGTGAAGGCGACAGTGCTGAGCCCCAGCGCCCTGTTCTGTTCGGCGCTCGAGACGCTGCCTGCGGCACGCATAGCATTCCCTCCAACAATCCATGCCCGTGCGACGGCACGGACAGATTGGCGCCACCTCTGTCCGGGGGCGAGCCCCGGAAAACTTGATCCAGATCAGAAACGCAAAATCTGCCAATGAAATAACTGTGTTGGGGAAATTATTCGGGTTCCGGTGATGACAACATCAAGCCTGCGTGCGACATGACGCCGCCCGGCGGTTGACATCGCCCCCTGCCAGGATTGATAAATGTCAATTGAAGGGGGAGGGAGAAGCCTTGCGTCCCGACGACTTTCCCGAGATTCGCGCGCTTCCGCTCTTCCGCGACATGGAGGAGGAAGGGTTCCATGCGCTGATGCGCGGGGCCTATGTGCAGAACTTCCCGCCGCAGGTCGACCTGATCCGGGAAGGAGAGCCCAGCGACTTCCTGCATGTGCTCCTGGACGGTCTGGTCGAACTGTTTGCCACCTGGAACGGCCGGGAAACCCTCCTGGCGACGACGCGGCCGGTGACGACGTTCATCCTTGCCGCGACGATCCGGGACGCGCCCTATCTGATGGCCGCGCGCACGATGACGCGGGCGCGCGTCGTGCTCATCCCGTCCGAGGACGTGCGGGCGGCCTTCGATGCCGACCCCGCCTTCGCCCGCGCCATCGTCGCCGACCTCGCGCAGAGCTATCGCTCGGTCGTCAAGAACACCAAGGATCTGAAGCTGCGGTCCTCGCTCGAGCGGCTGGCCAACTACCTGCTGCGCGAACAGCGCCGGGCCGGCGGGGGGGGAAGCTTCGACCTGCCCTTCGACAAGCGCCGCCTCGCCTCGCTTCTGGGCATGACGCCGGAAAACCTCAGCCGCGCGTTCAAGAGCCTCCAGGCCTATGGTGTCGTGACCGACGGCGGACGGGTGACGATCGGCGATCAGGCCGATCTCGAGCGGTTCGCCCGGCCGAACCCACTGATCGACGACCGCACGACCTGAGGCCCGTGACCGTTGCCCGCGGTCAGAGCCGCTTGGCCGCCGGCAGCCGCAGCAGGAGCCTGCCGTAGATGATGGCGAAGCTCGCGAAGGCCGCGATCCAGGCCACGCCGGACACCGAATAGAGCGCCTGCGCCTGGTCGGGCCACAGCCCTGCCGCGACCCGCGCCAGCACCGCGGCCACGAGCAGGCCGTAGATGGCGACCGTCCCCGGCCCGGCGGCAAGCGCCTGCCCGGTGTGGCCGAGCGTGGCGCGCGTCATCACCGCCAGCGTCATGAGTCCGATCGCGCCGCCCATCCACAGATGCTGGGCGCCGAGCCGGTCGAAGGTGTCGGGCGCAAGCAGCGCCGCACCGAGTGCGAGCGCACCGAGCGGCACGAAGGCATAGCCGACATGCAGCACGGTGACGAGCGGCTCGGCCAGCGTCCGCTCGCCCGCCCAGCGCGACAGCCGGACGAGATGGAGCCCGCCCGCGACCACGAGCGCCGCGCCGGTGACGCGGCTTTCCGGCAGCGCCACCCAGAGCAGGAGCGTCGCGGCGAGCCAGACGAGCGCCGCCTTGTCGAAGCGCTGCATCGGCGCCACCGGCAGCCGTCCGGGCCCGCGCCGGACCAGCCAGTTGCGGGTGAACGAGGGCACGATCCGCCCGCCGATCACCCCGATCATCATGATCCCGGCGCCAAGTCCGATCCTCAAGCCATAGCCTTCGGCCGCGTAGTCTCCGCGCGCCGCCTCCCAGTGGAAGGCGGCATTGCCGAGCGCGAAGACCGAAAGCATGACGAGCACGACGAGGTTGCGCCAGTTGCGCCCCGCGACGATCTCGCGCCCGATGGCGAAGGCGAAGGCGACCGGGAAGGCGAGGTCGAGCGCGGCCACCGCCAGCGCCGGCAAGCCGGCCGAGACGAGGATGGCCACCCGCCCCGCGAGCCAGAGAAGCGCCAGCGCGCCGAGCCGCCAGCCGACGATCGGCAGCCGTCCGGTCCAGTTCGGCACCGCGGTCATCAGGAACCCGGCGATGACCGCGCCGAGATAGCCGTAGAGGAATTCGTGCGCGTGCCAGGATACCGGGTCGAACGCCGTCGGCAGCGTCAGGTGCCCCGAAAGCGCGGGCACCCAGAGCGCCATCGCCAGCACTGCCCAGACGGCCGCGCCGAAGAAGAAGGGGCGGAAGCCGAAGGTCAGGATCGCCGGGCCCTTCCAGGCCCGCATCCGTTCGGCGGTTGTCGCGGTCATGGTCTCGTCCTTTGCCTATCCGGCCGCCGCGAGGGCAACGCGGCGATAGCCGGCGGTGCCATGATAGAACCCGTCGCTGAACGACGTGCCCGCGCAAAGCGCGCAAAGCCTCGCCTCGGCCTCGGCGGGGGCGGTGCGCCCGTCGAGCACGTCGCGCACCGCCTGCGCCACCGCCACCATGTCCACCGCCTGCGGCATCAGCCGCAGATGGGTCACACCCATCCCGGTCAGCGCGGGAATCTCCGGCGTGAGGTTCACGTAGCTTTCCGACTGGGTCTGGATGCCGTTCACCCTGAGGATCGGCCGGTCGTCGCGGGTCTTCAGCGGCATCCCGTCGGGATCGTCCTCGCAGACGAAGAGGCAGTTGTCCTTGGTCCGGCCATGCGCGCGGGCGTGGTAGCAGCGCGCCGACACCGCCAGCGAGGCGCGGCCGAAGACCTGCACCTCGACGCCGAGGCCGAGATCGCGCGCGGCCTTCGTGGCGACCGCGATCGCCTCCTTCGGCAGTTCGGCCGGCAGGCAGACATGGGTGGCACCCTGCGCCGCCATCCAGCCGATCGTCGCCTCGTTGTAGGCGTTCATGAAGGGGCCGATCCGGTGCGGACGCCGGCCCCTCGCATAAAGGCCCGAGGCGTTGTTGATCTCGATCTCGGGCGTCTCCATCGCGGCGAGATCGGCGGTGGCCTTGCGCTCGCGCTTCAGCACCACCTCGGCCAGCGACGACAGGATCACCGTCTTGCCGGCGCGCTCCAGCCGCTCCATCGCCTGCGGCAGCTCGGCCTCGAAGAAGGGGGCGCGCTTGGAACAGATCACCTCGCCCAGATAGACCTCGTCCACCGGCGCCTCGTCGGCGATCCGGGCGTAGAAGTCGCGCCGCATCTCGGCCGACCAGTGATAGGCGATCGGCCCGAGCGTGAGTTTCGTCATGTCTGCTACCGCCATTTCTTGGTCTCGAAGGCGCCCTGCGTCTGCTTCTGCCCCTCGGTCAGCGCGACGAGGTCGGCGATGTTCGCCTCGCGCCCGGCGCGGATGTCGTCCACCGCCTTGCGGAAGGCCGAGACGACGCTGCGGACATAGGATTTCGACCGCTGCCGCCCCTCGATCTTGAAGGCATGGACGCCCGCGTCGATCAGCTCGGGCAAAAGCCGCGACAGGTTGAGGCTGATCGGCTCCTCGAAGGCGTAGTAGCCTTCGGGCCGGTGCGGCGCGGTGTAGCGGCCCTTGCAGATCGTCGGATAGCCCGCCATCTCGCCGGCCCCGAAGCGGTCGATGGTGAAGCCCGCGAGCTTCGACGACATCGACCCGTCGGCATCGCGGATGTATTCGACGTCGGAGGCGGGCGAACAGACCCCGTCCATGTTGGTGGACTGGCCGGTGAGGTAGTTGGTTAGGCTGCACCGCCCCTCCACCATCAGCCCGTGGTTGCCGAAGATGAAGGTCTCGATCTCGCAGGGGATTTCCTTGCGGATCTGGCGGATCTCGGGGATCGTCAGGATCCGCGGCAGCACCACCCGCCTGACCCCGAAATGCTCGCAGTAATAGCGGATCGCCTCGGGGCTCGACGCCGCAGCCTGCACCGACAGGTGCAGCCGGACGGCGGGGTGGGTGCGGGCGATGTAGTCGGCCACGCCCATGTCGGCGACGATGAAGGCATCGACGCCGATCCGCGCGCCGGTATCTGCGGCGTGGCGCCAGAGGTCCACCTTGCCCGCCGGCGGATAGGTGTTGAGCGCGAGAAGCACCTTGGTGCCGCGGGCATGGGCATAGGCCACCGCCTCGGCCAGTTCCTCGGGCGTGAAGTTCAGCCCGGGGAAGTTGCGCGCGTTGGTCGCGTCCTGAAAGCCGCAGTAGACGGCATCGGCCCCGGCATCCACCGCGGTGCGCAAGGCGGCCGGGGTTCCGGCCGGGCAGATCAGTTCGGCAAGGCTCATGTCGTCTCCCGTGGGCTCGTGCCGGCGGCGTAGCGCCGGCGCAACTGCGCGAGGATCGCCCGGCCGGGCGGGCCGAACATCGCCGCCGTCTCCTCGGCGATGGAGCCGTCGACGTCGTCGAGCGCGTTCCTCAGCCGCACCACCGCCTCGGTGTCGCCGGTGATGGCGAGATCGCGCGAGAAGAAGGCGGAATCGCCGTCCTCCTCGGAATCGAGAAGCTCCAGCAGCAGCATGAACCGGCCGCGGATCGTCGCCCCCGCGGCGGGCAGCGCATCGCGCGGCACCGCGCGCAGCACCAGCGCCTTCGGGTCGGGCCGCAGGTGCAGCGCGAAGGGCAGCTCCACCGGGTCGATCACGAAATCGGTGGTCTGGTGCGGCCCGAGCCGGGCGAAGAGCGAGGGGTGGCTGGCGGCGATCCGCCGGACGACGCGGCCGAGCAGCGGCTGGACCAGCGCGCAAGAGAGCCGCGCCACGGCGCGCGATCCCGGCAGGGGCGGCAGGCGCGGCGTGTCGGTCCGGGCGGTCATGGGCGGGGCTCCTTCTCGGCCTGCACGCCGGCCTCGGTCAGGATGAGGTCGAGCGCGATGTCGTGCGGTTGGGGGTAGATCGTCGCCAGCCGCGCCGATTGCAACCCGATTCCGATGGCGAAGGGGCGCGGCAAAAGCGCCGCCAGCGTGCGGTCGAAATAGCCGCCGCCGTAGCCCAGCCGGTAGGCACCCTCGCTCCAGCCGAGGAACGGCGCCAGCGCGATGTCGGGATGCAGCCGCTCCGCCTCGGGCGGCGGCACCGGGATGTTCCAGTCGCCCCGCACCATCTTCGTCTCCGGCGTCCAGCGGCGGAAGACGAGCGGTGCGGCCTTCACCTCGACCACCGGCAGGGCGACGGTGACGCCGGCGCCGTGCAGCTCGGCCATCAGCGGCCTGAGGTCGAACTCCCCCTTGATCGGCCAGTAGCCGGAGAACACGCGGCCTTTCGCGCCCCCGAAACGCGCGTCGAGAAGCGCGCGCAGGTGGCCGGAGATCGCCCGGCCCACCGTCGCCCGCGCCTCGACGCTCATCGCCAGTCGCTCGGCGCGGAGCCGCTCGCGCTCCGCCCGGCGCCAGCGGGCGACGTCGCGGGCCTGGGCCGGGTCGACCGCCAGCGGGTCGAAATAGTCCGGCGCGATCTCGCCGGCCATGCAGGGGGGCGAGGCGTAGCGGCCGCCGTCTTCCTCCGCCGTCATCGCCTGCCTCCTTTCGCCTCGGCCGCCAGCGCCGCCTTCAGGTGGCCGGCCAGCACCACGGCCTGATTGTGGTCGCGATCCTTCGCGCCGTAAAGCAGCACCACCGGCCCCTTCCGGCACCAGGCAAGGCAGCGTTCCACCGCCTCGGGAGCGGCCTCGAGTTCCGCGCGGTAGCGCGCCTCGAACTCCTCCCACCTCGCGCTCTCGTGGTGGAACCAGCGGCGGAGGTCGTGGCTCGGCGCCACCTCGGGGATCCAGTCGTCGAGCGCCAGCGCCTCCTTGCGGATGCCGCGCGGCCAGAGCCGGTCGACCAGCAGGCGCGCCGCCGGGCCGGTGTCCGCGCCGTCATAGAGACGCACGGTGCCTATGCCCGGCGTTTCCGTCAATCGGTCGTCCCGTCGCCCAGAAGGTCGAGCGTCTTGACCGAATGGGCATAGGCCGCGCCCGCCCGCATCTCGGCGGCGACCCAGATCGCCTCCATGATCGCCCTGTCCGAGGCGCCCTCGCGCCGCGCGGCCTTGACATGGCCTTCGATGCACCAGGGGCATTGCGTCACATGCGCCACCGCCACGGCGATGAGCTGCTTGGTGCGGGCATCCAGCGCTCCCTCGGCGAAGACCGCCTTCGAGAAGGCGCGGAACGCATCCTCCGCCTCCGGCGTCAGCGCCCGGCGGCGGTCGGCATGGGCCTTCGTGGCGCGGGGGAAACGCAGGTCAGACACGGCCGCCCCCCGGCTCGAACGGCGGGAACAGCACCTCGTTCTCCAGCCGGACATGCTCCTCCAGATCGCCGACGAACTCGGCAAGCCCGGAATAGAGCGCGGTCCAGGTGCCGCAGGCGCCTTCGGGCAGCGCCAGCCCGCCGGTCAGGCGGCGGATTTCGGCGACGTCATTGCCGTGGTCGTCATGGTCGGCGCGCATCATCGCGATCGGGTGTTCGATTCCCGGCACCCCGCCTTTGCGGATCGCCGGGAAGAGGATCAGTTCCTCCTTCTTCATGTGCACTTCCAGCTCTCCGATCAGCCGCCGCAGAATCTCGGCAAGGCCTTCGGGCACGTTCTCGTCGCCGAAATGCACGTTCTCGACCTTCTCGGCCATGCTGGCGAGCCGCGGAAGCTGTTCGCGGTGGCGGGCGTGATAGCGCTGCTCGATGTAAAGCGTGAGCTCGGCCGCGTCATCAGTCGGGGCAATGTCGGTCATGGGCGGAACCTTTCATCGGCGGAGGTTCGGAATGGCGGCGGGCGCCGTCCCGGCCGCGCCCGTCGTGGCGATTCCCTTCGTGGCGATGCCCTTCGCGGCGGCGGCGTCTGCTTCGGCCCGGGCCTCGGCGCAGGCGCAGCGGGAGGAGCCCGAAACGCGCGGCGCCTCCGACTGACCGGAGGCCGCGCCGCCGGACCCGTGCCTGGGGGAGCTGGATTCTGACATCATGTCGGGGCTTTCATCCGCGGTAACGGGATTCGCGCTTGCAATCCTCTCTAGCCCTCTTAATAGGTACTGTAAATGCCAATTCAGGCGGAGCCGCCGGCGACCATGCGATTGACCTCCTTCACCGATTACGGGCTGCGCATGCTCATGCGCATGGCCGGCGCGCCGGGCCGCGCCTTCTCCACCGCCGAGCTTGCCGAAGAACTCGGCCTGTCGCGCAACCATCTGGCGAAGATCATGCAGCGGCTGTCGCAGGCAGGTTTCGTCGAGACGCGCCGCGGCGGCGGCGGCGGCGCCATGCTTGCCCGCCCGGCCGAGACGATCCGCCTCGGCGCCGTGGTGCGGCTGCTGGAGGAGGGCCAGCCTCTGGTCGACTGCTTTGCGCTACAGCACGGCGGTTGCAGCCTCGACGGCCGCTGCCGGCTCAAGGCACGCCTGCGCTCGGCCGAAGCGGCCTTCCTCGAGGATCTGGATCGCACGTCACTTGCGGAGGTCGCGCTGCCTCCGGCGACGCTGCCCCCCTGGCGGCCGGACGGCGACGGCCCCGCGGCACGCGCCGCCTGAGCGCCGCCGCTCCCGCCCCGCGAACCGGGAAGCGCCCCGGAAATCAGATCTCCGTGTGCATCCGGTAGCCCGGATGGAACACCAGCCTCACCGAGGTGATGATCCGCCCCGCGCGCCGCGTCGTCCGGTCCAGCACGAAAAGCCCGATGCCCGTCGCACAGGCGAGGACCGCGGCCTCCGCCGGTGTCGAGGTGATCGCCGAGAAGGTGAAGTCGCCGGCCTCGAACGGAACCTCGCGCACCAGCCATTCGTTCGGGCTGATCGCGGCGAAGCTCTCGCCCGCCACCGCCGGGACGACCGCGGGGTTGATCCAGCGGTCCTCGTAGACATAGGGAGCGCCGCCCGCGGTATAGAGCGTGCGCAGGTGCAGCAGCGCCACCTCGGCCGCCGTGCCCATGCGGGCGCGGACAGCGGGCGGCGGCAGCGCCGTCTCCCGGCTCAGCACCGCGTGGCGGAACGCCAGCCCGCGCGCCTCGATCTCGTCGCGGATCAGCGCAATGTCGAGCCGTGCCCGCCGCACCGGATTGGCCGCGACGCGGGTGCCGGCCTTGCGCCGCCGGTCGAGGATGCCTTCCTCGGCCAGCGCCCTCAGCGCCCGGTTCACCGTCGCGCGCGCGCAGCCGAACTCGCGGGCAAGCTCGGCCTCGTGCGGGATGTAGTCCCCCGGCCGCCAGACCCGCCCGACGATCCGCCGGCGGACCTCGTCCTGCACCGCCTGCCAGCTCCTGATCGCGGGAACCGTCACATCGCCTCCCCCAGATCGCCCATCACCCGCCGGTATGCCGCGAGGATGCCATCCCGCGCCACATGCCGCCCTTCCCGCACCACATGCCGGCCGGCCGACCAGACCTCGCGCACCATGCGGTCGTTGCCGGCGAAGATCCAGGTGTCGAGAACCGTGTCGCCGCGCCGCCCCTCCAGATCGGGATGGCCGCCGTCGAGCGCGACCAGATCGGCCCAGAGCCCCGGCGCGATCGCCCCGGTCTCGCGGCCCGCGGCGACCGCGCCGCCGCGCGCCACCGCCTCGAAGAGCCGCCGCCCGGTGGATTGTTCTGGCGTGGCAAGCACGGCGCGCGACCGGTCGCGCAGGCGCTGGGAATATTCCAGCGTGCGAAGCTCCTCGGAAAGCGCGATGCGGATGTTGGAATCCGAGCCGACGGCGATCTGGCCGCCCGCACCCAGCCAGCGCACGCCGTCGAAGATGCCGTCGCCGAGGCTCGATTCGGTGATCGGGCAGAGCCCGGCCACGGCGCCGGACCGCGCCAGCCGCTCGGTCTCGCCCGGCTCCATCTGGGTGCAGTGGATGAAGGTGAAGCGCCGGTCCGGCCCGACATGGTCGAGCACCCAGTCCACCGGCCGCGCCCCCAGCGCCGCGCGCACCTCCTCCACCTCCGCCACCTGCTCGGCGAGGTGCATGTGCACCGGCCCTTCGGGCGCAAGTGCCGCGAGGTCCGCGATCGCCTCCGGCGCCACCGCGCGCAGCGAATGCGGCGCCACGCCGATCCGGCAGTCGCCCGGCAGCCCCTTCAGCGCCGCGGCCGAGGCGGCGTGCAGCCGGGCGAAGCCGTCGCGGTCGGTGCCGAAGCGGATCTGGCCGGGGCCGAGCGGCCGGCTGTCGCAGCCGCCGAACTGGTAGTGCACCGGCAGGAGCGTGAGGCCGATCCCGGTCCTCGCCGCCGCCGCGGCGATCCGCCCGGCCATCTCGGCGGGGTCGTCGTAGGGCCGCCCGCCCGGCCGGTGATGAAGGTAGTGGAATTCGACGTTGGTGGCATAGCCCGCCTCCAGCATCTCCATCTGCACGAAGGCCGCGATCGCCTCGACATGGTCGGGCGTCAGCCGGTCGAGGAAGCGGAACATCAGCTCACGCCAGGTCCAGAACGTGTCGCGCGGGTTCGGCCCGCGCCGCTCGGTCAGCCCGGCCATCGCCCGCTGGAAGGCATGGCTGTGCGCGTTCGCCGGCGCCGGCAGGAGGATGTCGACGATATGGTCCGCGGCACGCGGTGCGCCCTCCTCCACCGCCGCGATCCGCCCCGCCGGGTCCAGCGTGACCCGCACGTCTCCGGCCCAGCCGTCGGCGGTGAGGGCCTGTGCCGCCCAGAGTGTCGTCATGGTCGATCCCCGCTTGACGGATAATATGTATGAACATATACACGTCAACATTGCACTTAACAAGGCGACTCATGCTGCTCAGGAACGCCATCCTCGCCGGAACCGACGCCGACGCCGACGCGCCCTACGGGCTGATCGCCCGCGGCACCGTTGCGATCGAGGGCGAACGGATCGCCTGGGCCGGGCCGGAGGCGGCGCTGCCCGAACGGTTCCGCGGCCTCGACGCGCTCGACCTCGAAGGGCGGCTGGTCACGCCCGGCCTGATCGACTGCCACACCCATATCGTCCACGGCGGCAACCGCGCCGCCGAGTTCGAGATGCGGCTGGAGGGCCGCAGCTACGAGGAGATCGCCCGCGCCGGCGGCGGCATCCTCTCCACCGTCACGGCGACACGCGCGGCCGGCGAGGACGCGCTGCTCGCCGCCGCGCTCCCCCGCGTCGATGCGCTGATCGCCGAAGGCGTCACCACGATCGAGGTGAAGTCGGGCTACGGTCTCGACATCGCCACCGAATGCGCCATGCTCCGCGCCGCCCGCCGGATCGCCGCGATGCGGCCGGTCACGGTGCGCACGACCTTCCTCGGCGCCCATGCGATCCCGCCCGAATACCGCGGCCGCGCCGACGCCTATCTCGACGAGGTCTGCCTGCCCGCGCTCGAGGCCGCCCATGCCGAAGGGCTGGCCGACGCGGTGGACGGATTCTGCGAGGGCATCGCCTTCAGCCCCGGCCAGATCGCCCGCGTCTTCGCCCGCGCCCGCGCGCTCGGCCTGCCGGTCAAGCTTCATGCCGAGCAATTGTCCAACCTCGGCGGCGCCCGGCTCGCCGCCACCAACGGGGCGCTTTCGGCCGATCACCTGGAATATGCCGACGAGGGCGACGCGGCGGCGATGGCGGCCGCGGGCACCGTCGCGGTGATGCTGCCCGGCGCCTTCTACACGCTGCGCGAGACGCAGCTTCCGCCGATCGCCGCCTTCCGCGCCCGCGGCGTGGCGATGGCGGTGGCGACCGACTGCAACCCCGGATCCTCGCCCCTGACCTCGCTCCTGCTGGCGATGAACATGGCCGCAACGCTCTTCCGCATGACGCCCGCGGAATGCCTCGCCGGCGTCACCGCCCACGCCGCCCGCGCGCTCGGCCTTGCCGATGCGGGCCACCTGCGCGCCGGAATGCGCGCCGACCTGGCAATCTGGGACGTGGAAAGCCCCGCCGAGCTTTCCTACCGGATCGGCTTCAACCCCCTTTGGAAACGCATCTTCGGAGGCCGGCCGTGACCGTTCTTCTCTCTCCCGGCGCCACCACGCTCGACACGCTCGAACGGCTCTGGCGTGGCCGGGAACCCGCCGCGCTCGACCCCGCCGCGCGGCCGGCGGTGGAGGCCGCGGCGGCGATGGTCGCAAGCGCCGCAGACGGCGAGGCCGCGGTCTACGGCGTCAACACCGGCTTCGGCAAGCTCGCCTCGGTCCGCGTCCCGCCGGAAGACACCGAGACGCTCCAGCGCAACCTGATCCTGTCGCATTGCTGCGGCGTGGGAGAGCCGCTCGACGCGGCGACGACGCGGCTGATGATGGCGCTGAAGCTCCTCTCGCTCGGCCGCGGCGCCTCCGGCATCCGCTGGGCGACGGTGGCGCTCCTCCAGGACTGCCTCGCCCGCGACGTGACCCCGGTCATCCCCTCGCAGGGCTCGGTCGGCGCCTCGGGCGACCTTGCGCCCCTTGCCCACATGGCCGCCACGCTGATCGGCGAGGGCGAGGCGATCCATGCGGGCGAACGCCTGCCCTCGCGTGACGCACTCGCCCGCGCCGGGCTCGCCCCGGTGGTGCTCGGCCCCAAGGAGGGGCTCGGCCTGATCAACGGCACCCAGTTCTCCACCGCCTGCGCGCTGGCGGGATATTTCGACGCGATGCGCAACGCCGAGGCGGCGGTCGCCATCTCCTGCCTCTCCACCGACGCGATCATGGGCTCGACCGCGCCCCTGGAACCCGCGCTCCATGCGCTGCGCGGCCATGCCGGCCAGATCGACGTCGCCCGCGCCATGCGCGCGGTGATGGCGGGCTCGGCGATCCGCGAAAGCCACCGCACCGGCGACACCCGCGTGCAGGACCCCTACTGCATCCGCTGCCAGCCGCAGGTGACCGGCGCCGCGCTCGACCTTTTGCGCTTCGCCGGCCGCACGCTGGAGATCGAGGCGAACGCCGCCTCGGACAACCCGCTGGTGCTGGTCGACGAGGGCATGATCGTCTCGGGCGGCAACTTCCATGCCGAGCCGGTGGCCTTCGCCGCCGACCAGATCGCGCTCGCCGTGGCCGAGATCGGCGCCATCGCCCAGCGCCGCGTCGCGCTGATGGTCGATCCCACGCTCAGCTTCGACCTGCCGCCGTTCCTGACGCCGAAGCCCGGCCTCAACTCCGGCATGATGATCGCCGAGGTGACGACGGCGGCGCTGATGAGCGAGAACAAGCACCTCGCCACCCCCTGCTCGACCGATTCCACCCCGACCTCGGCCAATCAGGAGGATCACGTCTCGATGGCCGCCCACGGCGCGCGGCGGCTCGCGCGGATGAACGCCAACCTCGGCCTCATCCTCGGGGTGGAGCTGCTCTGCGCCGCGCAGGGGGTGGAGTTCCGCACGCCCTTGCAGACCAGCCCCTGCCTGACGCGCCTCGTCGCGGCGCTCCGCGCGGTGGTCCCGGCGCTCGGCGAGGACCGCTACATGGCGGGCGACCTCGCGGTGGCGGCAGACCTCGTCCGCACCGGCGAGGTGTCGGCGGCCTGCGGCATCCGCGCGCTCCTGTCCCCGGGCGCGGCATGATCCCGGTCGAGGTCACCCGCGGCGAAGGGCCGGTGGTGCTGGCGATGCCGCACACCGGCACCCATGTGCCGGAGGCGATCCTCGCCCGCCTCACCCCCGCCGGCCGGACGCTCGCCGACACCGACTGGCACATCGACCGGCTCTATGACGGGCTCCTGCCCGACGCCACCGTGGTCCGCGCCACCTTCCACCGCTACGTGATCGACGCCAACCGCCCGCCCTCGGGCGAAAGCCTCTATCCGGGGCAGAACACCACCGGCCTCGTGCCGCTCACCGGCTTCGACGGCACCCCGCTCTGGACCGATCCGCCGACCGAGGCCGAGACCGGGGCGCGGCGGCGGGACTGGCACGCGCCCTATCACGCCGCGCTTGCCGCCGAGCTGGAGCGGGTCCGCGCCCGTCACGGGGTGGCGATCCTCTACGACTGCCACTCGATCCGCTCGCGCCTTCCGTTCCTCTTCGACGGCCTCCTGCCCGACTTCAACATCGGCACCAACGGCGGCGTGACCTGTGCCGCCCCGATCGAGGCCGCGGTCGCCCGGATCTGTGCCGGAGCCGAGGGCTACACCAGCGTCCTCAACGGCCGCTTCCGGGGCGGCTGGACCACCCGCCACTACGGCCGCCCGGCCGAGGGGCTGCACGCGATCCAGATGGAACTGGCGCAGTCCACCCACCTCGCCGCCGAGGCACCGCCCTTCGCCTACGACCCCGCGAAGGCAGACCGGCTCCGGCGGCACCTCGGCGCCATCCTCGCCACCCTGCAAGACCTTGCATCCTCCCTCGGAGCCACCAGATGACCGATCCGCGCCACAACACCCGCGACGTCTACCCGCCGACCGGCACCGCGATCACCGCGAAAAGCTGGCTGACCGAGGCGCCGATGCGGATGCTGATGAACAACCTCCACCCCGACGTCGCCGAGAACCCGCACGAGCTTGTGGTCTACGGCGGCATCGGCCGCGCCGCCCGGACATGGGAGGATTTCGACCGCATCGTCGCCGCGCTGAAGACGCTGGAGGCCGACGAGACGCTGGTGGTCCAGTCGGGCCGGCCGGTGGCGGTGGTGCGCACGCACCCGGATGCGCCCCGCGTGCTGATCGCCAATTCCAACCTCGTGCCGCACTGGGCGAACTGGCAGCATTTCAACGAGTTGGACCGCAAGGGCCTGATGATGTATGGCCAGATGACCGCCGGGTCGTGGATCTACATCGGCACGCAAGGGATCGTGCAGGGCACCTACGAGACCTTCGCCGAGGCCGGACGCCAGCACTACGGCGGCGACCTGAAGGGGCGCTGGATTCTCACCGGGGGCCTGGGCGGCATGGGCGGCGCGCAGCCGCTGGCCGCGGTCATGGCTGGCGCCTGCTGCCTTGCCGTCGAGGTCGACGAGACCCGCATCGACTTCCGCCTGCGCACCCGCTACCTCGACGAGAAGGCCCGCACGCTCGACGAGGCGCTGCGGCTCATCGCCGACTGGACCGCGAAGGGCGAGGCGAAGTCCGTGGGCCTTCTCGGCAACGCCGCCGAGGTCTTCCCCGAACTGGCGCGGCGGATGAAGGCCGGCGGCGCCCGCCCCGACATCGTCACTGACCAGACCTCGGCGCATGATCCCCTGCACGGCTACTGCCCGGCCGGCTGGACCGTGGGCGACTGGCGCACCCGGCAGGAAACCGACCCGAAGGCGGTGGAGACGGCCGCCCGCGCCAGCATGAAGACCCATGTCGCCGCGATGGTCGAGTTCTGGAACGCCGGCGTGCCGACGCTCGACTACGGCAACAACATCCGCCAGGTGGCGAAGGACGAGGGGCTGGAGAACGCCTTCGCCTTCCCCGGCTTCGTCCCGGCCTATATCCGCCCGCTCTTCTGCAAGGGCATCGGCCCCTTCCGCTGGTGCGCGCTCTCGGGCGACCCCGAGGACATCCACCGCACCGACGCGGCGATGAAGCGGCTCTTCCCGGAGAACGCCCACCTGCACCGCTGGCTCGACATGGCGCGCGAGCGGATCGCCTTCCAGGGCCTGCCCGCCCGCATCTGCTGGATCGGCCTCGGCGACCGGCACCGCGCCGGGCTGATGTTCAACGAGATGGTGGCGTCGGGTGAACTCAAGGCCCCGGTCGTGATCGGCCGCGATCATCTCGACAGCGGCTCCGTCGCCAGCCCCAACCGCGAGACCGAGGCGATGAAGGACGGCTCCGACGCCGTGTCGGACTGGCCGCTCCTCAACGCGCTGGTCAACACCGCCTCCGGCGCGACCTGGGTCTCGCTCCACCACGGCGGCGGCGTCGGCATGGGGTTCTCCCAGCACGCGGGCGTCGTCATCGTCGCCGACGGCACGCCCGAGGCGGCGCGGCGGCTGGAGCGCGTCCTGTGGAACGACCCGGCCTCCGGCGTCTGGCGCCATGCCGATGCGGGCTACGACATCGCCGTCCAGTGCGCCCGCGAACACGGCCTGCGCCTCCCCGCCATCCTCGGCAACTGAGCGCCGGCGGGAGGACAGCATGGCCGGGCGACCGCTTTCCCTGACCCTCGCCGCCGCCATCGCGGTCGTCTTCGGCGCCCTGACCATCTTCGCCGGCGGCCGCGCGCTCTTCGGCGGGGCCGACATGGGCGCCGTGGTGCCCTACGTCCTGTGGTTCAACTTCCTCGCCGGCTTCGCCTATGTCGCGGCCGGCCTCGGCCTCTGGCGCGGCGCGGGCTGGGCGCGCGGGCTCTCGCTCGCCATCGCGGTCGCCACGGCGGCGGTCTTCGCCGCCTTCCTCTGGCATGTCGCGCAAGGCGGCGCCCACGAGGCGCGCACGACGGCCGCGATGACCCTGCGGACGCTGGTCTGGGCAGCGATCGCGGCGGTGGCCTTCCGCAGTGGCCGACCCCGCCAGGGCTGATCCCGGCCCGACGAATCTCCCCCGGGCCTTGAACCGGAACAAAAACGGATCAAATCTGCGGGGCCGGAGGAATCGCCGATGCCCCACAACACCACCAACGCCCCGACCCCGCGCCCCGAGGTGCTGACCCGCCCCAAGCTCGAGGGCGGCCGGCGTTTCATGCTCCACACCGACTTCGCCCCCGCCGGCGACCAGCCCACCGCCATCGCCGAGCTTGCGGCGGGCGTGAGGGCGGGCGAGCGCGACCAGGTGCTCCTCGGCGCCACCGGCACCGGCAAGACCTTCACGATGGCCAAGGTGATCGAGGAGACCCAGCGCCCGGCGATCATCCTCGCGCCCAACAAGACGCTCGCCGCCCAGCTCTACGGCGAGTTCAAGGGCTTCTTCCCCGAGAACTCGGTCGAATATTTCGTCAGCTACTACGATTACTACCAGCCCGAGGCCTATGTGCCGCGGACCGACACCTATATCGAGAAGGAATCCCAGATCAACGAGCAGATCGACCGGATGCGCCACTCGGCCACAAGGGCGCTGCTGGAACGCGACGACGTGATCATCGTCGCCTCGGTCTCCTGCATCTACGGCATCGGCTCGGTCGAGACCTATTCGGCGATGACGCAGGACATGGAGGTGGGCAAGCTCTACGAGAGCCGCAAATTCCTCTCCGAGCTTGTCGCCCAGCAATACCGCCGCGCCGACGCCGCCTTCCAGCGCGGCGCCTTCCGCGTCAAGGGCGACACGGTGGACCTCTGGCCCGCCCACCTCGAGGACCGCGCCTGGAAGTTCTCCTTCTTCGGCGAGGAGCTTGAGGCCATCACCGAGTTCGATCCCCTGACCGGCCAGAAGACCGACAGCTTCGACAAGATCAGGATCTACGCCAACAGCCACTACGTCACTCCCCGCCCGACGCTGCAACAGGCGATCACCGGCATCCGCAAGGAACTGGCCCAGCGGCTGAAGCAACTGACCGACGAAGGCAAGCTCCTGGAGGCGCAGCGGCTGGAGCAGCGCACCAATTTCGACCTCGAGATGCTGGAGGCGACCGGCTCCTGCGCCGGGATCGAGAACTATTCGCGCTACCTCACCGGGCGCGCGCCGGGCGAGCCGCCGCCCACGCTCTTCGAGTTCATCCCCGACCATGCCATCGTCTTCGCCGACGAGAGCCACGTCTCCGTGCCGCAGATCGGCGGCATGTATCGCGGCGACTACCGGCGCAAGTTCACCCTGGCCGAACACGGCTTCCGCCTGCCCTCCTGCATGGACAACCGCCCCTTGAAGTTCGAGGAATGGGACGCGATGCGGCCGCAGTCGGTCTTCGTCTCCGCCACCCCCGCGTCATGGGAGCTGGAGCAGACCGGCGGTGTCTTCACCGAACAGGTGATCCGCCCGACCGGCCTTCTCGACCCGCAGGTGGAAATCCGCCCGGTGTCGATGCAGGTCGACGACCTCCTCGACGAGGTGCGGAAGGTGGCCGCCAGGGGCTTCCGCACGCTGGTGACCACGCTCACGAAGCGGATGGCCGAGGATCTGACCGAATACATGCACGAACAGGGCATCCGCGTGCGCTACATGCACAGCGACATCGACACGATCGAGCGGATCGAGATCCTCCGTGACCTGCGGCTCGGCGCCTTCGACGTGCTGGTCGGCATCAACCTCCTGCGCGAGGGGCTCGATATTCCCGAATGCGGGCTGGTGGCGATATTGGACGCCGACAAGGAGGGCTTCCTGCGCAGCGAGACCTCGCTGATCCAGACCATCGGTCGCGCGGCGCGCAACGCCGAGGGCCGCGTCATCATGTATGCCGACCGGGTGACGGGTTCGATGGAACGCGCGCTGGCCGAAACCAACCGGCGGCGCGAGAAGCAGGTCGCCTACAACCTGGCGCACGGAATCACGCCGGAGACGGTCCGGAAGAACGTCGAGGACATCCTCGCCGGCCTCTACAAAGGCGAC
>JBDHSQ010000008.1:0-57031 GCA_039808285.1 Paracoccaceae bacterium
CGTCGCCCCCACCCGGGGGCGCGGATCGAAACAAGGACGCAAGCAGCACCCTTGCCGCCTCCTGCAAGTCGCCTCCACCCCGGGCGCGCGGATCGAAACGTCGTCGACGCGGCAGGTGCCTATGCCGGCGCCAAGGCCGAGCCAGTTGTGGCGAGATGCGAAATGTGTCTCAAGGACCTCTCCAGAAAACCGTCTGCGACACATTCCCGGAACGCTGAAGCCACAAGAATATATCCGTTATCAATAAATTGTCCTATTCAGGGGATCGAGGTGAAGCGGTCTATGCTCCTCTCGCTCCGACCGGTGAGACAAATCCCGGAAGATCAGGCAGGCGCGGTTCCGGCAGCGCCGCATGGAAACGGGGCCGGGGCGGTGGCCGCCGGTCTGGCGGCTCAGTACCACATGTCGGGCATCGCCGTCTTGCGGCGCGCGATGAAATCGCCCAGCGCCTCGTCCAGTGCCTCGTCGAGGGGCGGTGCCTGATACTGGGCCAGCAGGGTCTTCCAGCGGGCATTGGCGCGCCTGGCGGAATCGATTCCGCCCTGTTCGTCCCAGGTTTCCCAGGGCTGGTTGTCGTCCAGCGCGGAATCCCAGTAGGCGGTCTCATAGTGGCGGAGCGTGTGCTGGGTGGAAAACAGGTGCTGGCCCGGCCCGAGTTCCGCGAGCGCCTCGAAGGCCAGCGCATCGTCGTCCACCGACATGCCATCGAGATAGGCATGGAGCGCACCGCACATGTCGGTGTCCATCACGTGCTTCTCGTAGGACATCGACAGGAGGCCGTCGAGGAAGCCGGCCGAGTGCAGGACGTAGTTCGCGCCGCCCTGCACCGCCGACATCATCGACATCATGCTCTGCTGCATCGCCTGCCCGTCCGGCAGTTTCGAGGTGCTGAAGTTGCCGGCGCAGCGCAGGGGCAGGTTCAGCCGCCGCGCGAGCTGGCCCATCACCAGCGAACCGATGGCGGGTTCGGGCGTGCCGAAGGTGGGCGAGCCGGAGCGCAGCGACATCGACGAGAAGAAGGCCGCCAGAACCGCCGGCGCGCCGGGCCGGACGAGCTGGGTCAGCGCGCAGGAGGCCATGCTTTCGGCAAGCCCCTGCGCCACCATCCCGGCTGTGGTCAGCGGCGCCACCGCCCCGCCGAGCAGGAACGGCAGGTGGATCGAGCCCTGGTTCGCCGCCGCATAGGTGCGGATGCCTGCCGTCGTCACCCCGTCGAGCACAAGGGGCGAGGTGGTGTTGAAGTTGCCCATCACCACGCAGTTCCGGTCGACGAAATCGGCCCCGAACAGGATGCGGCACATCTCCACGCTGTCGGCCGCCCGCTCGGCCGCGGTGATAGAGCCGAGGAACGCCCGGTCCGAATAGCGGATATGAGCATAGACCATGTCGAGGTGGCGCTTGTTCACCGGCACGTCCGTCGGCTCGCACACCGTGCCGCCGGAATGGTGCAGCCACGGCGAGGATTGCGACAGCTTCACGAAGTTGCGGAAGTCCTCGATGGTGCCGTAGCGGCGGCCGCGATCGAGGTCCATCACGAAGGGGCTGCCGTAGGAGGGGGCGAAGACCACGTTCCTGCCGCCGATCCGCACCGAATTGGCAGGGTTGCGGGCGTGTTGCGTGAACTCGGCCGGCGCGGTCTTCAGGATTTCGCGCAGCATGCCGGGTTCGAATTTCAGCCGCCAGACATCGGCGGAAATCTCGGTCACCTCGGCGCCCGCCTCGCGGTAGAGCCGCATCGCCTCGGCATCCTCGCGCAGTTCGATGCCGATCTCGGCGAGGATGCGCTCGGCGGTCGCCTCGATCCGGGCCAGGCTTTCGTCCGACAGGATGTCGTAGGTGGGGATGTTGCGGACGATATAGGGGCGCTGCGCCGCCTGGCCGCCGTGGATGCGGCTTTCGCGCCGCTGCGAC
The DNA here is from genome assembly GCA_039808285.1 of Paracoccaceae bacterium. Classification (GTDB taxonomy): domain Bacteria; phylum Pseudomonadota; class Alphaproteobacteria; order Rhodobacterales; family Rhodobacteraceae; genus Albidovulum. The sequence goes on from JBDHSQ010000008.1 coordinate 1,912, forward strand.
CGGCCGCCGCGCTGGCGCTTCGTGTCCTGACCTGCCAATTCGCCGTCGGCCATCGTCGACTCCTTCGATAAATCGGAAGCAGGCTAGACCTGTTGGTTCTTCCTGTAACGCTGGAAAAGTTTCATGGAGATGATAAATCTGATTCATGGAAACCCTGCGCAGCCTCTTGCCGCCCATCAACAGCCTCGTGGTGTTCGAGTCTGCCGGCCGCCTGTCGAGCTTCACCGCCGCCGCGCGCGAGTTGAACATGACGCAGGCCGCGGTGTCCTATGCGATCGGCCGGCTTGAAGATCACCTCGGCGCCGCGCTCTTCTTGCGGGAATACCGCCGCGTCCGCCTCAGCGAGGCGGGAGAGAGGTTTCACGCCGATGTCTCGATCGGACTGTCGCACATCCAGCGCTCGGTGCAGGGCCTGCGTGCCGTCGCCACCGGCAGCCATGTGACGCTGTCCTGCTCCACCGCCTTCGCGGCGTTCTGGATGGTGCCGCGAATGGCGAAGTTCCGGGAGGAGTTGCCGCGGGTCGACCTGCGGATACAGACGGCCGACCGCGATCTCGATCTCGTGGGCGAGGGCATCCCGCTCGGCATCCGGGGCGGTGCCCCGGGCGACTGGCCGCATTGCCACGCCGAGGCCCTTGCCCCCGAGGAGATCTACCCTGTCTGCGGCGCCGGATACCTGCCGCGCGTGACCCAGCCCCGGCACGCTGCGGACCTGCTGGCGCATCGGCTGATCCACCTCGAGGAGCCGTTCCGTTCCGCCGCAACATGGGCGGACTGGTTCGCTTCGGCGGGCATCGAGGGCAGGCGTGTGCCGAAGGGGCTTCAGATCAACGACTATGTCCTGGTCGTGCAATCCGTCATCGAGGGCCAGGGTGTCGCGCTCGGCTGGCGGCACCTGACCGAAAGGCTTGTGGAAAAGGGCGTGCTCGTGCGGCTGACCGACCATTCGCTCGTGACCGGCATGGACTTCCACGTCGTCTGGCCGAAGGATGTCCCGTTGTCAGGCGCGGCACAGGAGGTGCGCGACTGGCTCCTGGATCAGCGTCGTGCTGCGCCGGGGAGCGGCTGAAAACCGCGACCGCGTCCCGAAGGGGCGCCCCCGTTGCCGGGGGTACCCGCGTCAGGCGGGCCGGGGCCTGTCCCGGGTCATTCGGCAGCCTTGCGGGCTTCGACCAGCCAGCCGTCGTATTCCGCCTGATGGGCGGCGATCCAGTCGGCCACGTGCTTGTCGATCGCCTCCGAGCTATCCTCGCCGTCGGCGATCAGCTTGTTCTCGGCCGAGATGTCGTTGATGTCGATCTTGGCCAGTTCGAACAGCTTCTTCGCCGCCGGGTTCGCCTGAAGAAAATCGTTCCGCGCGACGACGCGGATGCTGTCGACGGCGAAGCCCAGGTTCTTGCCGTTGAATTCCGTGTTGCCCGTGCCGCCGTCCGGCAGCGAGGTATAGGGCACAGACAGCCATTCCACGTCCTTGCCCGGCACCAGCGCACCCGAGACCCAGTAGGGCGTCCAGGTGTAGTAGAGGATCGGCTGGCCGTTCTTGAAGCGGGCGATGGTGTCGGCGATGATGGCGTTGTATTCGCCCTGGTTGTGGCTGACGGTGTCGCGCAGGCCATATTCGGTCAGGTGATGCTCGATCACCCGCTCGCAGCCCCAGCCGGGGACGCAGCCGGCGAGGTCGGCCTTGCCGTCGCCGTCGGCGTCGAAGCGCTTGGCGACCTCGGGATCCTTCAGCATGGCAAGGTCGGTGACGCCGGCGTCATAGCTGGCCTTGTCGACCAGATAGCCCTGAAGCGCACCGTTGATCAGGGTGCCGACCTTGGTCACCACGGCATCGCCACCGGCTTCGGTGACAAAGGTGGCGTGCAGCGTATCCCAGCTTGAGGGGAAGAAATCCGCATCACCCGCGCCGACCGCGACATGGGCGGTCTGGGCGACGACCTCCTGCGGGTCGGCCACGGTATAGCCCAGGTCCTCCAGCGCGCGGAACAGGATGCGGCTCTGGAACATCTCTTCCAGAAGCGGCTGGATCGCGGGGCGGACGGTGACTCCATCGCCGGGCCGGTCCTTGGCCAGGACCGGCGACGCCAGCAGCGAGAGAACCAGCGTCGAGGCAGCAGCAAGGTGTTTCATTCGTATCTCCCTGTTGAAAGGTGTCATGTCTCGGGCGCGTTTGCCGCGCTTCTTGCTGTGGATCAGGCGGCCCAGCGGGCGACGGGATCGCCAAGCACATCACGACGGACGGTGATGCCAAGGCCCGGGGCTTTCGGCGCCAGCACGCCGCCCTGTTCGACGCGCGCGTCGAAATCGGCGGTGACCAGGGTCACCATGTCGCGGCAGTCAAGGATGCAGCGCAGGGTGCGCTGGGGCACGGTGGCACCAAGGTGCACGATCCCGGCGAAGGCGATGGCCGATCCCACCGTGTCCTGCACGCTGACGGTCAGCCCGGCGGCGCGGCAGATGTCGCGGTGACGGCGGCCACGGGTCAGGCCGCCGGCCTTCGACACCTTCAGCCCGATCCCGTCGGCAATGTCCTCGGCAACGATGCGGGCGATGTCGCCGTCAAGTTCCGCCAGCTCGTCCATGATGATCGGCACCGGGCAGCGCTTGCGCAGGGATGCGGTCTCGCGCCAGGTGGCGCAGGGCGCCTCGAGCACGAAGTCAAGGCCGGGGGGCAGCATCCGCAGCATCCGAAGCGCGGTTTCCGGCAGCATTCCGCCATTGGCATCGACCAGGAAGAACTCGCCCGGGCGGCGGTCGGCCAGGCAGGCACCGATGCGTTCGGCGTCCAGCGCCGGGCCGCCCTCGCTGTCCAGCGCGCCGATCTTGACCGAATGGCCCATATAGCCCATCTGCCGGTGCCGCGCGACGCGGGAACGCATCTCCTCGGGCGGGCCGGCGTAGATAGACGAAATCGTGGGCAGCCGCGTTCCGGTCGCCCCACCCAGCAATTCGCAGACCGGCAGGTTCACCGATTTGCCGAACACGTCCCAGCAGGCGATGTCCAGCGCGGTCTTGGCATGGTGGTGGCCGACCAGCGCCTCGTCCATCGCGTCGTTGATCCGGTCCACCTGGCGGGGATCGCGGCCCAGAAGATGCGGGGCGATCTCCTCGATGCCGGCGCGGGTGCCGCGGGCGTGCGCGGCGATGTAGGTCGACCCGAAGGGCGTGCTTTCGCCCCAGCCCTCGATCCCGGTGTCGGTCTCGATCCGCACGATCGCGGCCGTGAAGCTGCGGTATTCGCGCCCGCCCGACAGCAGGTAGACCCCGCCGGAATAGGGCAGATCCACCTGGTAAAGCTCGATGGTCCTGATCTTCATTCGGCCACCTGCGGGGGGATGAGCACCAGCTTGCCGGTGTGTTTCTTGGACAGGAAGTCGCGCTGCGCCTGCGCGATCTCGGACAGCGGATAGGTGCGGGCGACCACCGGGCGGATCTCGCCCGCCTCGATGTAGCGGACAAGGTTCTCGAACACGGCGTCCTCCTGGAAGGTGCAGCCGTGAAGGGTCAGGTCCTTCAGGTAGACGGTGCGCAGGTCCAGGTCGCAGATCGGGCCGGCGATCGCGCCCGCCACGGCATAGCGGCCACCCGGGCGCAGCACGTCCAGCAGGGCCGGAAAGCCAGGCCCGCCGACCATGTCGATCACCGCATCGACCGAATTGCGGCCGAGCATGGCGACCAGATCGGCGTCGCGGTCGATGGTGCGATCGGCACCCAGCGCCCGCACCGCGTCGGACTTGGCTGCCGCACAGATGGCGATCACCTCGGCGCCGCGGCGTTTGGCCAGTTGCACCGCGGCCGAGCCGACCCCGCCCGATGCACCCGTCACCAGCACCCGTTCCGCGCCGACGCCGGCCCGGTGCAGCATGTTTTCCGCGGTGGAATAGGCGCAGGGAACCGAGGCCAGTTCGGCATCGGTCCAGTCGCAGCGCACGGCATGGGTTTCGCGCGATGGCGCCACGGTGAACTGGGCAAAGCCGCCGTCCACCTCGCTGCCGAAGGTCCAGCATTCATAGGGGCGCCAGTCGACGTAGAAGCGCAGCATGTTGCGCACCAGCACCCTTTCGCCGATCCGCGCCGGGTCCACCCCATCGCCCACCGCCACGATATGGCCACAGGCATCCGCCCCCTGGATGCGCGGGAATTGCAGCGGCGTGCCCGACCACGAGGCATCGTCGTCATCGACATCGGCAAAGCCCGTGGCGCCGCCGGCCTCGGTCGCGGCCTCGACCTTCTTCGAATACCAGCCGATCCTTGTGTTGATGTCGGTGTTGTTCACCGCCGATGCCGCGACCCGGATCAGCACCTCGCCCGCCTTCGGCCGCGGCACGGGCACATCGGTGCGCCAGGCCAGCTTGTCCATGTCGCCGTGTCCGGTCAGCAGGACCGCGGTCATCATCTTGGGTATCATCGGGGCGTCATCTTTCCTTGGGTCACAGCGCGCCGCCCGCCTTGGCGGTTCGGCCCGGATGCGGGCCATGCCCGGCCGGGCCGACAGATGACGCCGGCAAGACCCTGCGATCAAGCGAACAAGTTGCCGCCCGGTGTTGAGTTCAACTCAACGCTCCCTGCGACAGCAACCAGTCGCGGAAGATCACCGCTTCCGGGCTGAGCGGACGCCGGTCGCTCCATGTCACATAGATCGCCAGCGGGTCGGCCACTTCGGCGGCGGTCACCTGGCGCAACTCGCCCGACGCCATCAAGGGCCGCACGAGGCTGGTCCAGCCGAGTGCCACGCCTTGCCCGTCCCGCGCGGCCTGAAGCGCGATGACGTAGCTGTTGAACCGCCGCACGTTCAACCGCCGGAACGACGTGCCGGTTTCCTGCAGGAATCGCGCCCAGGTCATCCAGATCCAGTCTGCCCCCTCGACCGACAGCAACGGTGCCTCGGCCAGTTCCGCCAGCGTGTCGACCGGGTGACCGTCAAGGAAGGCCGGGCTCGCCACCGCCAGCACCTGTTCGTCCTGGATCTTCATCGCCTGCTCGCCCGGCCAGGTGCCGTCGCCGTAGCGCAGCCGCAGGTCGATGTCGGGCCGCGCCGTGTCGTGCCGCCGCTCCGAGATGACATGTTCCACGACGATGTCCTGATGGGCCGCCCAGAAGGCTCCCAGTCGCGGCATCAGCCACAGTTGCATCGTGGCCATCGTCGACAGGATCGACACATGCGCCCGCTCGCCGGAAGCGCGGACCTGCTGCAACGTCGCGGAAATCCGCTCGAACGCCTCGTGCAGCGTGTTCGCAACCGCCTCGCCCTCGGTCGTCAGCGACACACCGTTGTGGAGCCGCCGGATCAGGGGGCGGCCGAGACCCGTCTCCAGTTGCCGGACCTGCCTGGACACGGCGCCCGGCGTGACGTTCAGCTCCTCCGCCGCCCGCGTCAGGTTGAGCCGTCGCGCAACCGCTTCGAAGGTGGCCAGCGCGTTGAGCGAGGGCAGGCTGTAGTGGCGATTGACCATGCCGGGGACTTTATCAGGGACGGGTCGAGGATGGAAAGGCAGGCGATGGGCGCCCGTTTCCGCCAGTGCGGCGGCGTCTCAGCCCGTGCCCAGCCGCTCCACGCACCAGGCCCAGACGGCGTCCGAGGCCGACCCGGGGGCGGCCCCGCGCCTGCGCACGATCCAGTAGTCGGGTTCGACGCGCAACGTCCGGTCCATGACCTGCACCAGACGCCCGTCCGCCAGTTCCGCCGCGACGAACGCACGGCCGGCCACCGCGACCCCCTGTCCCGCGATCGCGGCGTCAAGTGCGAGGGTGGTCAGGTTGAACTGGGGGCCGGGCAGGGGAGGGCGCGTGTCCAGAAACCGCGGCCAATGGTCCTGGCAGTGATGAAGCAGCGGCAGGGTGCCGATCTGCGTGCCGTCGAGCGGCAGCGACAGGCCCTCGACCAGTCGCGGGCTCGCCACCGCGATGATCTCCTGCGCGATCAGCAACCGCGCCTCAAGCGTGGCCGGAACGGGTGGGCTGGCCAGCCCTATGGCGATGTCGACATCGTCGCGGTCGAAGTCCGGCAGGGCCTCGTCCGCGATGGTTCGAAGCTCCACGCCGGGCAGGGCATCGCGCAGTTCCGCCAACCGTGGGATCAGGATGCGCGTGGCGACGGTCGGTGTCGCGCTGATCGTCACCCGGCCGGGTTTCAGCGCAAGCTGTCCGGTCGCCTCGCCAAGCGTGTCGAAAGCGCGCGTGAGGTCGGACAGATAGGCGGAACCCTGCGGCGTCAGCGCCAGTCCGCGCGCAAGCCGCAGAAACAGAGGAAGGCCGAGGTGATCCTCCAGAGCCCGCACCTGCTGCGCGACGGCGCCCTGGGTGACGCCCAGTTCGTCGGCTGCGGCCCGAAAGCTCAACCGGCGCCCCGCAACCTCGAAGGCGCGCAGGGCATTCAGGGGCGGCAGCTTGCGGCGCGGGGTAATCATCGTCGGCCTGCAGATTTTCTACACCCTGACAGGTTTTCTTCTGGCGCGAAAGGGCAGGCGATCCGGCGCATTCTGCTGCGCAGAAACAAAAAAGGCCCACCCATGTTCCGTGCCTATGCCGCGCTCGTCCTTGTCGGTCTGATCTGGGGATCGAACTACATCTACATCAAGATGGCGACCGCGGTGATCTCGCCCATGCAGGTCGTATTCCTGCGGGTGCTGGTGGCCTTTCTGCCGCTCGTCATTGCCGCCTGGGCATCCGGGGCGCTGAACCGCAGGCAGGTGCGCCACTTTCCGCATTTCGCGGTGATGTCCGTGCTGGCGACCTCGTTCTACTATTACGGCTTTGTCGCCGGCACGGCGCTTCTGCCTTCCAGCGTGGCGGGACTTCTCGGCGGCGCGATCCCGATCGTGACCTTCGTGACCTCCTACCTCGTGCTGAGATCCGAGCGGCCTTCCGCGCTGACGGCCGCCGGCGTGGCCATCGGTTTCGCCGGCATCATCCTGACCGCGCGTCCCTGGGACAGCGGCGGATCCATTCCCCTGGCGGGCGTTCTGTGGATCATCGCGGGAACGGTCAGCGTCGGCGTATCCTTCGTCTATGCGCGGCGATACCTTGCGCCGCTCGGCCTGTCGCCGCTGGCGTTGGCAACGTGGCAGATCGGTCTGGCGTTGCCGACGCTGGCGGTCCTGACCGACTACCACGGCATGTCGGCCATTGCGGAAAACGGCCACGCCCTTCTCGGCCTCGTCCTCGGGCTTGGCCTCTTGGGCACGGGGCTGGCCTATCTGATCTACTACTACATGGTGGAACGGCTGGGCGCCGTCGGGGCCTCGGGCGCCACCTATCTGCCCGCCGTCGTCGCAGTCGCAATCGGCGCCGCCGTGGGAGAGACGATCACCAGCATCGAACTCGCGGCACTCGGGCTGATCCTCGGCGGTGTCGCGCTGATCCAGTTCGGCTCGAGAGCTGCCGCGAAGCGCGCGGCCGTGTAGCGTGGGGCGCTCCCGGGGGGGGCAGCAAGGGCCGCCGGCGCTGATCGCCGGCGGCGGTTGTCTTGTGGCCTACTCGTAGCCGCCCTTGCCGGCCGGCCGGACGACCAGCGCCGTGACAAGCGCGAAGACGATCCCGGCCAGCGCGGCGGTGGGCAGCGACGCGGTCACGTATTCATAGGGCGAGCGGCTGGCGTAGGTGATCGGATTGAGCAGGTAGAGGTAGGTCAGCACCCCCGCGATCATGGCGACGAGCGCCGCCGGGTTGAACCCGCCCCAGAACCGGTAGGGGCTGCCGGTGCCGCCCTCGAACAGCCCCCTGACCGAGATGCGGCCGCGGCGCAGGAGGTAGTAGTCGGCGATCTGGATGCCGCAGAGCGGCGCGAAGCCCAGGCCGATGAAGGCGAGGAAGGTGCCGAAGTTGGCGAAGAAGAGTTCCGGGATGAAGAGCCCGACGAGGCCGACCGGCGCGATCGAGATCAGGAGAAGCGTCGGCCAGTGCAGGTGCTGGAACGCCGGGAAGTGCCTGAGCCCGATCGACGAGGAATAGACCCCCGCCACCGCGGTGCCGAGGTTCGCCGCCGCCACGAAGAGAAGCGCGATCACCCCGTAGACCGGCCCGCCCACCGTGCGCATCCATTCCGCCGGGTCCGAGACCTGGAGGACGAGGATGCCGGCGATGCCGATGGCGGAGAGAAGCGGCACCGGCAGGCCCATGCCGATCATGATCGGCGCCGCGGCCTTGCGCCCCGATGGCGCCATCCGCACCATCGCGCCGATATAGGGCCACCAGGACAGCAGCGAGACGATGCCGATCTCTACCCCCGTGGTGTAGTTCCAGCGCGCATCGGTCGAGGCATAGGCCGGCACCGCGGCCTGAAGGTCGTCCCACCGCTGGGTGACCAGGATGTAGAGCATCCAGAAGCCGACGAAGACGTGCGCGACCAGAATCTTCGCCACCCGGTCCACCCCCGCGGAGCCTTTCAGCAGGAACAGGAACACCAGCGCCGAGGCGAGGAGCACGGTGGCCTGCACCAGATAGCCGTGGCTGTCCTCGCCGATCCAGCCGAGCGCCAGCAGCAATTGCCTTGTGGACTTGGCGAAGAAGATCAGCAGGAGCGAGTTCCAGCCGACGATCGACACGAACTGCATCGCCGCCGGGATCACCCAGCCGCGCGATCCGAACTGCGGCTTGGACGAGGCGATGGAATCGACGCCGAAGCGGATCGCCACGGGTACCGCGGCCAGCGCCACGATCAGCATGCCGATCATGCTGCCGGCGAGGAGGGTGAAGAATCCCTCGTCGAAGTTGAGGTAGTAGCCGACATATTCGCCGATGATGTAGCACCAGGTCGCGGCGGCTGCGGTGGCCAGCGAGATGCCGAGCTGCCACGGCCCCCAGGTGCGTTCGCCCGGCAGAAGCGGCCATGCGCTCTTGTCGGCCTCGATCAGGACGGCTTCGGTGGTGTCGCTCATCATGTCATCTCCCGATCAGAAGGGCGATGACGGGCAGCACGACGCCCAGCCCGATCAGCGCCATCCAGGCGAGGCCGTCGTAATCCTGTCCCTGGTTCTTCGGTTCCTCCAGAAGCCGGAGGCGGCGCTCCAGCTCCGGGTGAAGCTTCTCCTGTGCCATTTCGTTTCTCCCGTTGGTGTCCCGTTGATCGTTGCCCCGGGATCAGGTGCACCCCCGGGGAAGGTGCCTAGCCCTTGGGGCGGGTGCCCTTCGGGTCATACCAGGGGCCCGTTTGCAGCCGGACCGGATAGCGTTTCCAGGCGATCTCGGCCTCCCACGCGCCCGACGCCAGCCAGTCGGGCGTCACGCCGCCGGGGCAGGAGACATAGCCCATGCCCAGAGAGGCACCGACGCGGTGGCCATAGGCGCCGGTGGTGACCGAGCCGACGATCTCGCCGTCCCGCAGGATGGGCTCGTTGTGGTAGAGATGCGGCGGGATGCCCCCGGCCTCGACCCTGACCTGCATCAGCCGCCGGTCGAGGGGCCCGGCCTCGCGCTGGCGCAGCAGCGCCTCGCGGCCGATGAAATCCGGCTTGTCGAAGGCGACGGCGAAGCCCAGCCCCGCCTGCAAGGGCGTGTCCTCCTCGCCGATGTCGTGGCCCCAGTGGCGATAGCCCTTCTCCATCCTGAGCGAATTGATGGCGAGGAAGCCGCCCATCTTCAGCCCCAGGCCGGCGCCGGCCTCGATGAGCTTCTCGAGGACATGGCCGGCGAATTCGGCCGGCATGTAAAGCTCCCACCCCAGCTCGCCGACGAAGGTCAGCCGGCTGGCGCGGACGCGGGCATAGCCGAGGTCGATCTCGCGCGAGGTGCCGAAGGGGAAGCCTTCGTTGGAGAAATCGTCGGGCGACAGGCGCTGGAGGAGTTCCCGCGACTTCGGCCCCATCAGCGCCAGCATCGGCGTGGCAGAGGTGATGTCGTGGACGAACACCCGCGCCCCTTCGGGCAGGCGGCGCGTCAGCCAGGCCAGGTCGCGGCGCTGCGACACGGCGATGGTCACCACCATGAACTCGGTTTCCGACAGCCGCGTCACGGTGACATCGGCCTCGATCCCGCCCTGATCGTTCAGCCACTGGGTGTAGACCACCTTGCCGACCGGCACGTCCACCTGCCCGGCGCAGATGCGGTTCAGGCATGTGCAGGCGTCGGAGCCGGCGATGAGGTATTTGATGAAGCAGGAATGGTCGAAGAGGGTGACGTTTTCCGCCGTGTTGCGGCACTCCGCGCCCACGGTGTCGAACCAGGTGGCGCGGCCGTAGGAATAGCCCACCTCCGGCGTGGTGCCGGGCGCGCCGAAGAAGCCGGGGCGCTCCCATCCCGCGGCCTCGGTCATCCAGGCGCCGGCGGCCAGCAGCCGGTCGTGGAACGGGCTGCGGCGGATGCCGCGGGCAGTCTCGAACTGCTTGTTCGGCCAGTGCATGTCGAACAAGGCACCCAGCGTCTCGGTGGTGCGGTCCTCCAGATACCTGCGGTTGCCCTGGAAGGCCTGCGTCCGGCGCACATCCACGTCCATCAGCTCCACCGGCGGGCGGCGGTCGCGGATCCAGTCGGCCATCGCCTTGCCCACCCCGCCCGAGGACAGGATGCCGACCGAGTTGAAGCCGGTGGCGCAGAAGAGGCCCGGGAGCTCCGCCGTCTCGCCCAGCAGATAGCGGTCATCGGGGGTGAAGCTTTCCGGCCCGTTGAAGAAGAGCTGGATGCCGGTCCGTTCCAGCACCGGCACCCGGCGGGTGGCGGTTTCCAGATAGGGGGCGATGTGGTCGATGTCCTCGGGCAGGGTGCCGAAGGCGAAGTCCTCGGGGATGCCCTTCTGGCCCCAGGGTTTCGCATTCGGCTCGAAGAAGCCGACCAGCAGCTTGCCGGCGTCTTCCTTGTAATAGGTCCATTCGTCGCCGAGGAAGAGGACCGGCAGGTCGCGCGGCAGGTCGGGGATGGCTTCGGTCACGCAATAGAAATGCTCGGCGGCGTGCAGGGGGATGGTGACCCCCACCTCGGCCGCCAGATCGCGCGACCACATGCCGCCGCAGATCACCACGGTTTCCGCCCGGATCGGCCCCTTGTCGGTCATCACCCCGGCGGCCTTGCCGTTCTCGACCAGAATCCGGGTGACGCCGGTGTGCTCCAGCACCTTCGCGCCGCGCATCCTTGCGCCACGCGCATAGGCCTGCGTCACATCGGCCGGGTTGACCTGCCCGTCATGCGGGAACCAGAAGCCGCCGACGATGCCTTCTGTCGAGATCGGCGACCAGCGCTCCTTGATCTCGCCCGGGCTCACCGGCTCCACCGGCAGGCCGAAGTTGCGGCCCATCGAGGCGCCGCGGGCCAGTTCCTCATAGCGCGCCGGCGTGTTCGCCACCCGCAGCGAGCCGTTCCGCTTGAACCCCGTCGCCTGCCCGGTCTCGGCCTCGAGCGAGCCGAACAGCTCGCCGGTATACTTGGCCAGCTCCGTCATCCGCCGCGTGGCGCGAAGCTGGGTCACCAGCCCGGCGGCGTGCCAGGTGGTGCCGCTGGTCAGTTGCTTGCGCTCGCAGAGCACCACGTCGGTGATGCCGATCTTCGTCAGGTGGTAGGCGACGGAACAGCCCGCCACGCCCCCGCCCACGACCACCACGTCTGCCCGTTCCGGAATATCCGCCATCGCCCGCGTCCTTTCGCGTTGTCTATCGCGTTCCGGGATAGCTTTCTTCGCGGGGGTATGGGAACCACCAGAAATCCTGTTTCTCGGCCGCCGGGTCGATCATCACGAATTTCGTGTTCTGGAACTGGTTCAGCCCTTCGGGGCCGAGTTGCCGTCCGTTGCCCGACAGCTTGCGCCCGCCGAAGGGCAGCGCGTCGTTGTCGAGAAGCGGCGCGTTGATCCAGAGGATACCGGACTGGATTTCGCGTACCGCGCGGAAGGTCTCGTCGGTGTCGCGCGTGTAGAGGTTGGCACCGAGGCCGAAGTCGGAGCGGTTGGCCAGCTCCACCGCCTCGTCGAAGCTCTGCACCCGGCAGATCGGCGCGACCGGGCCGAAGCTTTCCTCCTGAAGGATGGTCATGTCGGGCGTGACCCCGGTCAGGACGGTCGGCTCGACATACCAGCCCTTGTTGAGGTTCGCCGGCCGCCCGCCGCCGGTGGCGACGCTCGCCCCCTGCTTGCGGGCATTGGCGATCAGCGCCTCGAACCGCTCGCGCTGGCGGCGCGTCGCCATCGGACCCATGTCGACCTCCTCTAGCCCGTTGCCGATCCGCAGCTTCCGCGCCTCGGCGACCAGCCGTTCGACGAACTGGTCGTGGATCGCGTCGTGGACGTAGAAGCGCTCGGCCGAGGTGCAGACCTGCCCGCAGTTGAGATAGGCGGCGAAGGCCGCACCGCGCGCGGCGATGTCGAGCGGCGCCGAGGGCATGACGATGAAGGGATCGTTGCCCGAAGCCTCGATCAGGCAGGGCTTGAACGTCTCGGCACAGGCCCGCGCCACCGCCTGCCCGACCGGGACCGATCCGGTATAGGCGACGCCATGCGTCTTGCGGCTGGTGATCAGCCGCTGGGCGACGCGCGGGCCGCCGGTGAGGCACTGCATCAGACCCTGCGGCAGGCCGTTGAACAGCTCCATGAACTTCAGCGTGGTGATCGAGGTCTGCTCGTGCGGCTTGACGATCACCGCATTGCCGGCGGCGAGTGCCGCGGCGGCCTCCCAGCACAGCAGGACGAGGGGGTAGTTGAAGGGCAGGATGATGACGACCGTTCCCAGCGGCTCCTTCACCGCGAAATGGAACTGGTCGGGCACGGTGGTGCCGGCGATGCGGCCGGCCTCGTGCCGCGCGACCTCGGCGTAATAGTCCATCGCGGTGGCGCACCACGACACCTCGTCGAGCGATTCCTTGTAGGGCTTGCCCTCCTCCCGCGTCAGGTATTCGGCATAGAGCGCCTTGTCGCGCCGCATCACCGCGGCGATCTCGTGCATGACCACGGCGCGCGAACGCATGTCGATGGCGTTCCAGCGCCTGCCCGCAACCAGCGCCGCCTCGATCGCGGCATCCACCTCGGCATCCGCCGCGTCCGCGATCTCGGCGATTCGCTCCTCGGTCGCCGGGTCGACCACATCGAGCCGGTCTGCCGACTCGCTCGCGACGAAGGCGCCGTCGATGAAAAGCTTGCCCGAAAGCCTGCTGAAGGTATCTATGGCGCTCATGGCTGGCCCTCCCGGCACGTCTGTGTTTGATTTTTCTGCCATCATGTCATGAAATACTTTACAGTCAAGCCTGAAGCGCCAGCGCTCCCGCATTGACGGCCGGCGAGGCGTTGCGCATATCGCGGTCGGATCGGTGCGCCGCGCAGCCGATCATACGGGGGAACGATGATCATGGGGCGCAAACCCGCCGCGAAAGAGCGCCAGCCGGATGCGAAGCTGCCCGCCGATCTCGACATCGGCGCCCGCCTGCGCGCCGTGCGCGAGCGTGCGGGCCTGTCGCAGCGCGAGCTTGCGAAGCGGGCGGGCGTCACCAATTCCACGATCTCGCTCATCGAGCAGGAAACGCATTCGCCCTCGCTCGCATCGCTGCACCGGATCCTGTCGGCGGTGCCGATCTCGATGGCGGACTTCTTTGCGCTGCCGTCCTCGCAGCGCAACGTCATGTTTTTCGACCGCGACGACCTTGCCGTGGTGGCGCGCGGCGAGGCCGACCTGCGCGTCATGGCCGCGGAACGCCGCGACAAGTCGCTCCAGATGTTCATCGAGCGCTACCAGCCCGGCGCCGGCACCGGCGACGAACCGATTTCCCACGATGGCGAGACGGCGGCCGTCGTCCTGACCGGAACCATCGAGGTCACCGTGGGGTCAGAGACGCGCGTGCTTCGCCGCGGGGGCGGCTACCAGCTCATCGGCCGGCAGCCCTACACGCTGCGCAACATCGGCAAGACTGTCGCCGTCGTCGCCTGCGCCTGCACGCCGCCCATGCTATAGGTCGCCCGGCTCCCGTCCCCCGGGGGGGCCTCAGGCCGCGACGGGCTTGAGCCGCGTGGCCGCCGCGACCACCGCCGGGTCAAGCCCGGCACCGCCCTCGGCCACATAGGCGAGGAACTGAGCCCGCATCCGCGGCTCCCAGAAATCGGTCAGGTGCACGGCGACCTTCTCGGCGACGTCGGCGCCGGGCTGGGTCTTGAAGAAGGCGGCGATCTGGTTGGCCATGTGGACCATCTTTTCAGGCGACATGGGAAGCTCCGGTTCTGATGCGGTTGGCATGGGAATAGATGTCGACGCCGCCGGCGCGGGCGAAGGCGGCGAGCGTGACGCCCGCCTCCTCGGCCTGCCGGAGCGCGAGCGCGGTGGGTGCCGAGACGGCGACGATGACGGGACACCGGGCAATGGCGCATTTCTGCACAAGCTCGACGGACAGGCGCGATGTCATCACCACCGCCCCCGCGTCCATGCCGGCGCCCGCGCGCGCCATCGTCCCGATCAGCTTGTCGAGCGCATTGTGGCGGCCGACATCCTCGCGCACGGCGACAAGTCCGGCACCGGGCCGGAGGTAGCCTGCGGCATGGACGGCGCGCGTCTGGTCGTGAAGCGGCTGGCGCGTGCGCAACGCCTCGCCGGCGCCGGCGATCTCGGCGGCTGTCAGGTCCGACGCCCCCATCGCCAGCCGGGGAAGGGGTCGCAGCGCCTGATCGAGGCTGTCGATGCCGCAAAGCCCGCAACCGACCGGCCCTGCCATCGCGCGCCGCCGCCGGGCAAGCGCCTCGCCCCTGCCGGGAGCAAGCCACATCCGTGCCTCGATGCCCGGGCCGTGCTCGACGACCTCGATCTCGCCGATCTCGCCGGCGCTCTCGACGATGCCTTCGGTCAGCGCGAAACCCACCGCGAAGTCCTCGATGTCGGCGGGCGTCGCCATCATCACGGCCTGCGTCGTGCCGTCGAAGACGAAGGCCACCGGCACTTCCTCCGGCAGCGTCCGCGTCACGATGCGCGCCCCGTCCGGATGGACGGAGACGCCCTTTGCGCTGAACACGGGCGAAAACGCCATCGCTACTCCGCCGCGGGCAGGATGCGGCGCGCGCGTTCGGCCTGCGCCGCGTAGTCCTCCTGCCACTCGGACGGGCCGTTCGACAGGCCCACCTGCACCGCCGTCACCTTGTATTCCGGGCAGTTCGTCGCCCAGTCGGAGAAGTCCGTGGTGACGACGTTGGCCTGGGTGTCGGGGTGGTGGAAAGTGGTGTAGACCACGCCGGGCGCGACCCGGTCGGTGACCTTCGCCCTGAGCGTCGTCTCGCCCGAACGCGAGGCGAGCCGGACCCAGTCGCCGTCCTTGATGCCGCGGTTCTCGGCGTCGTGCGGGTGGATTTCCAGCAGATCCTGGTCATGCCAGACCGTGTTCGCCGTGCGCCGGGTCTGGGCGCCGACGTTGTACTGGCTGAGAATCCGGCCCGTGGTCAGCAGGAGCGGGAAGCGCGGCCCGGCCCTCTCGTCGGTGGCGAGATATTCGGTCACGATGAACCGGCCCTTGCCGCGGACGAAACCGTCGACGTGCATCATCGGCGTGCCTTCGGGCGCCGCCTCGTTGCACGGCCACTGGACCGAGCCGAGACGCTCGATCAGGTCGAAGCTGACGCCCGCGAACGAGGGCGTCGTCACCGCGATCTCGTCCATGATCTGGGAGGGATGCGTATAGGCCCAGCCGGCCCCCAGGGCATTGGCCAGGATTTGCGTCACTTCCCAGTCCTCGTAGCCGTTCTTCGGCGCCATGACCTTGCGCACCATGTTGATGCGCCGTTCGGCGTTGGTGAAGGTGCCGTTCTTCTCCAGGAACGACGAGCCCGGCAGGAAGACATGGGCGTAGTTCGCGGTCTCGTTCAGGAACAGGTCATGGACGATCACGCAGTCCATTGCCGCGAGGCCGGCCGCGACATGGTGGGTGTCGGGATCGGATTGCAGGATGTCCTCGCCCTGGCAGTAGAGCCCCTTGAAGCTGCCGTCGACGGCAGCATCGAGCATGTTGTTGATCCTCAAGCCCGGCTCGGGGTCGATCGCGACGCCCCAGACCTTCTCGAAGATCGCCCGCACCTCGGGGTTCTTGACGTGCCGGTAGCCCGGCAGTTCGTGCGGGAAGGAGCCCATGTCGCACGACCCCTGCACGTTGTTCTGGCCCCGGAGCGGGTTCACCCCCACGCCCTCGCGGCCGATGTTGCCGGTCAGCATGGCGAGGTTGGCGATGCCCATCACGGCGGTGGATCCCTGGCTGTGTTCCGTCACGCCGAGCCCGTAGTAGATCGCGCCGTTGCCGCCGGTGGCAAAGGTCCGGGCCGCCGCGCGCAACTCGGCCGCCGGCACGCCGGTGATGGCCTCGGTGGCCTCGGGGCTGTGGCGCGGGTCGCGGATGAACTCGGCATAGGTCAGGTATTCGTCCCAGTCGCAGCGCTCGCGGATGAAGGCTTCGTTGGCGAGCCCCTCGGTCACGATCACATGCGCCAGCGCCGAGACGACGGCCACGTTGGTTCCGGGGCGCAGTTGCAGGTGATGCGCGGCGCGGATGTGGGCCGACTTCACGAGGTCGATCCGGCGCGGGTCCACGACGATGAGCCTGGCGCCCTGACGCAGCCGTTTTTTCAGGCGGGAGGCGAAGACGGGGTGGCCGTCGGTCGGGTTCGCACCGATGAGGATGACGACGTCCGTGTGCTCGACCGAATCGAAATCCTGTGTGCCCGCCGAGGTGCCGAACGTCTGGCCGAGGCCATAGCCCGTGGGCGAATGGCAGACCCGGGCGCAGGTGTCGGTGTTGTTGTTGCCGAAGACCGCGCGGGCGAGTTTCTGGACGAGGAAGGTTTCCTCGTTGGTGCAGCGCGAGGAGGTGATGACACCCACCGACTTGCGGCCGTATTTTTCCTGGATGGCCTTCAGCCGTCCGGCGGCGAAGCCGATCGCCTCGTCCCAGCTCACCTCGCGCCAGGGCTCGTCGATCCGCTCGCGGATCATCGGGCTGAGGATGCGGTCGCGGTGGGTGGCATAGCCCCAGGCGAAGCGGCCCTTGACGCAGGAATGGCCGTGGTTGGCCTTGCCGCCCTTGTAGGGCACCATGCGCACCAGCTCGTCGCCGCGCATCTCCGCCTTGAAGGAACAGCCGACGCCGCAATAGGCGCAGGTGGTGATCACCGCCCGGTCCGGCAGGCCCATCTCGGCCACCGATTTCTCCTGGAGGCTGCCGGTGGGGCAGACCTGCACGCAGGCGCCGCAGGACACGCAGTCGGAGGAGAGGTAGTTGTCGAGGCCGGTGCCCGCCGACATCCGGCTGTCGAAACCGCGCCCCTCGATCGTCAGCGCGAAGGTGCCCTGCACGTCGTCGCAGGCGCGCACGCAGAGCGAGCAGACGATGCACTTCGCCGGATCATAGGTGAAATAGGGGTTGCTGTCGTCGACCGGCCGCCAGCCGGGGTTCTCCCTGCCGTCGGCCAGCCGCCGGTGGACGTGATCCGCGACCGGCTCATAGCGCATCTCGCGCAGGCCGACCCGCGCCGCCATCTTCTGCAACTCGCTGTCACCGTTGGCGGCGTCGGTCAGGCCGACCGTGGGGTGGTCGGAGGCGTAAAGCTCCATCACGCCGCGGCGCAGGCGCTGCACCCGTTCGGTCTGGGTGTGCACGACCATGCCCGGCGCCACCGGCGTGGTGCAGGAGGCGGGCGTGCCCCGGCGTCCCTCGATCTCCACGAGACAGAGCCGGCAGGAGCCGAAGGCGTCGATGCTGTCGGTCGCGCAGAGCTTCGGCACCTCGATCCCGGCCTCGGCCGCGGCGCGCATCACCGAGGTGCCTTCCGGCACCGTCACCTCGAACCCGTCGATGGAAAGCGTCACCGGCGCGCCCTGCCTTGCGGGCGTGCCCATGTCGCGGTCGTCCCAGGGGATGATGAAGTCCTTCATTCCGCGGCCTCCTTCCGGCGTGCGAAATCATCCGGGAAATGCCTGAGCGCCGACATGACCGGGAATGGGGTGAATCCGCCGAGCGCGCAGAGCGATCCGTCGCGCATCGTATCACAAAGTTCGCTGAGAAGCATCGCCGCCGCCGGATCGCCGGCGGCGATACGGTCGATCGTCTCGACCCCCCGGACCGAGCCGATCCGGCAGGGCGTGCACTTGCCGCAGCTTTCCACCGCGCAGAACTCCATCGCGAAGCGCGCCATCGCCAGCATGTCGACCGTGTCGTCGAAGACCACGATCCCGGCGTGGCCGATCAGCCCGCCCTTCTGGTCGAACTCCTCGTAGCCGAAGGGCGTGTCGAACTGCGACACCGGGATATAGGCGCCGAGCGGCCCGCCGACCTGCACCGCCTTCACCGGCCGGCCGGAGGCGGTGCCGCCAGCAATGTCGTTCACCAGCTCGCCCAAGGGCATGCCGAACGCGGTCTCGAAGAGGCCACCGTATCGCACGTTGCCGGCGATCTGGACCGGCATGGTGCCCTTGGACCGGCCAAGCCCGAAGCCCGCGTAATGCGCCGCGCCCTTCTCGAGGATCACCGGCACGGTGGCGAGGCTGAGCACGTTGTTGACGACCGTCGGCCTGCCGAAAAGCCCCTCGATCGCCGGCAGCGGCGGCTTCGCCCGGACGATCCCGCGCTTGCCCTCGAGCGAGTTGAGCAGCGAGGTTTCCTCGCCGCAGACATAGGCGCCGGCGCCCACCCGCACCTCCATGTCGAAGGCATGGGCGGAGCCGAGGACGGAGCCGCCGAGCAGCCCGCCCGCGCGGGCGCGGCGGATCGCCTCCTCCATCACCTCGATCGCGTCGGGATATTCGGAGCGGATGTAGACATAGCCCTTGGTCGCCCCGGTGCCGATCCCGGCGATCACCATGCCCTCGACCAGGGTGAAGGGATCGCCCTCCATGATCATCCGGTCGGCGAAGGTGCCGCTGTCGCCCTCGTCGGCGTTGCAGACGACATATTTCCGGTCGGCCTCTGCCTCGGCCACCGTCTTCCACTTGATCCCGGTCGGGAAACCCGCGCCGCCGCGGCCGCGCAGGCCCGAGGCGGTGACCTCGGCCACGATCTCGCCCGGCGCCATCCCGAGCGCGCGGCGCAGGCCCTTGAGCCCGCCATGCGCCTCGTAGTCGGCAAGGTTCAGCGGGTCGATCAGGCCGCAGCGGGCGAAGGTCAGCCGCGTCTGGCGGGCGAAGAAGGGAATCTCCTCGACCGCGCCGAGGCTTTCCATCCGGCCGTCGAGCAGGGCGGGCACGTCGGTCGCCGCCACCGGGCCGAAGGCGCGCCGGCCGGCCTCGTCCTCGATCTCCACCAGCGGCTCCAGCCAGATCATGCCGCGGGTGCCATTGCGCACGATCTCGGCCGAAAGCCCGCGCCGGGCGACCTCGGCCGCGACCGCTGCCGCCACCTCGTCGGCGCCGAGCGCCTTTGCCGCCGCGTCGCGGGGAACATAGATCTTCATGCGTCCGCCTCCGCGAGAATGGCATCGAGCCTTGCGGCGTCCAGCCGGCCCACGACCTTGCCGTCCACCATCGCCGACGGCCCGCAAGCACAAAGCCCGAGGCAGTAGACCGGTTCCACCGTCACCGCGCCGTTCGCCGTGGTGCCGCCCCAGTCGAGCCCGAGCCTCGCCAGCACCCGTTCGCCCAGTTCCGCCCCGCCGACCGACTGGCAGGCCTCGGCCCGGCAAAGCTTGATCACATGCCGCCCGGCGGGCTTCTCGCGGAAGTCGTGGTAAAAGGTCACAACCCCGTGAACCTCGGCCTTGGTGAGGTTCAGCGCGTCGGCGATCAGGGGAATCGCCGCTTCGGGGATATGCCCGTAGGCGCCCTGAATCGCATGGAGAATCGGCAGAAGCGGCCCCTCGCCGCCGCAAAGGTCGGAAATGATCGCAGAAATGTCCCTTTCGGAAACTTCCGCGGAATTCAGTGGCATGGCTCGTCTCCTGGTGGTCCGGCGCGATGAGTGCGTCAGTTTTGATAGGCAATCAATGCCTATATTTCGTTGTTTGATAGAGATTGTCTATCGTTTTCGGCGCTCTCGAGCGGCCGTGCGCATAACCCGGCGTTAATGGTTAACGGCTAGAACGGGAGGTGAACAAACCGAAAGGACGCCTCCCATGCGTGAAGCCGTTTCGCTCGCCAGCCTGTTCCTCCTGCTCGCCTTCGCCGGCATCGAGCCCGGCCATGCGCAGGCGGCGAAAACCTGCAAGACCGGCGCGGTTGCCGAATTGCTCTCGACAGCCTGCTGAGGAGGGCCGCCGCGGCAGCGCCGCCGCCGGTCCCCGGGGTCTACAGCCGGCCGAGCAGGGCCTTCGTCGGCCAGGCATCCGCCGGCAGGCCGAGCCGCACCTGCTCCCGCTGCACCGCCTCGCGCGTCTTTTCGCCGAGAATCCCGTCGATGGCGCCGACATCATGGCCCCGTGCGGCCAGCTTCTGTTGCAGCGCCTTCATCTCCTTCGCCGAAAGCCCCGGTTCCGGGGTGCCCGCATCATAGGCCGGCGCGCCTTCCAGCCGGGTGGCGAAATAGGCCGCCGTCGTCACGTAGACGAAGCTTTTGTTCCATTCGAAATAGACGCGGAAATTCGGATAGGCGAGGAAGGCCGGCCCCTTGCGCCCCATCGGCAGGAGCACCGCGCCGGACAGCCCGCGGGCGAGGGGCCCGGAGCGGCCCCGCACCCCCGCCGCCTCCCATTCCGCCACCGGTCGCGGATGGTTGAGCCCGGTTCCCGCCCAATCCAATCCCTCCGGCACCGTGATCTCCTGCAACCAGGGCTCGCCCGCCCGCCAGCCGAGCCCGTGGAGCATCTTCGCCGCACTCACCAGCGCATCGGCGGCGGAGGTCTTCAGCCGCACATGCCCGTCGCCGTCGCCGTCGACCCCGTTCCTGAGGATGTCGGCGGGCAGCATCTGCACCTGCCCGATCTCGCCGGCCCATGCGCCGGTGGTCCGCGCCGGGTCGAAGTCGCCGCGGCCATGAAGCTCCATCGCCGCGAAGACCTGCGGCCGGAACAGGTCCGGGCGGCGGCAGTCATGCGCCAGCGTCACCAGCGCGTCGCGGGTGTTGAAATCGCCCTGCACCGCGCCGAAGTCGGTCTCGAACCCCCAGAAGGCCAGCAGGACGCCCGGCGAGACACCGTAGTCGCGCTGGATCCGCTCGAATACCCCGGCATGTTTCCGTGCCATCGCCCGGCCGGTCTCGAGCCTTCCGGCGCTGATCAGCGACCGCGAGAAGGCGATGAAATCCTTGCGGAAGACGCCCTGCGCCCGGTCGGCCTTCAGCACCCGCCCGTCCTGCCGGGCGCCCTTCAGGAAACCCTCGGCGACCGCGTCGGGAATGCCGCGCGCCCGCGCTTCCTCGGCAAGCCCGGCGACGAAGCTGCCGAAGTCGCCGCCGCAGGAAAGCGCCGGCGCGGGCAGCGCGGCAAGCGCCAGCGCGCAAAGGCGGGCGAGGGGGGCGGCGCTTGGCAAGGGAACCTCCGCTGTGGCTTGCCCGAAAGTAGCGCGTCGGCCCGCGGGGGCAACCGTTTCCTCGGCCCGGCGCCGGCCCATTGTTGCCGATCGGCGCCCGATCGCCCCGGCCGGTGCCGATCTGCCACGCCTGCGGCGCTCCCGAAAGGTTAACTTGATTTTTTCCCGCAACGACACATGCTTGGGTCGGGGACGAGGTAACGACATGACGGATTTTCTGCCGAAGGACGTGCAGGAAGGGCTCGATGCCGCGCGCAAGCGCGACCTGCGGCGGCGCTCGCGGCTCAGGGTGCTCGCCGGAGAGGAGGTCTGGCCGATCCTCCGCTTCTGGGGCACGGGCTTTTCGCTTGATGCCGATCAGGTGCAGCACATCCGCGGCCTCGTCGACATCTACGACGGGACGCGCCATCTCTACCAGTCGCTGATCGTCGCTTCCGCGATCGAGGCGGGAGAGTTGATCTGCACGATGAAGCGTTCGACCGCGGCGCAGGACACCGCCCCGCTTGACTACGTCCGCGACGAGGACGCGCCAGTGGGCTACCTGCCGCGTAGCTGAAGCGGGACGCGGTGCCTCACTGAAGGTCGGCGAAGGCCGATTGCAGCCGTTCGACCGCCTCGGCGACACGGGCCCGCGGGGTCGCGAGGTTGAAGCGCAGGAAATTCTCGCCCCCCTTGCCGAAGGTCGGCCCGTGGTTGGCGGCGATCCGCGCCTCCTTCTCGATGCGGGCGGTGAACTCGGCCGCGTCCATGCCGGTGCCGGCGAAATCGACCCAGGCGAGATAGGTCGCCTCGAGCGGCATAGAGGCGAGGCCGGGGATCGCGGCGACGCCCGCATCGAACACCTGCCGGTTGCCGTCGACATAGGCCATCAGCGCATCGACCCAGGCCGCGCCCTCGGGCGAATAGGCCTCGGTCGCCATGTGCATCCCGAAGCTGTTGGGCGAGATGCCGAGGGCGGCGATGCGCCCGCCGAAACGGGCGCGGAGGCCCTCGTCGGCGATGATGACGTTGCCGATATGCGCGCCCGCGATGTTGAAGGTCTTGGTCGCGGCCGACATGGTGACCAGCCGGTCGGAAATGTCGGGCGCGGCCAGCGCCATGACCTGATGCCGCTGGCCGGCGAAGACGAGGTCGTGGTGGATTTCGTCGGAGACGAGGATCAGGTCGTGGCGCCGGGCGAAATCGGCGATGCCGCGCAGCTCCTCCGCCGTCCAGACCCGGCCGCCCGGGTTGTGCGGCGAACAGAGGATCATCATCCTCTCGCCTCCGGTCATCATCGCGTCCCAGGCCGCGAAGTCAGGGGCGTAGCGCCCGCCCTCATTGGCAAGCGGGCATTCGACGACGCGCCGCCCGGCCGCCTTTATGACCCGCGCGAAGGCATGGTAGACCGGCGTCATCAGCACGACGCCGTCGCCCGCCTGCGTGAAGGCGTCGACGCAGAGTGCGGCGCCGTTGACGAGCCCGTGGGTGGTGAGGATCCATTTCGGATCGACCTGCCAGCCGTGGCGGGTCTCCATCCACCAGCGGATCGCCCCGAGATAGGCGCTGTCGTCGCCGAAATAGCCGTAGATGCCGTGCGAAACCATCGCCTCCAGCGCCCGCTGCACACTCGCCGGCGGGCGGAAGTCCATGTCGGCCACCCACATGGCAAGGCCGTCCTTCGGGCTCACGCCGTAGATCGGCTCCATCATGTCCCATTTGGCGGAATGGGTGCCGGCGCGGTCGATGATCTCGTCGAAGCTCATGTCGTCTCCTTCTGCTTGCGCGACACTGTCCCGGCCCCTTGTCCCGCGCAAGGGGATCGGGCGGAATCGGCGGGGATGGGCGGCGTTGGCATGATATTCCGTATCGTTCATGAAAACAGGGAAATAGTTCCTGATTATAGCAATATATCACAACTTCATCCCGATAAAGATCAATGATGCGGACCTCTGTTCCGATAGCCGTCCTCCTCGCGCCGCCATTGCATGCCAGGGCCCCATCGCCTAAATCGGCGCCATGACGCTGAGACCGATCCTCATCCACCCCGACCCGCGGCTCAAGAAGTGCGCCGAGCCGGTGACGCAGGTCACCGCCGAGCTGCGCGCGGCTGCCGACGACATGCTGAAGACCATGTATGACGCGCCGGGGATCGGGCTTGCAGGGCCCCAGATCGGCCTCATGTCGCGCATCATCGTCATGGACTGCGTCAAGGACAAGGAGGCCGCGCCGCGGCCGATGGTGCTCCTGAACCCCGAGGTCATCTGGGCCTCGGAGGAGCAGAACACCTATGAGGAGGGCTGCCTGTCGATCCCCGACCAGTATGCCGAGGTGACGCGGCCCGCCGAGGTGGCGGTGCGCTGGATGGACCTCGACGGCGCCACGCGGGAGGAGCATTTCGACGGCCTCTGGGCGACCTGCGTCCAGCACGAGATCGACCACCTGAACGGGCGGCTCTTCATCGACTACCTGACGCCCCTGAAGCGCCAGCTCATCACCCGGAAGATGGAGAAGCTGAAGCGCGAGCGGGCGCGGCTGTGACGATCCGCCGCTTCGTCCCTTACGGCGACAGGCGGCTGCGCTCTCCGGCAGAGCCGGTGGCGGCGGTCACCGAGACCATCCGCATGATCTGGGACGACATGGTCGAGACGATGGACGCGATGCCGGGCTACGGGCTCGCCGCGCCGCAGATCGGCATCATGCTGCGGCTTGCCGTCGTCGATTGTTCCGACAGGCGCGGCCAGGCGGTGCGGATGGCCAACCCCGAGGTGCTCCATGCCTCGGTGCAGATGCGCCGGCACGAGGAGGCGAGCCCGAACCTGCCCGGTGTCTCGGCGGTGATCGAGCGGCCGCGGGCGGTGACGGTGCGGTTCCTCAACGAGGCGGGCATGGTGGAGGACCGCGATTTCGTCGGCCTCTGGGCGACGAGCGTGCAGCACCAGATCGACCATCTGGACGGACGGATGTTCATCGACCGGCTGTCGCCCCTGCGGCGGAAGATGCTGATCGCCAGGTCGGAAAAGCTGAGCAACCGCGGATAGCGGCCCCGGGGGCTTCGCGCCCCCGGACCCCCGCGGGGTATTTGGGCAACGAAGAAGCCGGCGGGAGGAAGCGGCAGATGCGCGTCGTGTTCATGGCAACGCCGGAGTTTTCCGTCCCCGCGCTCGGGGCGCTGCATGCGGCCCACGAGATCGTCTGCGTCTATACCCAGCCGCCCCGCCCGGCGGGGCGCGGCAGGAAGGACCGGCCGTCGCCGGTGCAGGCGCGGGCCGAGGCGCTCGGCCTTCCGGTGCGCCATCCGGCGAGCCTGAAGGATGCCGGAGCGCAGGCGGAGTTCGCCGCGCTCCGGGCCGATGTGGCGGTGGTCGTGGCCTACGGGCTGATCCTGCCGCAGGCGGTTCTCGACGCGCCCGCGAAGGGCTGTGTCAACATCCACGCCTCGCTGCTGCCGCGCTGGCGCGGCGCGGCGCCGATCCACCGCGCGATCATGGCGGGCGATGCCGAGACCGGTATCTCGATCATGCGGATGGAGGCTGGGCTCGACACCGGGCCGGTGCTTCTGTGCCGCCGGACGCCGATCGGGGCCGAGGAGACGACGGCCGATCTGCACGACCGGCTGGCGGCGATGGGCGCGGCGGCGATCGTCGAGGCGGTGGCGGGGCTCGACACGCTTGTCGCCGTGCCGCAGGCGGAGGCGGGCGTGACCTATGCCGCCAAGATCGACAAGGCCGAGGCGCGGGTCGACTGGGCACGCCCGGCTGTGGAGGTGGACCGGCTGATCCGGGGGCTGTCACCCTTTCCCGGTGCCTTCGTGCAGGTCGGGGACGAGCGGGTGAAGCTCCTGCGCTCGCGTCTCGCACCGGGGCAGGGGGCGCCGGGCGAGGTGCTTGCGGGCTTCACCATCGCCTGCGGCGAGGGTGCGGTGGAGATCACCGAGGCGCAGCGCGAGGGCAGGCGGCCGATGCCGGCGGCCGAAGCGCTACGCGGGCTGGCGCTGCCGCCCAGGCTCGGATGACCATTCCCAACGGCGGCGCGCGACCCCATATTCGCAGCGACGCAACCGGGGAGCCCGCGCATGGCCGTTCTCGCCCTCATCATCATCGGCGCCGCGGCGGGGCTCATCGCCACGCGGCTCATGAACCTTCAGACCGACCTTGTCACCACCATCGCCATCGGCGTGCTCGGCGCCCTTGTGGGCGGATTCGTGTTGCGTCTTCTTCTGGCGATCACCGGACTGGCGGCGGGGTTCCTCGGCGCGATCCTCGGGGCGATGGCGCTCATCTGGCTGTGGGAAACCTACGGACCGAAGGGCCGCCGCTAGCGCCTCGGCGGCCTTGCCCGGTAGACCGGCAGGCGCCAGCCGAAGGTCAGGCTTCCAGCGCGCAACGCGAAGGTCGCCGCAGCGCAGGCCAGAAGTGCTGCGCCTTCGGGCATCACCTGAAGGGCGAGCAGCGCCGTGGCCGCGCCCGCGAAGGCGGCAGTGACGTAAAGCTCCCCCTGTTTCAGCACCAGCGGCACCTCGTTGCAGACCACGTCGCGCAGGAGCCCGCCGAAGCATCCCGTGGCGATCCCCATGATCAGCGTCACCGACCAGTGCCGGCCAGTGGCCAGGGCGACGCCGACGCCCGCAGGCACCGCGACCGAAAGCGCCAGCGCATCGAGCCAGGTCAGGACGCGCAGCCGGCTTTCGAAGCGGTGGGCGGTGAAGAAGACGAGGATCGCGGCGCTGACCGCGACGCCGATGATGGCAGGATCGGCCACCCAGAAGACCGGGTTGCGGTCGAGGATCACGTCGCGGGTGGTGCCCCCGCCGACCGCCGTCAGGCTGGCCACGAAGGCAAAGCCGACGACGTCGAGCTGCGCCCGGCTGGCCGCGAGCGCCCCGGTCAGCGCAAAGACGAAGACCGCCGCGTAGTCGAGAACCTCAAGCAGCGTCATCCGCCTTCGCCTTCCTGGGCCTGAAGGGCTTCATGCCGGCGCGTGCCAGTTCGTCGGCGCGCTCGTTCTCGGGATGGCCGGCATGGCCCTTGATCCATTCCCAGGCGACCCGGTGGCGGCGCTGGGCTTCGTCGAGCCTTTGCCAAAGGTCGACGTTCTTCACCGGCTTGCGGTCGGCGGTCTTCCAGCCGTTGCGTTTCCAGCCGTGGATCCAGGTCGTCACGCCGTTCTTCACATAGGCGCTGTCGGTGACGATGGTGAGGGCCGAGGGCCGCCGCAGCGCCTCGAGCGCCGAGATCGCCGCGAGGAGTTCCATCCGGTTGTTGGTCGTCTCGGCCTCGCCGCCGTTCAGTTCGCGCTCGCGCAGGACGGTGGCCCCCTCCATCGCGCGCATTAGCACCCCCCAGCCGCCGGGGCCGGGGTTTCCCGAACAGGCGCCGTCCGTATAGGCGAAGAGTTCCGGCATCGACATTCTTCCCTGAAAGTTGCGGCAGGCCGCTGCGGCGGCCCCGGCCTCACGCCCTTTCGCGCAACACCCGTGGCACCTTGAATTCGACGTTCTCGCGCGCGGTCTCCACCGGCTCGACGGTCACGTCGAACCGGGCGCGGAAAGCGTCGATCACCTCGTTCACCAGCACCTCCGGCGCGCTCGCGCCGGCGGTGACGCCCACCGCGCGGAGCGCGCCGAGCGCCCGCCAGTCGATGTCCGCCGCGCGGCTCACAAGCTGGGCATAGCCGCAGCCGGCGGCGCGCCCCACCTCTACCAGCCGCTTGGAGTTCGAGGAATTGGGCGCGCCGATCACCAGAAGCGCGTCGATCCCCGGCGCGATCGCCTTCACCGCCTCCTGCCGGTTGGTGGTGGCATAGCAGATGTCCTCCTTGTGCGGGCCGACGATGGCCGGAAACCGCGCCCTGAGCGCGGCGACGATATCGGCCGTGTCATCGACCGACAGCGTCGTCTGGGTGATGAAGGCGAGCCGTCCGGGATCGCGCGGCGCGATCGCCGCCACGTCGGCCACGGTTTCCACCAGCAGCACCTCGCCCGCCGGAAGCTGGCCCATCGTGCCCAGCGTCTCGGGGTGGCCGGCATGTCCGATCATCACCATCTGGAGGCCGTTCTCGAAATGCCGCCCGGCCTCGATATGGACCTTGGAGACCAGCGGGCAGGTGGCGTCGACGAAGGTCATGCCGCGCCGCGCCGCCTCGGCCGGCACCGCCTTCGGCACGCCGTGGGCGGAGAAGATCACCGGCCTGCCGTCCGGCACCTCGTCCAGCTCCTCGACGAAGACCGCGCCCTTGGCGCGAAGCCCGTCCACGACGAACTTGTTGTGCACGATCTCGTGGCGGACGTAGACGGGCGCCCCCCATTTCTCCAGCGCCATCTCGACGATCTTGATCGCGCGGTCGACGCCGGCGCAGAAGCCGCGCGGCGCGGCGAGGTAGAGGGTCAGGGGCTGGCGCATCGTTCGTCCTGTCACGTCGCGCGGGACACTAGCCGAACGGCGGCACACCGGCAACCGGCGGCTCCTCGTGCCGCCGGCCCGGCCGTCTTCCATACCGAAGGGCTCAGCGGTCGCCGGCCTCCGCTTCCTCGCGTTCGACCCTGGGCTCGCGCGGCGGGCGGCCGATGACCTCGCGCAGCGCGTCCAGCTCGATGAAGTTGTCGGCCTGGCGGCGCAGCTCGTCTGCAATCATCGGCGGCTGCGAGCGGATCGTCGAGACGACCGAGACCCGCACTCCCTGGCGCTGAAGGCTTTCCACCAGCGGCTTGAAGTCGCCGTCGCCGGAGAACAGCACGACATGATCGAGCCGCGGCGCGAGTTCCATCGCGTCGACGGTCAGCTCGATGTCCATGTTGCCCTTGACCTTCCGGCGGCCCTGGCTGTCGGTGTATTCCTTGGCGGGTTTCGTGACCATGCAGAAGCCGTTGTAGTGCAGCCAGTCGACGAGGGGGCGGATCGGCGAATAGTCGTCGTTCTCGAGAAGCGCGGTATAGTAGAAGGCGCGCAGGAGCTTGCCGCGGCGTTCGAATTCCTGCCGGAGAAGCTTGTAGTCTATGTCGAACCCCAACGCCTTCGCCGCGGCGTAGAGGTTCGAACCGTCAATGAACAGCGCGAGCCGTTCGTCCTTGTAGAACATCAATGGATCCTTCCGAAATATTCCGTCGAAATTCGCTGTTGTGTTTGGGTGGGCAAACTGAAATTCCGGCGGCGTTCCGATGTGGTAGCGGGGACTTGGCAAATTGTCACGGGATTTCACATCTATCCAAAGGGACAGGCTAGCAGCGATCGCCCTTGGCGGCAATTCGCCAACCCCGGACGGCGGGCCGGCCGAGACGATTGTTGCCGCTCTTGCCGATATGGCATGTGAAGGCGTCATTGTTGCGGTATCGCGGTTCTTCCGCACACCCGCTTATCCTCCGGGCAGCGGTCCCGATTTCGTCAATGTTGCCGCCCTCTTGCGGACCGCGCTTGCGCCCGGGCCGCTTCTGGCGGCGTTGCACGCAATCGAGGCGCGATACGGCCGCGAGCGGCTGACCCGCTGGGGGGAAAGGACGCTCGACATCGACCTTCTTGCCGTGGAGGACCGGATTCTACCCGATGAAGCGACGCTCCGGCACTGGATGGACCTGGCGCCCGCGCGCCAGCGGGTAGAGGCGCCCGACCGGCTGATCCTGCCGCATCCGCGCCTTCACGAGCGCGCCTTCGTGCTGATTCCCCTCGCCGAGATCGCGCCCGGCTGGCGCCATCCGCTGACCGGCCGCACCGTCGCCGAGATGGCCGCGGCGCTGCCGGAGGCGGACAAGTCTGCGATTTGCCCGCTTTGAAAGGGATTCTCCGCTTGTCAATGGAAAACCGAGGCCCTAAATAGCGGTCTCCATATCTCCCAATCCGATTGGAGCTTCCGATGGCCCGCGTGACGGTCGAAGATTGCGTTGACAAGGTTCCGAACCGGTTCGAGCTGGTGATGCTCGCCGCGCATCGGGCGCGCGAGATCACCGCGGGTGCGCCGCTGACCATCGACCGCGACAACGACAAGAACCCGGTTGTCGCGCTTCGCGAGATCGCCGACGAGATGCAGGCGGCCGCCGACCTGCGCGAACGGATGATCGAGAGCCACCAGACCCAGATCGAGGTGGACGAGCCCGAAGACGACGCGATGGCGCTTCTCATGGGCGCCGAGGTCGACCGGCCGAGCGAGGACGACATGTCGGAAGAAAAGCTCCTGCGGGCGCTGATGGAAGCCCAGGGTCAGGGCTGAGGCGACCAGGATCGAGGCGCGCGGACCGGAATGATCGATGTCGAAGACCTGATCGCGCTGGTCCGCAACTACAACCCTCGCACCAACGCCGACCTGATCCGCCGCGCCTATGACTACGGGTCGCGGATGCACGCCGACCAGCGCCGGCATTCGGGCGAGCTGTATTTCACCCATCCCGTCGCCGTCGCCGCGATCCTGACCGAACAGCGGCTTGATGACGCGACGATCGTGACCGCGCTTCTGCACGATACGATCGAGGACACGAAATCCACCTGGGCCGACATCGCCGCGACCTTCGGCGAGGAGATCGCCGAGCTTGTCGACGGCGTCACGAAACTCACCAACCTCCAGCTTTCCGCGACGGGCAACAAGCAGTCGGAAAACTTCCGCAAGCTCTTCATGGCGATGTCGAAGGATCTCAGGGTGATCCTCGTCAAGCTTGCCGACCGGCTCCACAACATGCGCACCATCAAGTCGCTGCCGCAGGAAAAGCAGGTGCGCAAGGCGCGCGAGACGATGGATATCTTCGCCCCGCTCGCCGGCCGCATGGGCATGCAGTGGATGCGCGAGGAGCTGGAGGATCTCGCCTTCAAGGTGCTGAACCCCGAGGCCCGCGCCTCGATCATCCGGCGCTTCATCCTGCTCCAGAAGGAAACCGGCGACGTGATCCCCAAGATCACCGCCGACATCCGCACCGAACTGGAGAAGGAGGGGATCGAGGCCGATGTCTTCGGCCGCGCCAAGAAGCCCTATTCGATCTGGCGCAAGATGCAGGAAAAGCAGCTCGCCTTCTCGCGGCTCTCGGACATCTACGGCTTCCGCGTCATCTGTCGCAGCGAAAGCGACTGCTACCGCATCCTCGGCGCGATCCACCGGCGCTGGCGCGCGGTGCCGGGGCGGTTCAAGGACTACATCAGCCAGCCGAAGTCGAACGGCTACCGCTCGATCCACACCACCGTCTCGGGCCGCGACGGCAAGCGGGTGGAGGTGCAGATCAGGACGCGCCAGATGCACGAGGTCGCCGAGGCCGGCGTCGCCGCGCACTGGTCCTACCGCGACGGCGAACGCGCCCAGAACCCCTTTGCCGTCGATCCCGCGCGCTGGATCGCGACGCTGACCGAACGGCTCGACACCGGCGAGGACCAGGACGACTTTCTCGAGAACGTCAAGCTCGAGATGTATTCCGACCAGGTCTTCTGCTTCACGCCCAAGGGCGACGTGGTGCAACTGCCGAAGGGCGCGACGCCCTTGGACTTCGCCTATGCGATCCATACCCGCATCGGCAACTCCACCGTCGGTGCCAAGGTCGACGGCATCCGTGTACCGCTCTGGACGCGGCTCAAGAACGGCCAGTCGGTCGAGATCATCACCGCCACCGGCCAGCGCCCGCAGGTGACATGGATCGACATCGTGGTGACCGGCCGGGCCAAGGCGGCAATCCGGCGGTCCTTGCGCGAGGAGGACCGCGAGCGGTTCATCAAGCTCGGGCAGGAACTTGCCCGCGTGGCCTTCGAACATGTCGGCCGCAAGGCCACCGACAAGGCGCTGAGGACCGCCGCAAAGACCCTCGGCCTTGCCGACGAGAAGGAAGTGCTCGCGCGCCTCGGCTCGGCCGAACTGACCGCGCGCGAGGTGATCGAGGCGATCTACCCCGAGCTTGCCACCCAGGCCTCGGTCGAGGAGGTTGACGCGCACCGTGCCGTCGTCGGCCTGACCGCCGACCAGTCGTTCCGCCGCGCCAACTGCTGCCAGCCGGTGCCTGGCGAACGCATCGTCGGCATCACCTACCGCGGGCAGGGGGTGGTGGTGCACGCGATCGACTGCGCCGCGCTCGCCGAATTCGAGGACCAGCCCGGCCGCTGGGTCGATCTTCAGTGGCATTCGGGCCGCCATGCGCCGGTCTACACCGTCAGCCTCAACCTGACGATCGCCAACGACGCCGGCGTTCTCGGCCGGATCTGCACCTTGATCGGCGAACAGAAGGCCAATATCTCCGATCTGACTTTCGTCGACCGGAAGCCGGATTTCTACCGTCTCATCGTTGAAGTCGATCTGAGGGATGCCGAGCATCTCCATATGGTGCTGACCGCGCTCGACGCGGAAAGCGACGTGGCGCAGGTCGAACGCTACCGCGACCTGAGCCGGAAGCCCTGACGGGCGCAGGAGAGAACGGAACCGTGGTCTTCAAGCGGCGCAACGCGCGGACCCATCTGCAAAGGCTGAGAGACTCCGTCTGGCCCCGCGGCGGATGGACCCGGGCGTTTCGCTACGTCAGGCACCGCATCCGCCGCCTGCCCGACGATCCCCGCCGCATCGCCCGCGGCGTGGCGGCCGGCGTCTTTTCCAGCTTCACGCCGTTCTTCGGCCTGCATGTGGCCGCGGGCGTGGTCGTCGCCTGGATCGTCCGCGGCAACGTCCTCGCCGCGCTGCTGGGCACGCTCTTCGGCAACCCGCTCACCTTTCCGCTCATCGCCGTCGTCTCGATGAAGCTCGGTCACCGGATTCTAGGGACGAGGTTCGACGAGAGCGAGCACGCGACGATCGTGGGCAGGTTCGTCGGCGCGGGCGAGGATCTCAAGCACAACTTCTTCGCGCTCTTCACCGACGACGCGGCCCATTGGGCCAATCTCTACAATTTCTGGAACGAGATCTTCCTGCCCTATCTGGCCGGCGGCCTGCTTCCCGGCATCGTCGCCGGTGCGGCCGCCTACTTCCTGTCCGAGCCGCTCATCGCCGCCTATCAGAAACACCGCCGCAAGCGGCTGAGGGACCGGTTCGAGAAACTGAGGGCACGACTTCACGCCCGCGCCGAGCAGGCGGCGGACAACGGCACGGCGGGCGACGGGCAGGCCGGAAATCCCTGAGGGCAGGGCCGGGCGGGCGCAATTTGCCCGGTTCACAGTCACGCGCGGTCCCGCTAGGCTCCGCGCCGACCGAAACGGAGGCGAAACGTGACCCATCCCAGGCCCCATCTCAGGCTCGGCGTGAACATCGACCATGTGGCCACGGTGCGCAACGCCCGCGGGTCGGCCTATCCCGATCCCGTGCGGGCGGCGAAACTGGCCGAAAAGGCCGGCGCCGACGGCATCACCGCGCATCTGCGCGAAGACCGCCGCCACATCGTCGATGCCGACATCGACCGGCTGATGGCCGCACTGACGACGCCCCTGAACTTCGAGATGGCGGCGACGCCGGAAATGCAGGCGATCGCGCTTCGGCACCGGCCCCACGCCGTCTGCATCGTTCCCGAAAAGCGCGAGGAACGGACGACGGAAGGCGGGCTCGACGTGGCCTCCGATATTGTCCGGCTGACCGACTACATCGCGCCGCTGCGCGAGGCGGGCTGCCGTGTCTCGATGTTCATCGGCCACGACCCCCGCCAGATCGAGGCCTCCGCGAAGATCGGCGCCGCGGTGGTGGAGTTGCACACCGGCCATTACTGCGACTTGCACGCCGAGGGCAGGTTTGCCGAACGCGACGCCGAGCTTGCCGCGCTGGCCCAGGGTGCCCGGCTCGCCCACTCCCTCGGTCTTGAAGTCCACGCCGGCCACGGGCTGACCTACGACACCGTCACCCCCGTCGCTTCCTTCCCCGAGGTGATGGAACTCAACATCGGTCATTTCCTCATCGGCGAGGCGATCTTCGCCGGGCTTGGCGCGGCGATCGCCGAAATGCGCCGGCGGATGGACGCGGCGCGGACGCCATGAGGAAACTGTTCCGGTCGCTCAGGCTGGCTTGGCGGACCCTTTCGTTTGCGGCGCGGCTTGCGGTCATGGCGATGCTCGTGGCGGTCTGGCTGACCTCCTCCCTCGCCACGGCGGTGATCCCGGTGGCCTTCGGTCTGGCATCGTCGGTGGCCGGTCTGGTGGTCGGCGTCAGCCAGACCGTGCGGGGCAAGCATCAGACCCAACTGGCAGTCCGGGACGACAAGCTCGCCCAGAAGACGCGGCAGGAGGTTGAGCTTTCCAATGAAAACGGAAAGCTAAAGGGCCAACTGGCCACTACCAGGAAAGAGACCGATGTCCTCAGGAAAAAGCTCGATGACACCGCTGTGGTGTCCTATCGCGGCGCCAAACGCCCGATCAGGGAAGCCGTAAGCGACACCAGCCAGCGGATCGCCCGGCGAACGGCAATCGCCACGAGCCGCAACATCGCCACCATGCCCGGCGAGTCGATTCCGGTCTACGGCATTGCCGTCGTGGTTGGGGCAACCACGTGGGAAGTCGCCGATGCCTGCGCGATGATGAGCGACATGCATGCGCTCGACGTGGCCTTCAATCCCGAGAACGCAATTTCCGACCGCGAGGTGTGTGGGACGCGTGTTCCGACGGCAGGTGAAATCTGGGATGGCATCAAGTCCGCGCCGGGCAATATCTGGCAAGACATGAAGGGTATGGATTTCGACCTTCCGGACCTCCCCTTCGATGACTGGGCCGCGACCGTTCTGTTATGGTTCGATGGTTTCGGCGACTGGATCGGAAAAAGATGATCCTCGGCATCGGCACCGATCTTTGCAACATCGAGCGGATCGAGGGCACGCTCGCCCGTTTCGGCGACCGGTTCCGCAACCGCGTCTTCACCGAGGTGGAACAGCGCAAGGCCGAACGGCGGCACGACACCGCCGGCACCTACGCCAAGCGCTGGGCGGCGAAGGAGGCCTGTTCCAAGGCGCTGGGCACCGGGCTCAGGATGGGGATATCGTGGAAGGACATGGCCGTCTCCAACCTTCGCTCTGGCCAGCCGGTGATGCACCTCACGGGCTGGGCGGCAGAGCGGCTGGAGGCGATGACGCCGCCCGGCCACGAGGCCATCGTCCATGTCACCCTGACCGACGACCACCCCTGGGCGCAGGCCTTCGTGGTCATCGAGGCGCGCCCGCGCCCCGCGCCAGCCGAAACTTGACTCGGCCGTGCCGCCGCCGCATGTAGCGCGGGCAAGTCAGACAGGACAGGGCAGGGCGCACCGTGGCGGCAAAGCAGGATGGTATCGTCGAAACCGTGAAGACGGTCGTCTATGCGCTTCTCATCGCCGGGGTGTTCCGGACGCTCTTCTACCAGCCGTTCTGGATTCCCTCCGGCTCGATGAAGGATACGTTGCTGATCGGCGACTTCCTCTTCGTCAACAAGATGGCCTATGGCTACTCCAAATATTCCTGCCCCTTCGCGCTCTGCCCGATCACCGGCCGCATCTTCGCCACCGACCCCGAGCGCGGCGATGTCGTCGTCTTCCGCCACCCCGGCACCGGGGCCGATTTCATCAAGCGGCTGATCGGCCTGCCGGGCGACACCGTGCAGATGAAGGACGGCCAGCTCTGGCTGAACGGCCAGCCCGTGCCGCAGGAAGACGGCGGCACCTTCGAGGAGATCAAGGCACCGCAGGGTTCGCAGGGCAACATGCCGCGCTGCTCGAACGACCCGGTCGGCATCGGCGGCACCTGCGTCAAGCAGCGCTTCACCGAGACGCTGCCGAACGGGGTGCGCCACGATGTCCTCAACATCGCCAGCGTGCCGGCCGACAACACGCCGATCTACACCGTCCCGCCGGGACACTACTTCTTCATGGGCGACAACCGCGACAACAGCCAGGACAGCCGCTTCGCCGTCGCCTCGGGCGGGGTCGGCATGCTGCCGGCCGAATACCTGATCGGCCGCGCCGACCGGATCATGTTCTCTTCCGCCGGCCGCTCGCTCTTCTTCTTCTGGACCTGGCGGTCCGACCGCTTCTTCAAGGCGGTGGAGTGAGGCTTTCCGCCGACCTCGGGGCCTTCGCGGCCCGCATCGGCCACGACTTCCGCCGGCCCGAGCTTCTCCTGCGCGCGGTCACCCATTCCTCGCTCGCCACGCCGGCGCGCCCCGACAACCAGCGGCTCGAATTCCTCGGCGACCGGGTGCTCGGCCTCGTGATGGCCGAGGCGCTCCTGGCCGCCGACCGGGGCGCGAGCGAGGGCCAGCTCGCGCCGCGGTTCAACGCGCTCGTCCGCAAGGAGACCTGCGCCGCGGTGGCGCGCGAGGCGGCGCTGGGCGAGGTGCTGAAGCTCGGCCGGTCGGAGATGATGTCGGGCGGGCGGCGCAAGGAGGCGCTCTTGGCCGACGCGATGGAGGCGGTGATCGCCGCGGTCTACCTCGACGCCGGCTTCGAGGCGGCGAAGGCGGTGGTCTTGAGACTCTGGGGCGGGCGGATCGGCTCCGTCAAGGCGGATGCGCGCGACGCCAAGACCGCGCTTCAGGAATGGGCGCAGGGCCGCGGCCTGCCGCCCCCCGCCTACACCGAGCTTGGCCGCGAGGGGCCCGATCACCAGCCGCTCTTCACCGTCGAGGTGCGGCTGTCGTCGGGCGAGGCCGAGGTGGCGCAGGCGGGCGCGAAACGCCAGGCCGAGCAGGCCGCGGCACGGGCGCTCCTGGCGCGGATGAAGGCCCCGATGGAGGCCCGGATGGAGGACGGCGATGGCTGAGGAAGGAACGACCACACGCGCCGGCTTCGTCGCCCTGATCGGAGAGCCCAATGCGGGCAAGTCCACGCTCCTCAACCGCATGGTCGGCGCCAAGGTCTCGATCGTCACCCACAAGGTGCAGACGACCCGCGCCCGCATCCGCGGCATCGCGATGGAGGGCGCGGCGCAGATCGTCTTCGTCGACACGCCCGGCCTATTCCGCCCGCGCCGCCGGCTCGACCGGGCGATGGTCGCCGCCGCCTGGGGCGGCGCGGCGGATGCCGATATCGTGGTGCTGCTCGTCGAGGCGCATCGCGGCCTGACCGAGGGGGTGCGGACAATCCTCGAGGCGCTCCGCGAGAAGCTGCCGGCGAAGGCGCGCGTCGCCCTTGCCATCAACAAGATCGACCGGGTGAAGGCCGAGGCGCTGCTGGCGCTGGCGCAGGAGATGAACGCCGCCCATCCCTTCGAGAAGACCTTCATGATCTCGGCCGAGCGCGGCCACGGGGTGGAGGACCTGAAGCGCTGGCTGTCGGCGGAACTGCCCGAGGGCCCCTGGTTCTACCCCGAGGACCAGATCGCCGACCTGCCGCTCAGGATGATCGCCGCCGAGATCACGCGGGAGAAGCTGACGCTCCGCCTGCACGAGGAACTGCCCTACCAGCTTACGGTGGAGACCGAGCACTGGCAGGAGCGCGAGGACGGATCGGCCCGGATCGACCAGGTGATCTATGTCCTGCGCGACGGCCACAAGGGCATCGTGCTCGGCCACCGGGGGGAGACGATCAAGGCGGTGGGACGCGAGGCGCGGGCGGAGATCGCGGCGTTCCTCGGCCGGCCGGTGCACCTCTTCCTCCAGGTCAAGGTGCGCGAGAACTGGCAGGAGGAGCGCGAGCGCTATGCCGGCATGGGGCTCGAGTTCAGGGATGGCGACTGACCGGCGCGCCAGCCCTTCCGCCGCGCGGGCGGGCAATGCGGGAGCCTCCGGCGGGGGTATTTGCCGCAACGAAGAAGGAACGGGCGGATGAGTGCCCGGCTCGCCGCCGACTTCTGGGTGCGCGCCTATCTCGCCCGGCTCCAGGCCGCGCATGTGCCGGCCTATGTCGTGGCGCGGGGCGACCCGACGGCGGGCGCGGTGCTGGTGAAGCTCGCCACGCTCGACGGAGGCGCGCGGCTTTACCAGCGCAGCTTCGACCTGGCGACCGGCGGGCGGGCCTGGGTGGTGCTTTCCGAGGGGCCGGAGGCCGAGGTCGATGCCGCCACCGCCCGGCAGCGGCGGATGGACCCCGACCTCTGGGTGATCGAGATCGAGAGCCGCGAGGGCCGGACCCTGCTCGACGAGGAGGGGCTGGCGGACTGACGCCCGCCGCGATGGACATTCGCGGCGGCGCGGCGGATAGTCGGGCCGGAGGCGCGGCATGGAGTGGCGGGACGAAGGCATCCTTCTGGCGGTCAGGCGGCATGGCGAAAGCGCCGCGATCATCGAGGCCTTCACGCCGGCGCACGGCCGCCACGCGGGCGTGGTTCCGGGCGGCGCCTCCCGCCGGCTGGCGCCGATCCTCCAGCCCGGCGCCCAGATCGACCTTTCCTGGCGGGCGCGGCTCGAGGATCACATCGGCACCTTCACCGTCGAGCCCCTGCGGTCGCGCGCGGGGCTTCTGGGCGACCGCAGGGCGCTGGCCGCGCTGAATGCGGTGTCGGCGCTTCTGCACGTGACTCTCCCCGAACGCGAGCCGCATCCCGGTCTTTATGCCGCGACGGTCGGGCTCCTGGATCGCCTGGGCGGCGGGTCGGGCTGGCCGCTCGCCTATGTCCGCTGGGAACTGACGCTCCTGGAGGATCTCGGCTACGGGCTCGACCTGTCGTCCTGCGCCCTGACCGGCGCACGCGACGACCTCGCCTATGTCAGT
Organism: Paracoccaceae bacterium; assembly: GCA_039808285.1. GTDB lineage: Bacteria > Pseudomonadota > Alphaproteobacteria > Rhodobacterales > Rhodobacteraceae > Albidovulum. The sequence continues at coordinate 39,759 of JBDHSQ010000008.1, forward strand.
CCGAAATCGGGGCGTGCCGTCGCCCGCGGCGCGGCGGGCGGCTGGGCCGACCGCTTGCTGCCGCTGCCCGCGTGCCTGCTCGGCCAGGGGCCGGCCGGCGCGGGCGACATCGCCGCGGCGCTGAGGACCACCGGGCATTTTCTGGAACACCGGCTCATTCCCGACCTCGGCCACCGCCCGCTGCCCGAGGCGCGGCGCCGTCTGGCGGCGCTGCTCTCGCGCGAGGACTGAGCGCGCAGCGACGCCCGATGTCGGAAACGTCACAGACGTCCTCGGCCCGGGCGGGCCATTTCTCGGGGTGGAGGCGCGATGATCAGCCGCTACATCCCCGAATTCCTGCGCCACGCGCCCACCCCCGGCGTGACCGGCTTTGCCGTGCTGGCGGGGATCGAGGCCTCGCTCCGGGGGATGCTCGTCTCGGTCTGGCCACTGGTGATGTATCACGCGCTGGGGCAGGATGCGGCGCGGGTGAGCGTGCTCTACTTTCTCGCCGGGATCGCCTCGCTTTCGTGGGGGTTGATGGTGCCCTGGCTCAACCGGCATGTCCCGCGCCGCTGGGTCTATACTCTGGGCGCCTGCCTCTATGTCGCGGGCGCGGCGCTTGCGATCCGCGGCGGCAGCCTCGCCGCGCCGGCCGCGCTGATCCTGATGAATTTCGCCACCGTCACCGTGTTCATCTGCACCAACGCCTATGTGATGGACTTCATCGCGCGGCAGGAACTCGGCCGGGTGGAGACGCAGAAGCTGCTCTACAGCGCGCTCTCGTGGACCGTGGGGCCGATGACCGGGGTGTTCCTGTGGAAATGGTGGCCGGCCTTGCCCTTCGTCCTGGCGATGGGCTTTGCCGCAGCACTTCTGGCGATGTTCTGGTATCTGAGGCTCGGCAATGGCAAGCTGATCACCCGCGCCCGGGCGCCGGCGCCAAATCCGCTCGCCTATCTCGGCCGGTTCTTCCGCCAGCCGCGGCTCATCGCCGGCTGGCTCTTCGCCGTCATCCGGTCATCGGGCTGGTGGGTCTATGTCGTCTATCTGCCGATGTTCTGCATCGAGGCGGGCCTGGGCGACCGGGTGGGCAGCATCGCCTATTCCGCGTCGAACGCGTTTCTCCTGCTCGCGCCCTTCATCATGCGCTGGATGCGCGGGCGGGGGCTGCGCCGCGCCGTCCGCACCGCCTTCGGCTGGGCCGCGCTCAGCTTCGCGGTGGCCGGGTTCGGCCAGTTCTGGCCGCCGGTGACGGTGGTGGCGCTGTTGCTGGGCTCGGGCTTCCTCGTCATGCTCGATACCTTCGGCGGCCTGCCGTTCCTGATGGCGGTCAAGCCGGCCGAGCGCACCGAAATGGCTGCGGTCTATTCGAGCTTCCGCGACGTCTCGGGCATCCTCACGCCGGGCGTCGCCTGGGTGATCCTCCTCGTCGCACCGGTCCCCGCGGTCTTCGTTGCCTGCGCCGCGGGGCTCGGCGTCATGGCGGGTGTCGCCGGGCGCCTGCATCCCCGGCTGGGCGAACTCCGGGGCCGCGCGCGCGCGGGGCACAGCCTCAGTTCGTGACCGCCGTGGCGGGCCCGTCCGCGGCGCCCTCCGAATCGACGGATTTTGCGGAGAATTCCAGCGGCGAGGCCATCGCGCTCAGGAAGTCGACCACCGCGGCGATCTCCTCGGGATCGCGGATTCCGGGGTCGGGCATCGAGGTTCCGGGCGCCACCCGCGCCGGCGCCTGCAGGAACTCGGCCAGCCGCTCCGGCGTCCAGATGGCGTCCTGCGTCCGCATCCAGTCGGAATAGGCGGCATAGCGCGTCCCGCCGATCGGCGCGCCGGCCACCGCCGCGAGGCTCGGCGCGAAGCCGTTCTCGCCGGGGTCGAGCGAATGGCACTTGAGGCAGGTGGTGACGTTTGCCTCCAGCCGGTCGCGCGCACGGGGATCGAGATCGGCCTGCCGGAGGTAGGCGGTCAGGAATGCCTCTGCCTGGCCGTTCGGCGTCTCGGTCAGGAACACGAGCTCGTTGTCGTCGGTGTAGAGCACCAGCCGGTCGCCGTCGATCTGCCGCGCCGCGCGGATGCGTTCGCCGATCGGGATACGCTCGGCGAACATCACCCGGTCCTGCGCGATGCGGATGCGGTAGAGTGACTGGTCCTTCAGCGTGCCCATCAGGATGTCGCCGTCCCAGGCGCTGTTGAAGTCGTGCAGCAGTTCCAGACTCGAGATCGCAACCGAGGGCAGGAATGCGTAGATCGGGGGCTCGAACGTGTCGTGGCGCCCGTAGGACAGCGCGCCGGGGATCGGCAGCTTGTTGTAGAGCGTGCCGAGGCTTTCCCTCGGCCAGCCGTAGTCCCGCCCCTCCCGGATCAGGTTCAGCTCGTCCCCGCCGCGCAACCCGTGCTCAACCGTCCAGAGCCGCCCTTCGGCGTCGAAGGTGACACCCTGCATGTTGCGCAGGCCGCGCGCGATCTGGCGGTGCTGCCCGGTCGCCAGGTCGATCTCGATCACCTTGCCGTAGTCGTAGGCGGGATCCTGGGCGATCGCGGGCATCTCGGAAAAGATGCCGTCGATGTGGAAGTCGCCGCTGCCGAGATAGAGCCTGCCCTGGCCGTCATAGGCCATCCGGCCGCCGCCGATCTGCACCTCAATCGCGCTCTGGGTCTTCTTCAGCGGCAGGCAGGGCTCGGTGGTGTAGAGGGTGCGCCAGTCCTCCGCCGTGGCGCTGAACCGCGCAAGCTCCGCCGCCGTCGCGGGGATGTCGAGCACCGAGACGATGGTGTGGAAGCAGCGCCGGTCGGGCTCGAACCTGACGTAGGACAGCGCGAGCTGCTTGGCGCCGCCGAAATCATAGGCGAGCAGGTCGAAGTAGCGGTAGGCCCAAAGCTCGAAATGATAGTCGCCGTTGGCCGGGTCGTCGGCAAAGGCGCGGTAGGCTTCGAATCCGTAGTCCGGCACGCCGATCGCCAGCGGCCGCACGTCGTCGGCCGCTGCGGCGAGGTAGAGCCTGCCGTCGATCGTGGCGAGCACCGCGTGATTGTCCACCACCGTCAGCCCGCCGCCGCGGCCGTAACGGGTGACCGGCACTTGCACGGATTCCCGCCGGAAGGCCAGGAAGATGCTTTCGACATCCGGCGCCTCGACCACCGGCGCAGGCGGTCTCGGCATGACGCGGCGTGCCGCGCGCTGGACGGTCTTTGCCGGATGGGCGAGGAATTCGGTCGCGATCCCCGCGCCGAACCCCGTCAGCACGAGACAGGCGATGCCCAGCGCCGCCACAAGCCGTCTCTGGCCGGAAAGCCACCGAGTCATTCGCCGGACCCCTTCGCAAGTCATCCCCACGGAAACTCAATGCACCAGCCGCGGGCCGCCGGTCAAACCCCGGCTCGACAACGGTCTGTCAACGGACCGGAACCACTCTTCCTCCGGGGGGCGCTTCCGTCCGCTCAGGCCGAGCCGTCCAGCAGCCGTCGGGCGATGACCTGCGCCTGGATTTCCGCCGCACCCTCGAAGATGTTGAGGATGCGCGCGTCGCAGAGAATGCGGCTGATCCGGTATTCGAGCGCAAAGCCGTTGCCGCCGTGGACCTGGAGCGCGTTGTCGGCCGCCGCCCAGGCGACGCGGGCGCCCAGAAGCTTGGCCATCCCGGCCTCGAGGTCGCAGCGGTGCCCGTGGTCCTTCTGCCAGGCGGAATGGTAGGTCAACTGGCGGGCGATCATGATCTCGACCGCCATCATCGCGAGCTTGCCCGAGACACGGGGAAACTCGACCAGCGGCTTGCCGAACTGCCGGCGCTCTTCGGCGTATTGCAGGCCGGTCTCAAGCGCCGCCTGCGCCACGCCGATCGCCCGCGCCGCGGTCTGGATGCGCGCGCTCTCGAAGGTCTGCATCAACTGCTTGAAGCCCTGGCCCGGCACACCGCCCAGAAGGTTTTCGCCCTTCACGCGGAAGCCGTCGAAGCCAAGCTCGTATTCCTTCATCCCGCGGTAGCCCAGCACCCCGATCTCGCCGCCGGTCATGCCCGGGGTGGGGAAAGGATCTCGGTCGGTGCCGGGCGTCTTTTCGGCCAGGAACATCGACAGGCCGCGGTAATCGGTGGTCTCGGGGTCGGTGCGGGCGAGCAGCGTCATCACATGGGTGCGCGCGGCATGGGTGATCCAGGTCTTGTTGCCGGTCACCTCCCAGTCCTCGCCGGCCTTCACCGCGCGGGTGCGCAAGGAGCCGAGGTCCGAACCGGTGTTGGGCTCGGTGAAGACGGCGGTGGGCAGGATCTCGCCGCTCGCGAGCTTCGGCAGCCAGTGCGCCTTCTGCTCCTCCGTGCCGCCGCAGAGGATCAGTTCGGCGGCGATCTCGCTGCGGGTTCCGAGCGAACCCACGCCGATGTAGCCGCGGCTCAGCTCCTCGCTGACCACCACCATGCTGGCTTTCGACAGGCCGAGCCCGCCGTAGGCTTCCGGGATGGTCAGGCCGAAGACACCGAGCCCCGCCAGTTCGCCGACGATCTCCATCGGGATCAGCGCGTCCTTCAGGTGCCAGTCATGGGCGAAGGGGATGACCTTCTCGTCGGCGTAGCGGCGGAACTGGCCGCGGATCATCTCCAGATCGTCGTCGAGCCCGGTCGCGCCGAAGGTCGCCCGCCCGCGGTTGTCGCGCATGAGCCGGACCAGCCGGTCCCGCGCCGCCGGAGTGTTGCCGCGGGCGACGAGCGTCGCCGCGGCGCCCTCCGGCGCCCAGGCAAGGCCGAGGTCGGAGAGCCGCGCGATCTCGCCCTGGCTCATCGGGATGCCGCCGGCGATCTGCGCCAGGTATTCGCCGAAGCCGATCTGGAGGATGAGTTGCTCCAGCTCCGCGAATGTCTCCGTCGCGTCGAGCCGGCCGGCCCAGGCGCGAAGCTGGCGCAGGGATTCGACGTAGGTGGCCAGCCAGGACAGGGCATGGGATTCGAACTGCCGCGCCTCGAGCGCCGCGCCCGACACCTTGCCGTCCGCAGCCACCGCGTCCCTCAGCCCCGCCCGCGCCTTTTCCAGAAGCGCCTCCACCGGCGGCAGCGCCGCCGCGGTCAGCGAAAGAAGGTCGGGAAGGATCGCAGTCGTCGGCATCTCGGCCCCATCGTGCGCCATGAATCGGCTCCTGTTCTGCAGTTGCACCGTCCTAGCCATTTCGCACTTGCAGCGCAACATTAATTCGTTTGCCGCGCCATGTCGGAACGAATATGTCGCTTGCATTTTCGCCCTGACGCCGGCTCCGGGAACCGGCTATCACCGGCTGCGGGACTGGGACACGGGACTGGAACAAGGGGCTGGGACTGGGGCGCGGCTCCGGACGGCCTTCGGGGGGAGAATGTTCGGGCTGGACCTGTGGCAGATCGGGCTGGCGGTGGCGGTCACGCTCGTCGCGGGTTTCGTCAAGGGCGCCGTCGGCTTCGCCATGCCGATGATCATGATCTCGGCCTTCGGATCGTTCCTGCCCAAGGAAACCGCGCTCGCCCTCCTGATCCTGCCGACGCTCGTCACCAACATCGCCCAGGCGTTCCGGCAGGGATGGCGGGCGGCGTGGGGCAGCGTGGTCGCCTATCGCCGCCACATCGCGATGGTGGTGGTCTTCCTTGCCATCTCGGCGCAGTTCGTCACCCGGATCCCGCAGGCGGCGATGAATCTGCTGCTGGGCGCGCCGATCCTCGGCTTCGCGCTGTGGCAACTGGCGGGGCGAAGCCTCGCCATCCGCATCGAGCATCGCGCCCGGGTGGAGATCGTGCTCGGCATCATCGGCGGGCTTTACGGCGGCATTTCCGGCGTCTGGGGGCCGCCGCTCATCGTCTACCTGCTCTCGACCGGGGCGGGAAAGCAGGAAACTGTGCGGGTGCAGGGGGTGGTGTTCCTGATCGGCGCGGCGGTGCTGACGCTGGCGCATCTGGGTTCGGGCGTGCTCAACGCCGACACGCTGCCGCTGTCGGCGGCGATGGCCGTGCCCGCCAGCCTGGGGCTCTGGGCGGGGTTCCGGATGCACGACCACCTCGATCCTGTCCGCTTCCGCCGCTGGACGCTCGTCCTGCTCGCCCTGACCGGATTCAATCTGCTGCGCCGGGGGCTCGCCGGGTGAACGCAAAGGGCCGCCCGCCCGGGCGGCCCCTGCCGAGTTCGCGGCCCTGCGCTCAGCCGATGGCCGCCGCCCGCACGTCATCGTCGATATGGGCGACGTATTGCGCGAAGTTGTCGGCGAACATCTGCACAAGCTTCTTCGCCTGCACGTCATAGGCCGCCTCGTCCTCCCAGGTGCGGCGCGGGTCGAGCAGAACCTCGGGCACGTCGGGGACCGAAACCGGCACCTCGAAGCCGAAGTTCGGATCCTTGCGGAACTTCACGCCGGCGAGCGAGCCGTCGAGCGCGGCGGCCAGAAGCGTGCGGGTGGAGCGGATCGGCATCCGCGCGCCCTTGCCGTAGGCGCCGCCGGTCCAGCCGGTGTTGACCAGCCAGCAGGTCGCGCCGGTCTCCTTGATCTTCTGTTGCAGGAGCTTGCCGTAGACCTCCGGCCGGCGCGGCATGAACGGCGCGCCGAAGCAGGTCGAGAAGGTCGGGATCGGCTCGGTCACGCCGACTTCCGTCCCCGGCGTCTTGGAGGTGAAGCCCGACAGGAAGTGATACATCGCCTGCGCCGGGGTCAGCCGCGCGATCGGCGGCATCACCCCATAGGCGTCGCAGGTCAGCATGATCACGTTCTTCGGATGCCCGCCCAGCGAGGTCGCCGAGGCGTTCGAGATCGCCTCGAGCGGATAGGCGCAGCGCATGTTGTCGGTGATCGAGTTGTCGTGGAAATCGAGCACCAGCGTCTCGGGGTCGAAGACCATGTTCTCGATCACGGTGCCGAACGTCGAGCAGGTGGCGAAGATCTCCGGCTCGGCCTCGGCCGACAGGTTGATCGTCTTGGCGTAGCAGCCGCCCTCGAAGTTGAACGTGCCCTTTTCCGACCAGCCGTGCTCGTCATCGCCGATGAGCGTGCGCGCCGGGTCCGCCGAGAGGGTGGTCTTGCCGGTTCCCGAGAGGCCGAAGAAGATCGCGGTGTCCTCCGGGCTGTCGATCGCATGGTTGGCCGAGCAGTGCATCGCCATCACGCCCTTGCCGGGAAGGATGTAGTTCAGGAGCGTGAAGACCGACTTCTTGTTCTCGCCCGCATAGGCGGTATTGCCCACCAGGATCAGCTTCCTGTCGAAGTCGAGCGCGATCACCGTCTCGGTCCGGCAGCCGTGGCGTTCGGGGTCGGCCTTGAAGGAGGGGCAGTTGATGATGGTGAATTCGGGAACGAAGCTGTCAAGCTCCTCGCGCGAGGGACGGCGCAGCAGGTGCCGGATGAACAGCCCGTGCCACGCGAGCTCGGCCACGATCCGCACGTCGAGCCGGTGCTCGGGGTCGGCGCCGGCATAGAGATCCTGGACGAACACGTCGCGGCCCTTGAGGTGCGCCAGCATGTCGGCATGGAGCACGTCGAACTTCGCTGGGTCCATCGGCCGGTTGTTTTCCCACCAGATGCTGTCTTCGACCGAGGGCGTGCGGACGACGAACTTGTCCCTGGGCGACCGGCCTGTGTGCTTGCCGGTCGAGACGAGGAAGGTGCCGCCGAGCCCGAGCCTGCCTTCGCCGCGCTTCAGCGCCTCCTCGACCAGCGCAGGCTCGATGAGGTTGTAATAGACGCCGCCGAGCCCCACGATGCCCTGGTCTTCCAAGCGATGCGAGGGGTTCACCCGTCCATTGGTCATTGTCCTGCTCCCGTCGCCGCGGCCCGCGGCTTCCTCGAGGTTCAAAGGAAACGTCCCGGCCTGCCGGGACGCCGGCAGCCCTCCGGAGCGGGGGCCGCACGGCCCCTATATCATGCGCCTTGAATCTTGGAACAGAAGGGTTTGTTCGGGTTAGCGCCACCATCGGCGGGTTAGCGCAACCAATTGGCGACGCCTGAGGTTGAAACGGCAACGATCCCCAGGAGTGAGGCAAATTAGTCAAACCTTCGGTTTTTTCGTGCCATCTGATTCGGCCGCCGTGCCCGATTCGCACATATCAGTTGCTTCCGCGCCCCGGAAAAGGGAAAATGCCGCGATAATAACGACAAGCAGAGCAGCACGAGGAAGCCCACATGTCGAGGATCGCACTCGTCGACGACGACCGGAACATCCTGACCTCGGTGTCCATGACGCTCGAGGCGGAGGGATACGAGGTGGAAACCTACAACGACGGCCAGGCCGCGCTCGACGCCTTCAACAAGCGTCTGCCGGACATGGCCGTGCTGGACATCAAGATGCCGCGGATGGACGGGATGGAGCTTCTCCAGCGCCTCCGCCAGAAGACCTCGATGCCGGTGATCTTCCTGACGTCGAAGGACGACGAGATCGACGAGGTTCTGGGTCTGCGCATGGGCGCGGACGACTATGTGAAAAAGCCCTTCTCGCAGAGGCTTCTGGTCGAACGCATCCGGGCGCTCCTGCGCCGGCAGGAGGCGATCGCCACCGGCGAGGTGGCCACGACCGAGGACACCAAGGTCATGGTGCGCGGCTCGCTGACGATGGATCCTCTGCGCCATTCGGTGATGTGGAAGGGCAGGGACGTGGCGCTGACCGTCACCGAGTTCCTGCTGCTCCAGGCGCTTGCCCAGCGGCCCGGCTTCGTGAAAAGCCGCGACCAGTTGATGGACGTGGCCTATGACGACCAGGTCTATGTCGACGACCGCACAATCGACAGCCACATCAAGCGGCTGAGAAAGAAGATGCGCACCGTCGATGACGATTTCTCGGCGATCGAAACGCTGTATGGTATCGGGTATCGCTACAACGAAGAATGACACTGGCGTCGAGGATCGACTTGCGCGACCGAACTGAGGCTCGCCGGGCGGATGTCGTCCTGGGCGAGGACTGGACCGCGCCGGAAGGGTTCGTGGAGTCCGAGCTGAAGGCGGGCCGCGAACGGCGGGGATTAATTTCGCTCAACCGTTCGCCGCTGGCGCGCAAGATCATCACCTTCAACCTGATGGCGATGATCGTCCTCGTCGCCGGCGTGCTCTACCTCAACCCGTTCCGCGACAGCCTCGTGCTGCAGCGCGAAAGCGGCCTTGTCGCCGAGGCGCAACTGGTCGCGGATGTGTTCGAGGCGCAGCTTCCCGCCGGCGCGCCGGTCAACCTCGCCACCGGCGACGGTCTCGACGCGACGGCGACCGCGCGCGGCGTCGAACTGCCGGAGGGCGCCGAGCTTTTCGTCTTCGACACCCAGGAAAGCCTCGTCGCCTCGACCGTGGGGATGGACCGGCCCGCGCGCGAGAAGGTGACGGGCCTCCAGCTTGACCACCGCTCGACGCTCATCACCGATCTGCTGAATTCGGTCTGGGAAACCATCGCGGGCCTCCTGGCGCCGCAGAACACGCAGAACCCGGTCTTCGGCGGCGAGGATCTGGCGCGCGATCTGGTGCCGGCGGCGCTCGCGGGCGAAACCCAGATCCGCACCGGGCGCGACGTGGCGGGCGATGCGATTTTCACGGTGGCAACGCCGATCCGCCATGAAGGCCAGGTGATCGGCGTCGCCGCGATCACCTCGGTGGCCGGAGAGATCGACCAGCTTGTGCGGGTGGAACGCGAGCAGGTTCTTCAGATGTTCGTCATCGCCATCGTCGTTTCGATCGGCCTCAGCCTCGTGCTCGCCTCGACTATCGCCAATCCGTTGTCGGATCTTGCCGCCGCGGCCGAACTGGGCCGTGACAAGAACGCGCGGAAGATGAGCCCGAACCGCGTGCGCATCCCCGACCTCACCGCACGCCCCGACGAGATCGGGCGGCTGTCGGGCGCCATGCGCGGCATGGTGGCGGCACTTTATGAACGCATCGAGTCGAACGAGCAGTTCGCCGCCGACGTCGCGCACGAGATCAAGAACCCGCTGGCCAGCCTGCGCTCCGCTGTCGGCACGCTCAGGGTCGCCAAGCGCGACGACCAGCGCGAGAAGCTGCTCAGCGTCATCGACCACGACGTGCGCCGGCTCGACCGGCTGGTCAGCGACATCTCGAACGCGTCGCGGCTCGACAGCGAACTGGTGAAGGAGGAGGAGGACACCTTCAACCTCCTCAAGATGCTCGGCAATCTCGCCGAGTATCTCGGGCAGGAGGCGAAGGCGAAGGGCGTCGACTTCATCACCGACCTGCCGCCCGAGCCGATCGTCATCCAGGGGCTGGAAGGCCGGCTGGCACAGGTCTTCGTGAACCTCATCACCAATGCGATTTCCTTCTGCCAGGAAGGCGACGCGGTGCGCGTCTGGGCGCGCAAGCGCGAGAACCGGGTGCTCGTCGTGGTGGAGGACACCGGCCCCGGCATTCCCGACCAGGCGCTGACCAAGATCTTCAAGCGCTTCTATTCCGAACGTCCCCCCGGCCAGTTCGGCGAGCATTCGGGCCTCGGGCTTGCCATCTCCAAGCAGATCGTCGAGGCGCATGGCGGCGTCATCTGGGCCGAGAACATCCGTCCCACCGACGCCGACATCACCTCCGAACCCCTCGGCGCCCGCTTCGTCGTGGGCCTTCCCTTGTGAGCCCCGGGTCCGGGCGCGTCACCGTCCTTCACGCAAGCTGCGTGGCGCTTGCCGGCCGCGGTGTCCTGATCCTCGGGCCTTCGGGCGCGGGCAAGTCGGCGCTTGCGCTGCAACTCATGGCCTACGGCTGCGTCCTGGTCAGCGATGACCGGACCGCGGTCGTGGCCGAGGCCGGCACGCTTCTCGCCGCGGCGCCCGCCCGCATCCGCGGCCTGATCGAGGCGCGCGGCGTGGGCATCCTTGCCGCCGACGCGGTCGCCACCGCGCGGGTCGTGCTGGCCGTCGATCTCGGCCTGCCGGAGACGGAGCGTCTGCCGCCCCGGCACGGCCGCAGGCTCCTCGGCGTCAACCTGCCCCTTCTTCACAGGATCGAGAGCGCCCATTTCCCCGCGGCGATCCTGCAATATCTCAAGGCGGGGCGGGCGGAATGACGGAGGCGGGCATACACTCGGCGCGGGCGGAAGGCGGGGAGGGCGGCCAGCGTGTCGTCCTTGTGACCGGCCCGTCGGGGGCCGGACGCTCGACCGCGATCCACGCGCTCGAGGATCTCGGCTACGAGGTCATCGACAACCTGCCCTTCAGCCTCATCCCGCGTCTTCTCGACGGTCCCCCGATCTCGCGCCCCGTGGCGCTCGGCATCGACGTGCGCAACCGCGACTTCTCGGCCACCGCGCTGATCGAACTGATCGACCGGCTGACCCGGATCCCCGAGGTTGCGCCCGAGGTTCTCTATCTCGACTGCCGGCCGGAGGAGCTGATCCGCCGCTACGGCGAGACCCGGCGGCGCCACCCGCTCAGCGGGGCGGACACGCCGGCCGAGGGCGTGGCGGGCGAACTCGACCTTCTCGCGCCGATCCGCGCGCGGGCCGAAATCCTCATCGACACCACCGATCTCAGCCCGCACGACCTCAAGGCCGAGATCGCCCGCCTGTTCGGCCAGGGCGCGGCCGCGGGGCTTGCGGTCTCGCTCCACAGCTTTTCATACAAGCGCGGCGTGCCGCGCGGGCTCGACATGATGTTCGACTGCCGCTTCCTCAGAAATCCTCACTGGGAGGCCGCGTTGCGCCCGCTGGACGGCCGCACGCCCGAGGTGGCGGCCTTCGTCGAATCCGATCCGCGATTCGAGGGCTTCTTCACGCGCACACGCGATCTTCTGCTGTTCCTGCTGCCCGCACATGTCGAGGAGGGCAAGAGCCATCTTGCCATCGGGTTCGGGTGCACCGGCGGGCAACACCGGTCGGTTGCCGTGACGGAAAGGATGGCCAAGGCGCTTGCGGAGGCCGGCTGGCAGGTGTCTAAGAGGCACCGGGAACTGGAACGACGGGCCGCTGGCGCGCCCGGATTGTGGCAAGGTAGCGGGGCGTGATCGGCATCGTGATCGTCGCACACGGCGGTTTGGCGCGGGAGTATCTCTCCGCGGTCGAACATGTCGTGGGCAAGCAGCAGGGGATGCGCGCCATCGCGATCGAGGAAGATCACGACCGCGCGGCCAAGCAGGCCGAGATCCGCGCCGCCGCGGACGCGGTCGATTCCGGCGACGGCGTGGTCGTCGTCACCGACATGTTCGGCGGCTCGCCGTCCAACCTCTCGCTCTGCGCCTGCGAAAGCGACGACCGCCGCATCCTCTTCGGCGCCAATCTGCCCATGCTGATCAAGCTTGCCAAGTCGCGCCACCTTTCCGTGCCCGAGGCGGCTGCCTCCGCCCTTGATGCCGGGCGCAAGTATATCAATAGTTACGCAGGGTCCGGACAAGGCAGCCAATGACGACGCGGTCACTGAAGATCGTCAACGAAAAGGGGCTTCATGCCCGCGCCTCCGCACGCTTCGTCGAGGTGGTCGAGGCGCATGACGCCGCGGCCGAGGTGTCCCGCGACGGGATGCGCGTGTCGGGCGATTCGATCATGGGGCTGCTGATGCTCGGCGCCTCCAGGGGCACCGCGATCGAGGTGACCACCTCCGGGGCCGAGGCCGAAAAGCTCGCCGACGCGCTCGCGGCGCTGGTTGCCGCGCGCTTCGGCGAAGACTACTGACGTGGCCCAGCCGGGAGGGGAGGGCAAGCGGACGTTGCCCGACGGACAGCAGAAACAGACGCCCGAACCCGTATCGAAACCCTATGAGATGCGGCGGCTGTCCTATGCCGGAACCTTCAGAAGCCCGGTCAAGGCCAACACGATCCGCACCATCGAATGGATGACCGGCAAGCTCACGCTCCTGCGCCTGATCCGCCAGTTCGAGCGCACCGGCGTGCCCTGGGGCCATCCGTTCTTCACCAAGGCGGTGCAGACGATGGGGATCGACATCCTGACGCCCCACGAACAGATCGCCCGCATCCCGACGGACGGCCCGCTGGTGGTGGTTGCCAACCACCCCCACGGGCTCGTCGACGGGCTGGTGATGGGCGAGTTGATCGGCCGTGTGCGCACCGACTACAAGATTCTCACCCGCTCGCTCCTGACCGGCATCCCCGAGATCGAGGAGCACATGGTCCCGGTGCCCTTCCCGCACGAGGAGCACGCGCGCGAGCTTGGGCTCGAGATGCGGGCGATCTGCATGGATCACCTGCGCCAGGGCGGCGTCGTGATCCTCTTTCCCGCCGGCAAGGTGGCGACCTCGCGGACCTTCTTCGGCCCGGTGATCGAGCCGGAATGGAATCCCTTCACCGCAAAGATGGTCAGCCGGTCGGGTGCGGCGGTGCTGCCGATCTTCTTCCCCGGCCAGAACACCCGGCTTTATCACGTGGCCGACAAGGTCGCCGCCACCTTCCGCCAGGGCCTCCTGCTGCACGAGATCTACAAGGCGCTGAACAAGCCGCAGTCGCCGGTCATCGGCCACCCGATCGGACCCGAAGACATTCGCGCCCGCGCCGCCGACCCCCGCGGGATGCTCGCCTGGCTGCGCCAGACCACGCTCGACCTGAAGGTCTAGGGCGTCAGCGCGTGGGTACCGGCGTCTCGCCGCGGTAATCGTAGAAGCCGCGGCCGGTCTTGCGGCCGAGCCAGCCGGCCTCGACGTATTTCGTCAGCAGCGGGCAGGGCCGGTATTTGGTGTCGGCAAGCCCCTCGTGCAGCACGTTCATGATCGCGAGGCAGGTGTCGAGCCCGATGAAATCGGCCAGTTCCAGGGGCCCCATCGGATGGTTCGCGCCGAGCTTCATCGAGGAATCGATCGACCTCACGTTGCCGACCCCTTCGTAGAGCGTGTAGACCGACTCGTTGATCATCGGCATCAGGATGCGGTTGACGATGAAGGCAGGGAAGTCCTCGGCGCTCGCCGCCGTCTTGCCGAGCCGTTCGACGACCTTCAGCATCGCCTGATAGGTCGGCTCGTCGGTGGCGATGCCGCGGATCAGCTCGACGAGCTGCATCACCGGCACCGGGTTCATGAAGTGGAAGCCCATGAACTTCTCCGGCCGGTCCGTGCGCGACGCAAGCCGGGTGATCGAGATCGACGAGGTGTTCGACGTCAGGATCGTCGAGGGCTTCAGATGCGGCAGCAGATCCTCGAAGATCGCCTGCTTGACCGTTTCGCGTTCCGTCGCCGCCTCGATCACGAGGTCGGTCCGGCCGAGGTCGGTGAGCTTCAGCGTCGTGCGGATCCGGCCGAGCGCCGCGGCCTTGTCGTCGGCCGTGATCTTGCCGCGCGTAACCTGGCGATCCATGTTCCGGGCGATCAGCGCCAGCGCCTTGTCCAGCGCCTCCTGGGTGATGTCGGTCATCAGCACGTCGAAACCCGCCAGCGCGAAGACATGGGCGATGCCGTTGCCCATCTGGCCCGCACCGACGATCCCGACCGTGTTGATCTCCATGACCTCACCCTTTTCCGTTGCCGCGTGACCATAGGCATCGCGGCGGGCGCTGCGCAAGGCATAACCTGCCCGGCCAAACCGTTCGAATTGAAGGGTTAGGTCTTTGGCAACATGTCGGGCGCAGGTTGGGCGCGGGTGAATCGAATCCTGAAGGTGGGAGACATGGCTTATGAATACGCGGGCGACACAGCCCTCGACTATTTTCCCTGCCGTTACGGGCAGTCCAAACTTCTCTTCCGCGGTCCGCGGCGCAAGCTCGAGGGCGCCTATGCCGCCGCCATCGGCGGGACGGAAACCTACGGCAAGTTCGTGGCCGACCCCTATCCGGCGCTGCTGGAGCGGGCGCTCGGCCTGCCGGTGGTCAACTTCGGCTACATGAACGCCGGCACAGATGTCTTCGTCGGCGAGCCGGTGGTGATCGACGCCTGCCGCCACGCGAAGGTGACGGTGATCCAGCTCACCGGCGCGCAGAACCTGTCGAACCGCTTCTACGCCGTCCATCCGCGCCGCAACGACCGCTTCCTGCGCGCCTCGACGCTGATGAAGACGATCTTCCGCGAGGTCGATTTCACCGAGTTCCACTTCACCCGCCACATGTTGTCGGTGCTCAAGGAACGGTCGGCCGAGAAGTTCGCGCTCCTGGAGGAGGAGCTGAAGGCGGCCTGGATCGCGCGGATGCGCAACCTTCTCCACAAGATCGACAACAAGACGGTGCTCCTGTGGATTTCCGGCGCCTCGGGCGCGGACCCGCACGGCCCGGGCGACGGGCTCGGGCACGAGCCGCTTTTCGTCGATGCCGAGATGGTCGCGGCGATCCGCCCCTTCGCGAGCGATCTGGTCAGGATCACGCCCTCGGCCTCGGCGCTGGGCGCGGGAACGCAGGGCATGCATTTCGCCGCGCTCGATGCACCCATCGCGGCGGCGATGCCGGGGCCGCGCGTCCATGCCGAGATCACCGAGGCGCTGGTGCCGGCGATGCGGCGGCTCCTCTGACGCGAAAGCCCCGCCGGGGGCGGGGCTTTCCGTCGTCTGTCTCAAGCGGGCCGGGCCGCGCGCCGAAGGAATGCCCCGCGCGCGGCGCCGGCGCCTGCCTCAGAGCTTCGAGGTCAGTTCCGGCACGACGGTGAAGAGATCGCCCACCAGGCCGTAGTCGGCGACCTGGAAGATCGGCGCCTCCTCGTCCTTGTTGATGGCGACGATGACCTTGCTGTCCTTCATCCCCGCCAGGTGCTGGATCGCGCCCGAGATGCCGACGGCGACATAGAGGTCCGGCGCCACGACCTTGCCGGTCTGGCCGACCTGCCAGTCGTTCGGCGCAAAGCCCGAGTCCACGGCGGCACGCGAGGCCCCCACGGCGGCACCCAGCTTGTCGGCGAGCTTCTCGATGATCGCGAAGTTCTCCTCCGACCCCACGCCGCGCCCGCCCGAGACGACGATCTTCGCGCTCGTGAGTTCCGGACGGTCCGACGCCGCCACCTTGTCCTCCACCCAGGAGGCAAGGCCTGCGGCCGTCGCGCCCGAGACCTTCTCGACCGGAGCGGCGCCGCCGGCTGCGACGGCCGCGAAGTTCGCCGTCCGCACGGTGAAGACCTTCACCTTGTCGGCCGACTTCACCGTCTGGATCGCGTTGCCGGCATAGATCGGCCGCTCGAACGTGCCGGCATCGACGATGGCCGTGACATCGGTCAGCACCATCACGTCGAGAAGCGCGGCGACCCGCGGCAGCACGTTCTTGGCCGCCGCCGTCGCCGGCGCGGCGATGTGCGAATAGCCGCCCGCCAGCCCGACGATCAGCGCCGCGGTGGCCTCGGCCATGCCGTGGCAATAGTCATGGCCATCGGCGAACAGGACCTTCGCCACACCCTGAAGCGTCGCCGCCTCGGCCGCCGCCGCGTCGCCGCCCTGCCCGGCGATCAGCACATGGACCTCGCCGAGGCCCTTCACGGCCTCCAGCGTCTTGGCCAGCGCATCGGCGCCAAGATGCCCGTTGCTGACATCGGCAAGAAGAAGAACAGCCATCAGATCACCCCCGCCTCGTCTTTCAGTTTCGCGATCAGCTCGTCCACCGAGCCCACCTTCACCCCCGCCTTGCGGCCCGCCGGCTCCACCGTCCTGACCACCGTCAGGCGCGGCGTGACGTCGACGCCGTAGTCGGCCGCCGTCTTCTCGTCGAGCGGCTTCTTCTTCGCCTTCATGATGTTGGGAAGCGAGGCATAGCGCGGTTCGTTGAGGCGCAGGTCGACCGTGACGACGGCCGGCATCTTCACCCGGATCGTCTGGAGCCCGCCGTCGACCTCGCGCGTGACCGTGGCATGTTCGCCCTCGACCGCCAGTTCCGAGGCGAAGGTCGCCTGGCTCCAGCCCAAGAGCGCCGAAAGCATCTGCCCCGTCGCGTTCATGTCGTTGTCGATCGCCTGCTTGCCGCAGAGCACGAGGCCCGGGGCCTCTTCCTTCACCACGGCCGCAAGCAGCTTCGCCACCGCGAGCGGCTCGATGTCCTGGTGCACGTCCGACGCCGCCTCGATCAGGATCGCGCGGTCGGCCCCCATCGCCAATGCGGTCCGCAGCGTCTCCTGCGCCTGCTTGACGCCGACCGAGACCACGATGATTTCTTCTGCCGCTCCCTTCTCCTTCAGACGGATCGCCTCTTCCACCGCGATCTCGTCGAACGGGTTCATCGACATCTTCACATTCGCCAGATCGACGCCCGTGCCGTCCGCCTTCACGCGAACCTTCACGTTGTAGTCGATCACGCGCTTGACGGGCACGAGTATCTTCATCCGGGGCAGTCTCCCTCCTTGGGCGCCCGCCCGAGGTCGGGGCAGGCCGGTCGCTCTCGCCCCGTCCCTTAGCGATTCTGTCGGGGCGAAAACAGCGAAAAATCGACGCGGCATGGCGCGGGCCCGCCACGCTGTGCCTGTTAGCGCCGGTCAGCGGCCGGCGCCTC